>DKKJ01000150.1:11430-13277 GCA_002455175.1 Opitutaceae bacterium UBA6669
CATCCGAGGGGGCTCCCTTTCGCGTCGGTGACGGCAACTTCTAGGGTATAGAGGGGTTGCGCTCCTTGCCCTTGAGGCCACCAGAGTTGAGGGTGTTGAACATGGAGTGTGCGGCCATGACCCTCTGCGATGGGAAGCTGGTCGAGTGTCAGGCGCCAATGGCATTGTGCTGACGCGTCAGGGCGGACCAGCTCAGGGGCCAACGTGAGCGTCACGCTGCCGTCAACCTGGTGGTTTTGGGTGACGCGCACCGAGTCGAGCCGATTGCCGCTCCATCCTTCTAGCCGCAGATCGCGCCAGATTCCGGCAGTGACGAAACGGGGACCCCAATCCCAGCCAAATTGACACTGTTGTTTTCGGATGACCTGGCAGCGGCCGACGCGGTCGTTGTATTCGCGGANNAGTTCGGATATAGTCCATGGCGCTGTGGAAACGAATCACCAACTCGTTCGCTTTCGGGCGCAGGAACGTGCGCACCGGCCGACGGTAGCCCGTGAACATGTTGTCAGTGCGCAGCAACTCACGGCCGTTTAAGGTAACGGTCGCCACCGTGTCCAAACCGTCGGCGACCAGGTCGATATTGTCCTCGCTGGCTAAGTCCGCAGGGACATCAAAGCGAGCCCGATATTCCCAGTCGCGCTCCTCGATCCACTGAAGTTCCGTTTCATTCGTACCCCAAAACGGGTCTGGGATTTTCCGTGCTCGAAGGAGGTCGGTGTGGACACAGCCTGGGACCGTGGCCGGATCCCAGGAGGAGGAACGGGGATCGCGGAAGTGCCACGCAGCAGAGCAGAGGGAAAGGGACGGCATGGGGAACTGCCGTCAGGAATGGGGCAACGGACTCCGAAGGCAGGATCGCAGTGTATGCGAGTAGCGCCCTCCCGTTAATGAGATCCTTTGTCCGGTAATGAAGATTTTTCGCCTAGATCGCTCACGGGGGCGAGCTAGAGTCGCGTGGAGGTTTTCTCTGCAAAGGAAAGTTACCCGGAGAGATGACTTCAATGGCGTCATCGTCAGCGAGGGTGATCGTTGGCCCGATGGAGGGAGTAAAAACGACCAGACGGGCCTCTTTGAGCCACGTTATGTCCACATTTTTTGGAGTGTGCTCCGGGATATGCCTGAGTGAGGGGTGTTTGAAATGGGGGATGATGAAGACGTGGAAAAACTGTCTTCTTATCAGTCCCCCAAATTCATTGCGGGTCCGCGAGATCGGGGTCGCCGGTAAGAGGACCTCTTTCCGAGATTCGTGGTAGAGAGCGAACGACGCCTGCCTCACCCGGTCTAGCGCCGGGCCGAGTCCAACGGCTTCAACGATGATCCGAGCGGAGTGATNNATTCTCGACGATGCCGGCATCGCGGACCCGCCATTGGAGCGCATCACGGGTGAAGAATTGATTTTCGAAGAGTGATAATTGACCTAGGTTCTGGTACGAGAGCGAGTTTACCAGCAGCTGACTTTTGACCGTATGCGGCCCATCGACCCAGGGAGAATCAGTCGTCTCTCGTGGCAAAGCCAAGCCCTGCGTGGGAATATTCCCCGGGGCGCGACCGGTCGGCAGGTCCAGCAGAGCGAGGATGGACTCGGCGGGGTCAGAGGCACCGACGGCGGTGAGCTGATGGGTGTTGCCAAGGAGATCCTTGAGTTCCAAGTTCGAGGTTCGCCACAGTGCTGCCGTTGCCGGCAAATTCTGAATGGGTAACGAAAGTGAGAGGTGCGTTTTGTCGGAGGCTTGAATTCGTGTGGCCACTTTCTCACTCCACGGGGCTTTCACCACGCCTTCACTCGGAACCTGAGCTAGGGTATCGGCGGGAAGGGAGAAGATTTGCTCGAAGAGAGGCGCCCGATG
>DKKJ01000226.1 GCA_002455175.1 Opitutaceae bacterium UBA6669
GAGCGGCATGATGCTGGCGGAGGTCGAAACCGACAAAGCAACGATGGAACTCGAGTGCTTTTTCGACGGGACGCTGCTCAAAATTTTTGCTCCCGCCGGATCACAGGTAGCCATCGGCGAGGCCCTTTGTGCCATCGGTAAGGCCGGCGAAACAGTGGAAGCTCCCGCCGGCAAGGGCGGCGGCGCAGCTAAAGAAACAGCACCCGCTGAAAAGAAGGATGCCTCCCAAGCTCCGGAAGAAAAACCCGCGAAGCCCGAGGCCTCGACGTCGACTCACTCCGCAGCTCCGGCAGCTGCTCCCGCCAAATCATCAGCAGCGGAAGCTAAGTCTGCCGAGCCAGCACCCACTCGAGGAGAAGGTGAACGCATCAAAATCTCTCCTTTGGCGAAAAAGCTGGCGGCGGAAAAGGGAATCGATCCCGCGCGTGTCACGGGCTCGGGTCCCGGCGGTCGCATCGTGCGTGCTGATATCCTCTCCGCCGAAAAATCAGGCGGCGCCAAGGCAGGGGCCGCAGGTGGAAGCAAATCCGGCGGAAGTTCCTTTGGTGCGTCGCTCTCCGCCAAAGGCCCGATCCAAGAGGAGCGGACCGCGACGGTTTCCACTATGCGTGGTGTCATCGCCAAGCGTCTCTTGGAATCGAAAACCCAGATTCCTCATTTCTATCTCGATGTCGAAGTCGACGCCGGCCCTCTCCTTGCCTTGCGTCAGCAGCTTAATACCGCGTTGGAGAAGGAAGGGGTAAAGCTCTCCGTCAACGACTTCATCCTCAAAGCCAGTGCCGAGGCTCTCCGCCGAGTCCCAGCCGTAAACGCGTCCTGGGAGCAGACCCAAATCCGCTACTTCGGCGCCGCGCACGTCTCGTTTGCGGTCGCGATTGAGGATGGCTTGATCACCCCGGTGGTCCGCGACGCTCACTTGAAGAGTGTTTTCGCCATCAGTTCGGAGGCCAAGACCCTCGGCAAGTTGGCGAAAGAGAAGAAGCTCAAGCCAGACCAGTTTACCGGTGGCACGTTCTGCGTCAGCAATCTCGGCATGATGGGCATCGACCGTTTCTCCGCCATCATCAACCCTCCCAATGCCGCGATTCTTGCGGTTGGCACCACCGTCAAAAAGCCCGTGGTAGAGAACGACCAGATCGTCATCGGTCAACGGATGACGCTCACCCTCTCCTGCGATCATCGTGTAGTGGATGGCGCCGTCGGCGCGCAATTCCTGTCCGCTCTGCGCGATATCCTCGAAAAGCCTGCTCTGATCCTCATCTGAGGAACTGAGAACAGCCTATCACCTCTGAGCGTGCCTCACGGCACGCTCTTTTTTTGTCCGCGATCCGCCTTCGAACCACGTGTTCAGCAGGCACATCTCGGACTCACTCCAACGCACCTTGGACCCAGCCTGCTCTCGCGGCGGGTGCCTCCCGCTGTTTCGTCAGCGCTGCGCCTTGCCCTCTGCTGCCTTGCGCCGACTGAGGTAGCGTCTCGTGCGCGTAAAGACAGGCACGGCCTGCCCGCCCAGAACTTTGGGACCATAGCGTAAGCGTTCCAACTCACCTAACACACGCACGCCCTCATCATCGCCTGGAGTGAGGACTCCTTTCGTTCGGAGACGCACCAGCCAACGGCTCGCCTCCCTCCTGACAGGATCTCCCTGTGCTCGTTTACCCCAACCATGGAACGCACGCCACCCCCAGGTACGGCGTAAACGAACCAGCAACCAGACCGTGAGCACCCCAACTAAAAAAGCCCCAAGAGTCATCAGCGCTCGGGTGCTGTTCCATGGACGATCCATCCATCCCTGCCCTTGCTTCAAGAGATTCTGGCTCCGCTCTTTGACCCACGAAAACACGCCATCAAATCCCCGTTTGGCCTCCGAAGCCATCTCCACCTGTGTCTTTTGATCAAAATTGACAACACGTCGGTACCAGAAGACGCGAAGGCTTTCGATCCGAGCGGTCCAACCTCGATCCACGGTGCGCTCGCGCAGATCTGCCGCCGCAACCTCACGCGAAGGCTCACCCACAGCGGCGGTCGTACCCGGCGTCGGATCCACGCGAATCCACGCATCGTTCCCATTCCAAATTTCGCACCAGGCGTGGGCATGCGCGTGCCGAACGATCAAACTATTGCTGAAACTATTCCAGCTACCGCCTTTAAATCCCGTCACGATTCGGACGGGATGCCCCGCTGCATTAGCGAGCAAAGCAAACGCGCCAGCAAAAAACTCGCAGTGTCCTGGTCCCTTAGCTTCCAGCCAACGCACCAAAGGATCCGTGGGCCCCGCTCCGAGTCGCGATTCCATGGAATACGTATGATGCTTCCAAAGCCAGTCACACGCTTTCTGCGCGAACTGCTCGGCGGACAAAACGTCATTACCGGTAAATTCTGAGACCATCTGCACGACTTTCGAATTTTCTTCGGCCTCGACCTGCATGCGTCGGTAGTCCGGCATGCGCCTCGTCGGAACAACCCGACCGTGCTGACGATCCGCNNAGTCGGGTAGCACGGCGTTAAAATCTAAACCGCGCACCTGAAAACCCAGCAAATCCACCGGTTCCGTCGTCAACGCCGCCAAGCGCAAAACGGAACTAAAATCCAAAGTCACCGGTCGGCTAAACGTGATATCATAAAAGCCCCCACCGAGCGGAAGGTAGCGACTCACTCCAGGTTCATAATAAAATTTCCAGATTTCGTCCTGGCGATTCCGATACGCGGTCTCGCCCATGACCCGGGTACGTCGGTCCAGTTTACGGCGCGCCAGCTCTCCGGCTAACTCCATCGACATTTTGAACCCGCCTTCCCGGTACTCATCCAACACGACCATCCTCCAGTAAGGCACACCCGGGATAAGGGAAGGGTCGCTGACATCGACCGTCATAGCGATGNNGACTTCACCAAAACGAATATTGTCCGAAAATCCGGTCTTGGTCTTCTTTTGAATCAAGCGATCAAGAAAAAGACTGTTGCCGATTTCGAACCGCGGAATGGCCATGAACAACACACCGGACATAGCGACCACACCAGCGAATAGGAGAGCTCCTAGCACAATGACCCTCCAGTCCGTAGCAGCACGTACGCGAGAAAGCAGTTCTCGCCATTTTACCTCCACCGCCCATCCCGGAGGCAGGGTTTTTCCTCCCGGCTCCGTAGCCTTTACCAATACCACCGGCTGCGCGGAGTCTGCTAGCGTCGTCAGGAGCAGGAAAGCCAACGCACACGCGGTGAAGGCAAGAATTTGGACCGCAAAAAGCGGCGATACGGTCAGTACGCCCGTCACGATCACCAGGAACAGTCCGAGCAAGATCAGTTGCAGATCGTCGCGGCGCCTTCGGTAGGTGATCACACGATACAAGAGCAACATCAGCTCAAGCTTCACCATCGATGGGAGCGGCTGCCGGTGCGTGTAAAGGTCGTAGGCGAAAAACGCGACAATCACGGGAACCGCGAACCGGTGCGTCGCCGTGGGCAATCGGGTCGGCAGCGTCGGCCAGATCACCACCGCACCTCCGGCAAGCGTCACCGCAATGACCCACATTGTGGCTTCAATATCCAAAAAGAAAACCGTCCACGCAGAAAGCACCGCGAGGAGTGAACCCAACGCCCATTTGAGCTGATGAAGCTCGTCGAGTCTAAGTTGAGGCCGCTTTTTGACCATCGAGATAAGCCGCCACACCGCGCGTCCCATCGGGCGCGAAGGTAAGCAGGTTGCGACGCGAGCGACGGAAAGACTCCTTCGCCCGAGCAGGCAGACTGCCCGCCACGTCTTTAATATCCGTTTGCGCGGGTTGCAAAACTGCGAGTTCGTCAAGGAACGACTCAACATCGCTTACCCGACGAACGCGTCGCACACTCCCCTGCCCTACGGTCACCTCATTCAATCGCCCGAGTCGAAACAAGTCCTCGGCCAGCGAGGCGACAAAACGGAGCAGGAGTTCGAACTGCTCTTCACGCGACCACTGGTCGGCCGTGACATCGAGCCACAGAGAAAACCCTTCCTGGCTCTCGGCCGCGAATTGCCGCACGAGTAGTTGACGCACTCGAGCTGTGGCTTTCCAGTGAATAAGTCGATGCGAGTCACCCGGCGCGTAAGGCCGAACCGCAAATAGGTCGCCGCCTTGTCCAGTCTTCGAAACCGTGCGGCCATCGGGTGAGCGATTCGCGGTCGCCACGGCAAACCGTTGGTACGTCACAGGAGCGGGCCAGACGATCACGTCGCGTCGAAGATTTCCGCGAAAATGCTTACGAAGAAATCCGAAGTGAAACAGCGAGCCCACGCTCATCAGCTCGATCGGCACCGCCCCGCGCTGGGCCGGTTTCCAAACCCATTCGAGTCGAACCCTGCCCCCTTGCGGGTCGAGCCGCTCCTTGAGCGTGAGCGTACTGAGAGTTTGTTCGGTTCCTGATTTCACCTCAAAGCGCAACCCATAGGTCGGGAGAAACCGCTTCCGGTTTCTTACTTCTAAAACCACCAACGTCTCCACGCCCACACGCAAGGTGTGTTCGACCTTTAGGCGCCAGGCTACTTTCGCTAAGTTCAGCCAGGACAACACTCCGCTCAAAAGGAGACAGGACAAAAGCAGCGAAAGGGTAATGAACAGGATGTTGTTGGACGTGTTGTACGCCGCGGTTCCAATCGCCATCGCCAGCGAGATCAAAATCACGCCCGAGACTGTGGGGTAAACACGCTGCTCCTTCGACGGGTAAACCAATGACCACAGAACGCGTTTCCACTGAAATCGCCGCTTCCCAAAACCTGGTGTATCCGGACCGTGCCATACATGCTCCTCCCGACGCCCGTTCGTCATTTGACGGATACTGGGCGCACTCAGGCGAGGAGGCGGAATGGAAACACTCATAATCGAAACTGACAGGTGCAGCCAAGGACACAACTTGCCGCATCACACAGGCAAAGGGAGCGTAGCCAAGATGCGCTTTAGCACCGCAGTGACCGCACGCCGTTCCTCCAAGGCGTCACTCGATTGCCGGCTGAGGGAGAGGCGGTGGCCTAGCACCGGAAGAACCAGTGAAACAATGTCGTCGGGCATGACAAAATCGCGGCCCATCAAGAGGGCACGCGCCTGCGCCGCCACCTTCAAAGCCAGCCCGCCGCGGACGCTAATCCCCGCCTTGAATTCGGTTTCCGTACGCGTCGCGGAAATGATCTTCAAGAGGTACTCCAAGACACTTTCTTCCACAAAAACCTGCGTGCAGAGTGTCTGCAGCCGAAGAACCTCGATCCGGGTGATGACCGGATTGAGCTGAATCGTGTCATAGCTTCCGCGCGTAGACCGGAGAATTTCCAGCTCATCAGCCAACTGCGGGTAACCCATATGAATCCGCATTAAAAAGCGGTCCATCTGGCTTTCGGGCAGAGGAAACGTGCCTTCGTAATCCACGGGGTTCTGCGTCGCAAACACCATGAACGGCGAACCCACGGTATGCGTTTCGCCATCCACCGTGACGCGAGCACGGTCCATCACTTCGAGGAGTGCCGACTGGGTTTTGGGGGTCGCTCGATTGATCTCGTCCGCCAGGACCACATTCGCGAACACCGGCCCGTGCTTAAAAACGAATTCCTTCACCGTATCATCGTAGATCGCCACGCCAGTAACATCGCTGGGCAAAAGATCACTCGTAAACTGGATCCGGGAAAACTCGCTGTCCATAGACCGAGCCAGCGAGTACGCCAAGGTGGTCTTTCCCACTCCCGGAAGATCCTCGATCAAGAGATGTCCGGCAGCCACCAAGCAGACGAGAACTTGGTCAATCACCTCATCCTTGCCCTTGATGGTGACACGCATGTTTGCCCTTACCCGATCCAGGATGGTCTTGGCTTCGGTGATGGCGCCGCTGGACACAAAATCGCTCATAACCCCAAGATGTCAGGACGCGTGGATACGTCAACGCGAGGGGCACCCCAAAGCCCACCCTCCCTGTTCTTTACGATCAATTCGCAAACCGGGCGCCCTAGCGTCACGCAGCCCCCCGCTATAGCGATTTTTCTAGGGAGAACCCCCTACCCGAGAAGTAAATGACCTGTCGTCAGTGACCAGATGGCAATTACTGGAGGACCTCCAACAGACGGGTAAAGATCCGATTCACCGTCTGCTGGTTCTGCTTCACGAGGTCTTTAAACGCCGCGAAGTCGATCGCAGTGCCTTCCAAACCATTCGCGTAATTGTCGATAATCGCCAAGCTGTTATAGCGCAGGCCGAGCTCGCTGCATAAATCGGCTTCATGCGCGGCGGTCATCCCGACGACATCGCCCCAATGACGGATCACCGCGATCTCTGCTTTCGTTTCAAAACGCGGCCCGCGCATTTGCACGTAAGTTTTTCCCAACTGAAAGTTAAACTCGGGAGCAAGCGCGGAGGTGATCTGAGGAATCAGGTTGTTGGCAATCCCCGGTGCGCCCCCTTTCAACTCGTCGTCAAAGAAGGTCTGCGGCGGACTCTGTAGGTTCACGTAATCATTGCAGGAGACCAGAGATCCAGGGGGTAGCTCGGGTTTAAGCGACCCCACCGAATTGAACGACACGACATCCTTGAATCCCAAATCAGCCACGGCTCGGATGTTCGCGCGGTAATTGATTGAATGTGGCGGCAATGGAAATCCGAAGCCATGACGGTTAAGGAGAATCTGCTCTCCCCGTGCTTTGTAGGTCACGCAACCGTACGGAGTCTGAAGCGTCCGCACCTCCCACTGGGCGAAGAGAGTCGAATTGACGATGCTGGTCCCGCTGATGAAGGCGACTTTCACCCGTCGAATCAACGCAGCGCCTCGCGGACGGTCAACGCGATACCCTCAAAGTTCGCGAGAGCTTTAACCGATCACCACCAAGCCAATGGCCGCGAGCATGAGGATGGCACCCACGAAGCGGTTGCGCAGAAGTGTCGGCGGAAGCCGTTGTTCCTCGTTTTTGAACCAATGTCCGATCAGCCATACTCCTATCACACTCCACAGTCCTCTCGAGGAGTAAACGATATTGACCGCCGTGGCATCCCCATAAACCGCCAGGGTATAGGCCACACTCGCCGCCTGAAAGGCCAATGCGATCGCTCCGGGAATCAACCACGGAAGTGCAGCCTTGGGGATAGCGGAGAGCGGTGCTTGAAAGCGCGGGATTAAACCGAGTGACAAGACGGCGAGGAGCCCAAACATGAAAGGAAGGTAGATCCCAGCACCCCAGGCACGCGCCCACTTCTGCACCAAGACATCCGTCATGGCGTACGCTGCGGCAGCCACCGATCCCCAAGCAACGGTTACGCCAATCCGTCGATGAGGGACTCCGCGAGCGCCATAGTTTACGAGGACAATCGCCACCGTGCTGAGAAACGCCGCAAACCACCACTTTGCCGGTATCGACTCGGCGATGAGCACCGAACTGAAAAGCGCGACCAGCAGAATTTTCAGTCCAAGCACCGGCGTCGCAATCGACACGTCGCCTTCCAACGCCAGAAAAGTCGCCATCTGCCCAATAAAAAACAAACCCGCGGTCAAAGCGGGCTGCCACCACAGCGTCCACGGCTGCCCCTGACCTCCCAGCAAGAGCAGAGGCGAGAAACACAGGCCCATGGCCACATTGGAAACAAAGGTGGTACGCCACAGCCCGACCCCAAAGGTCGACGCGCGTTTTACCAACAGCACACCCAGCACGTAGCCAAAGCTACTCGNNGGGAAAAAGGAGGTGCGTAGGAAAAGTCATGAAGTCCTTCGGACGCCACTCAGAGTGAGCGAACACCGTGAGACGTAATCCGGTCTCACGATCGCGGTTCTACCGTGAGCAAGGACGAAGCTTAGAGCAACGACTCAATGATCTTCTCGTACTCGGCCTGATCGGTGATCGCGCCAATTTTAGTATGACGAATCTTCCCCTCACGATCGACCAAGAAGGTCGTCGGCATCACGCGAACTTTGTAGGCTTCCGTCACATCATCGTTCCCCATCACCACGGGATACGTAATGCCCAAGCTATCGATGAATTTTTTCACTACGACTGGCCCCTGCGCATCGAGCGAAATGCCGACGATCACCAAGCCTTGTTCCGCATACTTTTTTTGGATGGCCACATAGGCGGGCATTTCCGCCCGGCAAGGGGCACACCACGTCGCCCAAAAATCCACGAGCACCACCTTACCTCGAAACTGCGAGAGGGTGACGTCTTTCCCGTCTAGCCCCTTCAGCCTCCAGGCGGGAGCAATTTCTGCCACGTCACCCGAGCTCGTTTTTGTCCCGCCACCCGCGCTCTCGCGACAGCCCGCACCGACCACCAAGGCCAATGCAGCTAGACTTAGAAAGTAGGCTCGAAAAACACGTGCGCTCATCGTGTTTCCAAAGTGGACCTGGATTTCCACCAGGTCAAATCCGGGCTGGAACCGATCGGGGAAAGAGATCCTGCGAGGAAACCGCGGCCATAGTGAGGAACCCCGCCGCTTTCACCACCAAGACCGCCGAAAGCGCCAGCATCTCGTGGCGACCGAAGTGCAACGCTCCTCCGAGCATCGCGAGCCCGAGTAAAAACTCCGCCGCGATAATGGCCATGAACCAGGTTCGACTTCGAAAGCGAGAAACCAAACCCGCCGCAGAAATGGCCCGTCCGCCTTTCGGAGTGCGGACAAACTCGCCGCCCCGCGAGATCAATCCTTCCACCACCGCCACACAGCAGGTGACGCTCATCGCCAGCCCAAAGGCGAGAAAGAAGGGGGAGACCACCAGCCAAGTCAGCCCCTCCAACCAGCGTCGCTGACGAAAGTACTGGCCCGTCATGTAAAAGGCCACGGTGAAGCCGCCCGTGAGGAGAACGGTCACGGGGTTGAGGACAAGCCAGACTCCCGTGGGCGAATGTCCCACCAGCAGCAGGTACGGAACGAACAAAATGGAGAACAAGATCAGCAGCGGATGGACAAAGCCCACCGTGAGATGACTGAAGGCCTCGCGCTTCACTCTCGCAGGCACATTGCTCCGCATCACTGTGGCGAGCAATTTGCGCGCGACTTGAACGCCGCCCTTGGTCCAACGACGCTGCTGGCTTTTGAAAGCGGTGAGGTTTTCAGGTAGTTCCGACGGAACCGCGTAGCGATCAAGATAAACGAATTTCCAGCCACGCAATTGCGCTCGGTAACTCGCATCCAGATCCTCGGTCACGGTATCCGAAGTCCAACCACCCGCGTCCTCTAATGCAGTGCGCCGCCAAATGCCCGCGGTGCCATTGAAATTGAAGTAGAGTCCACCTGCTGCACGCGCCGCCTGCTCTACAACAAAATGGGCATCCAGAAAAATGGCCTGAAATCGAGTCAACAGGCTCGCCGCGCGGTTGCTGAACTCCCAACGCGCTTGCACCACCCCAACCCGCGATTCTTGAAAGTGCGGCATCAGCGTCTCGAGAAAGTCAGGTTCAGGTCGAAAGTCGGCGTCGAAGACGGCAAAAAATTCCGCCTTGGTCAGGGTCATCCCATACGCCAGCGCACCTGCTTTGTACCCTACTCGTTCCGGTCGACGCACATGTTTCACGATCACCGCCTGTACGGGATGCTGCCGCAGCCAGCGATCGATGATCTCAGGCGTAGCATCCGTCGAATCGTCCAGGACTTGAATTTCCAGTGCTCCGGGTTCCCAACGCAATCGCGTGACGCATTCGAGCAATCGCTCGACCACCAAGGGCTCGTTGTAAAGTGGACATTGCACACAGACCCGTGTGCCCAGCGGAAGTGGAGCGGGGGAAGGCGTCGAGACGCGTCGCAGGTGCTTCCAATAAAGCCACACCATTTTCACCCGATGGAGGGCAAACAAGGAGAGGCCGACTAGAGTCAATGCATAGACCGTGAGAATCAGTTNNAGTCAGCCATGGAAACACCGTTGCTATCCTCAAGGATGGGACAGAACGGCTGAGCGCGACCGACATGGTGTGATCGTCCAGGTTCCCCCCCGCTACCGAACGATCCGGTGACGCTGATCGATATCTGACGCGGAAACGATCAGCCGTTCACTCAGGGCTCGCGAGCCTCGGGAAGATCCATTGACAGCGTTTCGACGAACTTACGCATGGCCGGAGTAAGAACACGACCCTTGCGATAGAGGATCGCCAGAGGTCGGGTGAAGTCTTTTCCCTTAAATTTCAACAAGGACAGCGTACCCTGTTTGCATTCTTGCAATACCGTGGCCTGCGGAACGATGGCGATGCCGTGATCGATTTCCACCGCACGTTTTACCGTCTCAATGTTGTCGAACTCCATCACCGGTTCGATCTCAAGCTTGTTGTCCCGGAAAATCTGGTCGACCGCCTTCCGCGTGGGAATGTCAGGGTCAAACCCGATGAATTTCTGCGCTGCCAGATCCTTGAGCTCGATCTCGCCGGTGTGCTTGGTCAAAGCATGGTTGGGGTGAGTGATGAGTACCAACTTGTCATTCCGAAACGGAATGACCTCGATCTGCCGCTGTTTGACCGGAAAAGCCACGAGGCCAAAGTCGACGGAGTTATGCAGGATATCCTCATAGACCAAGTTCGAGCGCCGGTACTCCACCCGTACGTTCACAGACGGATAGTCGTTGAGGAATCGCTTGATGTACGGAGGCAGTTCGTGAAGACCGATCGAATAGATGGTCGAGATGCGAATCATCCCACTGATCACCTTCTTCATTTCCTGTAGCTCGGAAGCCAGCTTGTCGTACGTATGCAGCACCTCCTTTGCGGACTCATAAACACGCTGCCCCTCACGCGTCAGCTGGAACTGCTTCTGGCTGCGGTCGATGAGCAACGTCTTAAAATGACGCTCCATTGCTCGTGCCTGCTGGCTCACCGCGGATTGAGTGATGCCATTGATCTTGGCAGACTTCGAAAAACTCTTGGTCTCCACTAAATCCGCGAAAATCTTGAAATTCTCAATCTGCATAAGTTATCCGGGGGCAGCTAACGTATAAAACGTTCTTATCATTCAGCAACCCATTAAAATCCCTTTTTGAATGCAAACGACCTATGAACAATTCTGCGCGGCGGCAGAGGGTGTGATGGCGCAAATTGCTGACGCCTGCGACCGAGCAGGCCGCGCCCGGAATGAGGTCGCACTGCTCGCGGTGACTAAAACTCATCCGGCCACCGCTGCCGAATACGCATGGCGTTATGGGCTTCCTCGCGTGGGCGAGAATCGCGTTCAAGAAGCCGCGGAAAAGCGTCCCCTCGCACCTCCAGGGCTAAAGTGGGACCTCATCGGCCATTTGCAGTCGAACAAAGCCAAGCTAGCCGCAGATCTTTTTGACCGCGTGCAAAGTGTGGACAGTGAAAAACTTCTTTTGGCACTGGAGCGCGCCGCCGCCGCCCGGAGCAAGCAACTCGCGATTCTTCTTCAAATTAATGCTGGCAATGATCCCGCCAAATTCGGGGCTGAGCCGGAAGACGCAGAACGGCTCTTGGAGACGGCACTCCGACAACCTCATTTGCACGTCGAAGGGTTGATGACTATCGCCCCCTTGAGCGAGGATCCTTCAGTGGCTCAGCGCACCTTTGCACGCCTGCGCTCGATTCGCGACGATCTCCAAACGCGTTTGCGCGTTTCACTGCCGGAGCTGTCCATGGGCATGAGTGGAGATCTCGCCGCCGCGGTCGCTGAAGGCAGCACTCTCGTCCGCGTGGGCACCGCTCTATTCGGATCGAGGCCCTCATCGCCTGCCGCCTGAGCGCAGACAAGTCCGCTATCCCCTTTCCTGTTGCACGTCTCGGGAAAGAAATTTCCCTAGTCCGCGTGGCCCAACCTTCGTTTGATCCTCCGCGTAAAGACGCACTCCGTGCTCTGCTCGACGACCCATCGTCGCACACGCGCGACGGATTGCTGCGGCTTTTCGCGCAAGAATCGGCGGCGGCAGAGTCTTTTTTAAAGGAGCTGGTTTCTGGTCAAAACCGTTTGTTGGCCTCACACGCCCGCTGGTTCCTTGACGAGCTAAATCTAGGCGATCCGGTCGAAGCCTTTCGCACCTTTATCCGGGGATTAAATTATGAGCTCGAAACGGGCTCGTTGCTCATGGCGCGCACGGTTTACAAAGACGTCGACCTGCCAGCGTGCGCCTCGCGCCTGGACGAGATCGCCGCTCGCTGCCGTGAATTGATCGCAGAGCCGTGCAGTGCCCGTGAAAAGTGTCGCATCATCAATCGCGTCCTCTTTCACGACTACGAATTTCACAGCAACCTCGAGCACTATTCAGATCCTGAAAACAGCTTTCTCCACCGCGTATTGCAGCGTCGCAAGGGCATCCCCATTTCCCTGTGCATCGTCTATCTTCTCGTGGCCAGACGACTAGGATTCGCGTTGGAACCCGTGGGACTTCCGACCCATTTCGTCATGGGATGCTTTCTCGAAGAACGTCCCTTTTTCATTGATGCCTTTGACGGCGGCACGTTGCGCACGCGAGAAGAGATGATGGTGCGGTTTAAACTGTACCAAACGACCGCAGGCAACTTTCTCGCTCCCACCCCTCTGCGCGAAGTCCTCTGCCGCAGCTGTCGTAACCTGGTCAATCATTACACCGCAGCGGGCAGTTTAGAACGAGCGAAGTTGTTCGCTCGTTTTGTGGAAGATTTCGAAAGCGCCCATCCCCGCTTCCCCGCCTAGGGCTCGCATTTTCATGGCATCCGTCCTCACGTTGGCAGACTTGGATCGCTGGTCTTTCGAGGGAACCGCCCTCGCGGTCCTGGGATTTCCCATCAAGCATTCGATCAGCCCCGCCATGCATACGGCGGCGTTGAGCGAAATGGCCCAAAGCGATGAGCGCTTTTCGAAGTGGACCTACGTCCGCTTCGAGGTCCCGCCGGAGCACCTAGGTGAAGCGCTGCGACGACTCCACGCCAAATCATTCTACGGCTTGAATCTGACCGTGCCGCACAAGGTTCTGGCCTGCGCTTTGGTTGAGGAGATCGATCCCGCTGCCCGGCCGATCGGTGCGGTCAATACGCTGCGTCGCACGGCACGCGGTTGGCAGGGCTTCAACACCGATGGATACGGCCTAGCAAAAGCCGTCCAAGAAACACTTGGGCTGTCGCTGACCGACCGCCCCATTGTCCTCCTCGGTGCGGGAGGAGCCGCCCGGGGGGCTGCCGTCGAATGCTTACAACGCGGCTGCCAATCGCTATGGATTGGAAACCGAACGCGAGAAAACCTCGATCGGCTCCTTTCCGATCTCACACCCCTGGCCAAAAACACGGTGCTGCGGGGCTTCGACCCAACGCAGCCGGATCTTCCCTGCCCCCCCAACGCGTTAATCATCAACGCCACGAGTGCTGGCTTAAAGTCGGATGATCCTCCCCCCGTCGATCTGAGTAAGCTCGACCGGCCCGCAGGGGTCTACGACATGATTTACAATCCGCCGGTCACACCTCTTCTAGCGGCAGCACGCGCTTTGGGAATTCCTACGGCTAACGGTCTTTCTATGCTGGTGCATCAGGGGGTTCGCGCCCTCGAAATTTGGTCCGAAGCCTCCGTTCCGGTCCTCGCGATGCAGACAGCAGCCCAAGACGCCATGCGCCTCCGGTGAGTGCGGTTTGACTTCCTCCCTGCTCGCCTCCGGAATCGGGTCACGCATGCTTTCTGCCTACGCTGAGGTCTTTGCTGAATTTCCCTGGCTCTTTCCCACCCTCTCCGCCGTGCTCGGCGCGATAGTGGGGAGTTTCCTCAATGTAGTGATTTACCGGCTTCCCGCCGGCAAATCCGTAGTCCGCCCAGGATCACACTGCGCGTGCGGCCAACCCATCGCCTGGTACGATAACATCCCGGTTCTGAGTTGGTTTATCCTGCGGGGTCGGGCTCGGTGCTGCGGTAGAGCCTACTCTTTCCGCTACCCAGCGATCGAATTGTTGGTCGCGGCGCTTTTCCTCGCATGCTCGCTTCACTTTCCTCCGGCTAAAGCGGTGGTCGGTTGGATTTTCATGAGCGGCTTGGTCTGTGCGACCTTCATCGACCTAGACCACATGATCATTCCCGATATCTTTACGATCGGAGGCGGGGTCGTCGGCGTGCTCTTATCATTTGTAGTTCCGAGCCTCCATGGCTTCGCTACCGACTTTTATCTGGCCGATTCCTTGCGCTCAGGCGTGACCGCCTTACAGGGCCTTTTAATTGGGTCTGGTCTCGTTCTATGGATCGCTCTGCTCGCCGAAGCCGTCCTAAAAAAGGAGGCCATGGGGTTTGGAGACGTGAAATTCTTGGGTGCCATTGGCGCATTCTGTGGTTGGCAAGGCGCTGTTTTCAGCATCTTCGGCGGCGCGATCGTTGGTACGGTCTGGTTTACCCTCGCGGTGATATGGAAAAAACTCTCGGGCTCCACCCGCTCTGTCGCCCCACGAGCGGAAACTCCGGACGGAAAGCCCGCTGAGATCGGCATCGGCGTCCATGTGCCCTTTGGCCCTATGCTCGCCATCGCTGCAGGTATCTACTTTCTCGTTACACATCACTGGTTCGATCGCTACCTCGCGCAGTTCTCTATTTTATTTTGAGTTGCGCCAACCACAGGAAGCGGAGTGGGCGATCGGCTCCCGCCGTCGCTAGAAACAGCGCCACCACGCAAAAGCAATTAAATTACAGATAACAAGCGAAGCAGGGCCTCGCGCCCTCGAAGCAGCGATCAGCATCGACAGCCGCCAGTAAGCAACCTCTCGACTGCCTACATTCAGGCGCGGTTCTCGGGGCAGTGATGTAAATGCAAGGCTGTAAAGAGTATGAGAGCGCTCGATCAGTGATTGTCCTTCGGTGACGTTTCCCGCTTGTCCGTCCCCTAGCGGACCGGCAAAACGAGTCCTCGTGTCTGCTGCCAAAACCCTCTCCGCCGCTGAAATCCACACCGCTCTCGACCGTCTGGCTCGCTCGATTTCCGAACGACACCGCGCCGACTCCAAGGTGGTCCTTCTCGGCATTGCCAACGGGGGCATCACGCTGGCCCGTCGCCTAGGAGCGCGTCTCGGTCTTAAGCATGTGGGCACAGTGGACATCTCGTTCCATCGCGATGATATCGGGCGCAATCCGATCCCGAAGGAGTTCTCGCCAACGGTGATCCCGGTAGATGTTACCGGTGCGGTGGTCATTCTCGTTGACGATGTGCTTTTCTCCGGGCGCACGGTCAAAGCCGCCCTGGATGAACTCTTTGATCATGGACGGCCGGCAAAAGTCGAGTTGGCCGTGTTGATTGATCGGGGATCCCACAAACTGCCCATCGCCGCCGACTACGTTGGTCTCACGCTTGAAGCCCGTGAGGCGGAGAAAATCCATGTCGTCCTCGACCCCGCTCATCCCGCCAACGACATCGTCCAGATCTCTTCCGCCAAATCTTCTGCCCGCTAACCTGCGCACCATGCCCTGGACTCGTCGCCACCTCCTCACGCTCGAAGAGCTCAGTCTCACCGAGATCGAGCAAATCCATACCACCGCCACTGCGTTCAAAAAGATCCTCCAACGCAGTGTGAAGCGAGTGCCCGCTTTACGTGGAAAAACCATCGTCAATCTGTTCCTCGAGCCGAGCACACGCACCCGGATGGCCTTCGACATGGCTGCCAAGCGTCTCAGCGCCGACGTCATCTCCCTCGACGGGGCCANNCAAACGCTTCGTGATACCGCCCAGAACATCCAGGCTCTCAACGCCGACATGATCGTGCTGCGTCACGCCGCTTCCGGCTCGCCGCTTTACCTCTCCCGCATCCTCGACATCCCCGTGATCAACGCGGGCGACGGCGCTCACGAGCACCCCACACAAGGGTTGCTCGATACCTTCACGATGAAGGAGCACCTGGGCAATTTGCGCGGTCGAAAAGTCGTGATTCTCGGCGACATCCTTTTCAGCCGAGTCGCACGTTCCAATATCCATGCCCTGACTAAAATGGGTGCAGCGGTCACCCTGTGCGGCCCCTCTACCTTGGTACCCCGGTCGTTCAACGACATGGGCGTGCAAGTTTCTCNNCGACCTCAAAAAGGCATTGGAAGATGCCGAGGTCGTCATGCTTTTGCGTATACAGCACGAGCGTCAGTCCTCCGGGCACTTCCCTTCTCTCGGCGAGTACACGAGCATGTTCGGCCTCAATAAAACGCGCGCCAGCTGGCTCAGCCCCAAGGCGATCATCATGCACCCCGGACCTATCAATCGGGGGGTCGAAATCGATAGCGAACTCGCCGATGGCGAACGCAGCGTGATTCTCGAGCAGGTCACCAATGGCATCGCCGTCCGGATGGCAGTGCTTTACCTTTGCGCTGGCGGACAACCTGAACTCGTGGTCAGCAACGACTAGGCGGTCGAGACCAGCCTCCCCTGCACCGTCGTCGATTTCTCAAAGCCCTTTCCACATGCCTGCTCTCTGGATTCAAAACGCCCGTGTGATCGATCCCGCTGCCAAACGGGATGCGGTCGGTGATCTCTTTATTGAAAACGGCGTCGTCGTCGCCTCCCTCTCAGCCACTGCCCGCAAACGGGCGAAGAAAATTGACGCCGCAGGCTACGTCGCGTGCCCAGGTCTCGTGGACATCCNNCACCCCCGCCCGCCGACAACGCGGGCACCATTCAGTTCATCAAAGACGCGGTAAAACGGGACGCCGTGATCAAGGTGTATCCGACTGGGTGTATTACCAGCGGGATGAAAGGACAGGCTCTCGCCCCCATCGGGTCTCTGAAGCGGGCAGGTGTGGTCGCCATCACCGATGATGGCGATTGCGTCCAATCAAACGACCTCATGCGACGCGCCTTGGAGTATGCGAAGATGTTCGATCTCCCCGTGATGGATCACTGTCAGGACGCCTCGGTCTTCGCGGTTGGCCGAATGCTGCGGAAGATCTGATCGTCGCCCGCAATTGTATCTTGTCTGAATATACAGGAGCGCATGTGCACATGCAGCACATTTCCTCCAAGTTTTCGGTCGACATCCTCCGCCGCGCCAAATCACGCGGCGTGAAGGTCACTGCAGAAGCGACCCCGCATCACATCGCCCTGACCGATGCCGCGCTCGTCGGCTACGATACTCACTTTAAGATGAACCCTCCCCTCCGTACGGAGGAAGATCGCCTGGAACTCATCGCCGGGCTGCGCGACGGAACGTTGGACTGCCTGGCGACAGACCATGCGCCCCACANNAGCCTTGCCCATCTCCCTTGATATCCTTGTCCGGCAGAACAAATTCAAGCTGCCCTACGTGATTGATTTGCTCACCAGAAAGCCCGCCGGAATCTTAAATTTGGCTGCTGGCACCCTGGCCGAGGGCGCACCAGGCGATGTTTGTCTCTTCGATCCAGACGAAAGCTGGCGCTACGACGCAAAGGCCGGGGCCAGTAAATCAAGTAACTCGCCGTGGTCCGGTCAGACCCTCAAAGGACGGGTCCGCATGACCATTTCGGATGGGCGCATCGTCTACGAAACCGGAAAGAAGTCAGCATATNNGTGCTCGGCTCCGCTCTAGGTGTGACCTCTTAAGGTTACGCTTTCTCAAATAGGGGAACGATCTCCATTCCAGGGACCGTCACGAGACCCTTGTCCGTGATACGAATCTCCGGAATCACCGAGAGGGGGATGAGGTTGAAACCCATGTAGGGCAGCGTACAGGCCATCTCGAGCCAGGCCTTTTTAAGCTGAGTGGTCTCTTTGGCCACCCAACGAGCACGACGATCGGAGATCAGGCCGGCTGTAGGCAGCGCGACCTGCGCGAGCACCCGGCCGTCACGGACCACGCATACTCCCCCACGTAGCTTCTTCAACGTGGCTACCGCCAGCTGCATGTCAGCTTNNGACCTACCGTGCTGGCCACGGCTCCTGAGGTCAGACCGAAATTCCGGAGGAGACCGTGAGCCACGCGACCATTCTTACCGTGCCGTTCAATCACCGTCACGAAGCACAGTCGGTTTTCATGGAGGACATCAGGCCACTCACTTCCCGGCCCGAGGGTAAGCGGAAGTTTGTCATGGAAGAGAATAATGCCGGGCAATTCCGTCCGAATCACGTTGGCTACAACTGGCTTTTGCGGAAGCGCAGGTGTTAACACCAAGGATTTGGCCGGGGGCAATTTTACCGTCTGAAAAGCCGCGCGCGGATAGCGGTAAGGTTTCGACAACGCCGCCTCGAGCACGGGAGTCACCTGCCGGTTCTCCACCACGAGCTCTCCTCCATACCATGTGCATTGCCGTTCTAGCGCGTCGTTGAAGAGCACAAGATCAGCCCGCCGCGAGGGCGCCACTCCACCGATTTCATGGTCAAGGTGGAATCGGGTAGCCGGGTGAAGAGAAGCCATGCTTAGCGCGGTGATCGGCTTGATCCCGGCTCGCACCGCCTCGCGGGCCACCCAATCTAGTCCAAAGAGAAAAAGGTCATCGGCTTCACGGTCATCCGTGCACACGCAGACGCGCTTGGGATCAGCTCCCAGCTCGGTTACCGCACGGATGGCCAAAGGCAAAGAATGCCAGGGTGTGGTGGGCGGTCCGCCCCGCAGAAAGATCCAGAGACCGTTCTCGAGGAAATCACTAGCAATCTCCTGGTCGATCGACTCGTGCGTATCCGTAATGCCACTCGCTGCTCCGGCCGCGACGAACTCCCGGCCATAAATGTGTCCACTAATGGGACGGCCGCGTTTGATGGCTTCACCAAGAATCGCGTGGCTGCGCGCATCACCCATTGCGACCTGCACGAAGTCCATTTTTT
>DKKJ01000228.1 GCA_002455175.1 Opitutaceae bacterium UBA6669
GCACGGCGGGACCGTTTGCCACCGCCGCTGTCCAAGAAGGGCTGTTGTTCTGATCACCTGGCACCGATGGGGGAAGCGCTCGCCACCCAGCAGGTCGTAGCGTGGGCTCAACACGATCGAGCCGGCCGAGGAATGTGTGGACGTTGGAAAAAGGTGGAGCGTGGTTGGGTCGAACGGAACGATCGGAAAGAGCGAGCCATTGGCCGGGCGTGTCGAGTTCGGAGTCATCCAGGTCTTGCACCCACCAGCCGGGCCAGGGGGAGTGGATTTCCGCTGCAGGAGTATCGTCGCCCATCCAGCGCACCTCTGCGGCGAGGACGTTGTGTCCGGGACGAAGGCGGGGCGCTAGATCGTAACACTCCACTTGATACGAATTGAGCGTACCGCGCAGAGGGCCGCGACCAATGATTACGCCATTCAGCCAGAGCACATACCGGTTGTCTGCCGACACCGCGATGCGTCGGGCACCAGGGATCGATTCGATGAGAAACTCCCGACGGAAGAGTCCGACGTCGTAGTCTTGCCCGGGAGACGATCGGTACCAGCAAAACTCCGCACGGAGAGGAGGCAGTGGGGTGTGGGGAAGCAGCAGTGAGAGCAGGTCAGCCACGAAGAAACAAGCGATGGCGTATCCGTGGTCAGACGGGCAAAAGGAACAACGCTCAATCGGCTCATCCCGATGAGCGGACCCACTTCTCAAGATGGACTTGCTCGCGGAATAGGGTTTAAGAAGGGTGGATTCGCACCCTCGGTGCAAAAGCCCCCGTTACCCTTGGTCACTGCACATGCCGTTTAACCCGCGTATGGTTTTCTATCTGAGACGTTTTTTTCGTGGATTTCTGCTAGGAAAACACGCGCCCAAGGAGTCGGTGGCGACGACGGTTAAGGGAGCTCGTCGAGAGACCATCCAGAGTTGGGGTGAGACGTTTCGGGTGGGCATTGTCCGTCGACTCGAATGGATCACGCCGAAGGCAGGCGAACCGTGAGCGTTCCCGTTGTGAGCGGGGAGGGCTGGCGGATTCGCACGGGGCGTGACCGCGTCCCTTGGAGATGGGTGGCGGCGATGTCGCTGCCGTGGGCCTCGATCGTGTATTTCGATCTGATTTCGAACGTGGCGATTACGTTCAAGCTCCGGGAGTTTATCCGCGTCCCGCTGTTGCTGACCCTGGTCGGGAGCTTTAACCTGCTTTTCAACGTCCTGATGGGAGCGTCCTGCAATTATGCCAGTGATCGCGTGTGGACACGCTGGGGTCGGCGCAAGCCGTTTCTCGTGGTGGGGTGGAGTGTGGTCGCCGTGGGCTGCCTGATTTTGCCCAGCCTGCACCACTTTTGGCTGATGGTGGGACTTCTGTTTGTTTACGAGATGTTGCGCGACCTGGCCACGCCGTACGAGTCCTTGTGCAATGAAGTCGTGCCCTCCGCGCAACGGGGGCGGGCGAATGCGGCGTTTACCTTTGCGCGGCAGGGAATGATCGCGGTGTTCTTCTGGTTGGTCATTGGCCGATGGGATGAGCAGTATACTCTGCCAGGTGGGTTTACCTTAAGTGGGCAACATCTGGTGTTTTGGAGCGCTGCGGCGATGGCGATCATTACGCTTGGTCTGGTGAGTCGAGTTCGGGAAGAGGCGCCGCCGGGAGTTTGGCCGACGTGGCGATGGCCGCGCGGGCGTGATGGATTCGGCCATGTCCGGACTTTTTTTCACGAGGTTTTTGGCTCTCGACAATGGCGAGCCATCTACACCGTGGCACTGGCTCAGATGGTGTTCTGGATGGATCTTGGTAACCTCGCGCCGCTGCTTTACACTGAGCAATGGGGCTTTTCGAAGCAAGGGTACGGAAACGTGCTGGCCATCGTGTCGGCAATGACGCTGGCCGTGTTCCTGCCCTTAGGCGGATGGATTGGGGATCGCTGTGATCGATTCCGGGTGTTTCAGGTTTGTGCGGGGGCAATGATGCTGCATCACCTCGTCTTCTTTCTTGTGCTCCAAATGATGGGACGCCCGCCGACGTTTTANNTACCATTTCCTCCGTCGCCATGATGTTCGATTACGTGCCCAGGCATCGCCTCGGTACCGTCTTGGCGGGGGTAGGCCTTTCGCGGGGACTGGCTTCTCTCGTGGTGAACAATGGAGTGGGTCTGTGGGTGACGACGGCAGCCTGGATTTGGCCGGATCGAGATGATGCAGGTGAGAGGAAGTATGATTATGCGCTGGGCTATCTCTACCTTGGGTTATTTGGTTTGTTGGCCTTTTGGGTGGCGCGACGGTTTGCCCGGCTGAGTCGCGCCGGGGAGCTGATCAAGCTAGGAGTAGAAGACGCCCCGCCATTCAAGACTTGATCCTTCGGGAGTCACGGTGAGGCCGCAACGGCAGCGTGGTGCCTTCATTCCAAGCGGGCTGAAGGAGCAGCTTGCGCTGGTGTTTGGGGATACCCCACTCGTCCTCGCTGATAGCGGCGATCAGCGCATCGACGCCATTGCGGCCGATGGCTGATTTTTGCGCGAGGCAACCCGTGAGCTCAGGTGATTCGCTGCCGACGATAATGAGGCCGGCGAAGGCCACGTCGTGAGGAACGCGCCATCCCCCCTCGATCAACCAGCGATACACGCGCGAGACAAACCCGATGACCACGTCGGGCCGATGCATTTGCATCCAGGCAAGAAACGATCCGCGGTCATCGGGGCTGCTTTGGAGCAGGGGGATGTGTTCGTCAGTTGGGAGCCACTCTTGTTGTGACGCGAACGAGGCTCCAATGCGTGCGGCATCATCTAACGCGGGAGGTTGATGGCGGAGGATCGCTCCCCCGATTCGGCGGTAACCACGGTCGATCACGGTGCGCCATACCAGTCGAGTTTCGGCAAAGATATCTGGGGCGACCAAATGATAGGGAGCTTTGATCCAACCCTGGTCGAGGCAGACGACAGTGAATTGGTTGGGCGGAAGGTCTTCGATGCTCGGTCCGGGGGTGTGGGATAATTGTGGGACGAGTAAGCCTCGGATATTGCGATGATAAAGCACGCGACTGGCGCTCTCGAGCGTGGGATAAGCGGCAAGATCGATCTCCTGAAGGCGGTACCCGCGTTCATAGCAACGCTCTAGGCACCCCGGATAAAACCGACGGTGAGCCGAGTGAATCGCCATGCGGCTATCTACAATGTACGCAAAAGCGGAATCATGTCCCGTGGTGTGTCCCGCCCAGCGATGGCGAGCGAGCGAGGCCAAAGCGGGATCAGGCCGGTAGCCGAGTTTTTTCGCAGCGAGATTGATCTTCGTCCGGGTCGCTGTGGGGATGCTCGGGTGATTGCGCAATGCCAGCGACACCGTGGACTTATCCACGCCAACGGTGCGTGCGATGTCTTTTTGGGTAATGCGACGATTCATGGAGTACAAGCGCGCACGGTCGGGGTGGTAAAACCGGGCGCTTCACTCAACGTGCGGCCGATAGACCCGTGCGCAAGAATAGCGAGAACGTGAGAGATCTTCGTGAACGACGGAGGAGCACAATAAACGGACCTGGGTCGCGGTTGGAGAGAGCACAGTAGGAAACGGAGCGGACGTGCTGGCAAAAATGCGACCGTTCATCCTGATGAGTCGTCGGTAGAAATGCGGAAATGACGAAAAGCGGAAATGACGAAATTCAAGCCGCCTAAGTCTTCCCTACTGCAGCTGCCGTTTTCAGCCTTCAGCGTTTCACCCTTTCCCCAATCCTTGCCGCTAACGGGAATCAGTCTCAATTTGCTCTAATGTGCCTTTGGCCCGCAATGTAGTGACGATAGTATGACGCCTGCTAATGCGCTGCTTTCGTAGCGCGGTTATTCCAAAAACCCACTTGCGCGCAGGGGTGGGGTTTGCAACCCTGGGCCGGTTTCCTCTGCCTGGAAACTGCTCTCCATTTTCCTTTCCTCATGGTCTCCACTACCACTGAAGTCGCGTACAACACCAAGATCGAAGGCGATGTTATCGTCACGCGCGCGGATGCAGTGATCAATTGGATCCGGGCGAACTCCGTTTGGCCCATGCCGATGGGCNNGATCGAGCTGATGGCGACAGCGGCGAGCCGTTTCGACATCGCTCGCTTTGGAGCCGAGGTTTTTCGATTTTCGCCACGGCAAGCGGATTGCATGATTGTGGCGGGAACGGTCACCTACAAGATGGCACCGCATGTTCGTCGCATTTACGACCAGATGGCGGAGCCGAAGTGGGTGATTGCGATGGGTGCCTGTGCGAGTTCAGGCGGGATGTACCGCAGCTACGCGACGCTCCAAGGGGTGGATCGCATCGTGCCGGTCGATGTGTACATCAGCGGCTGTCCTCCCCGTCCCGAGGCCTTGCTCGATGCCCTGATGAAACTGCAGTCCAAAATGGGTAAGGAGCGGTCTGCCAAGCGTCTCCTGAGCGCCTAAGGCCTGTTTCCTGCTCACTGAATTTTCACCAACGCTGTACTATTTCTGCAATGCCCGCTTCCGTTGACGCTCCTGCTGCGCTTCGCCAGACGTTCCCGCAGATTCTGGATCGTCCCAGTCTGGATCACCCTGCCTTTGCTATTCCCGCTGCAGCCATTCTTGAAGTATTGGCGTATCTTCGGGATACGTTCAGCTACGATTTCCTTACCGATCTGACGGCGATCGATAATGGGGAAGAGGCCTCGCCTCGATTCACCGTGGTGTACCACCTTTATTCCACGGCGGGCAAAACCTACCTCCGTTTGACCGCGGATTGCCCCAGCGATGCCGAGCCCGTGATGGCGTCTGCCACCTCACTGTGGGCAGGGGCAGATTGGCTGGAGCGCGAGGTGTACGACATGTTCGGAATTCACTNNGATCTTCGCCGCATTTTGATGTGGGACGGTTATCCGTATCATCCGCTTCGCAAAGAGTTCCCGCTAGCGGGAATTGAGACCAACCTGCCCGACTTGGAAGTGGTGGAAGAAACAGGAACCAAAGTCATCGCCGCTCCGATGGTAGGCGGCCCGTTCGTCGCCTCGTCCGGCGAAATCAACCTCACCGAGGCGGAACCACGCGCGAAGGATGAAAGTTGGAATGAGCGCAACGAAAAGCCCGAGGGAGTCTGAAGCACCGCTGAACCTACACGCCTGACCCGACGCCATGGCCACTGAATTTGCCTATTCCGACAGCGCAGCCAAGACTGCTGCCGCTGCGCAGGAGTTTGAAACCGAGAAGATGTCGCTTANNATGACCTACAACCAGTTCGTGCCGTACACGGACCGGTTGGATTATCTCGCGCCGCTGGCGAACAATGTTGCGTACGCCATCGCGGTGGAGCGCCTCGCTAAACTCGAGGTGCCGGCTCGCTGCCAGGCCATCCGAGTCCTCACGTCGGAACTCGCGCGGGTGTCGTCNNACCACCAGCTATACCCGTATTGGCGGCGTGGCCCGGGATGTTCCGGACGGCTGGCTGGATCGCGTCAATGCGTTCTGCGACCAGTTCCTGCCGATTCTCGACGAGATCCTCAAGTTGCTCACGCGAAACAAGATTTTCATGGATCGCACCGTCGATATCGGCGTGATTTCCAAGGAAGACGCGATCAGCTATGGCATCACGGGGCCCAACTTGCGGGGCTCGGGAATCGCGTTCGATTTG
>DKKJ01000010.1 GCA_002455175.1 Opitutaceae bacterium UBA6669
AGAATCGCATCGATTGGATCGATTTGTTTATCCTCACTCATGGCCACGCAGACCACGTCACTGGGATGGATGATCTGCGGAGATTCTGTGACTTGTTGGGTGGAAATGCCCTAACGGTCTACTCCACCGAGGAGGGCATGGGCCGCGTGTTGGCAATTTACCCTTACACGATCATGGAGCGTCCCATCGTTCGCGGCTATGCGGCGTTCAAGCTCCAGCAGATGCCCGAGCGGATCGAGCTACCGCAGGGAACCATCGAATCCACGCTGCTTCCTCATGGCGGCGTGAACACTTTGGGGCTCGTCTTCANNGAGAGGAGCTCGGGGCGAAAATTCACCTATTACACGGATTGCAAACGCGTCACTGAGGAGGCTTTAGCCCTCGCGCGCGGATCGGATGTCGTGGTGTTGGACGGCCTCCGCCCTGATCCCCACCCGTCGCATATGAGCGTGTCAGAAGCTGTGGCAGCCGCGCAGGAAATCCAGGCGCCGATCACCTACCTAACTCATATCACTCATTTCATGGATCATGCGGAGTGGTGTGCTTCTTTGCCCCCCGGTATTACCTTCGCCTACGACGGATTGCGCCTTTCGTTGCGCTAATCGGTCTTTAAGCGGGCGTTTTGAGGCCCCGACGTGTGCTTCAACACACCGGTGTTTGCCGTCATCATTCTCTTCCTTCGCTCAGCGTCCCCTCTCACATTTTGAGAGAAGCGGAAGTTTAAACCCTACTGTTTTTATCGACATTAAGTTTAAAATCGGAGAAGTGTGTCACGTAAATAGCTCATAAATAGGAGTTTAATTTTAACTTTACTAACTTAGTAAAGTTATCAAATTTTCCTTGATTTCTAAATCATAGTGAATCCATATGGATTAACTCTGGATGAAGATTTCTAAAAAAGGAGAGTATGCCCTTCGGGCACTCATCGACCTCGGCATCGCTGCTGAGGTGGGGCGCTCTCTTTTGCAGGTCACTGAAATTGCTGAGAAGGAAAAGCTTCCAATGAAGTTCCTGGAGCAGGTGATGCAAAATCTGAAGGAGGGTGGCTTCATTCAGAGTCAGCGTGGCAAGTTTGGCGGGTACCGGCTGGCCCNNAATGCGTCGACTATCACCATGGGTCAGGTTGTGCGTTTAATCGATGGTCCATTGGCCCCCTTGGGTTGCGTCTCTCAGTCGGCGTACGAGCCGTGTAGCTGTCCCGACGAGGTGCATTGTGGTTTGCGCATGCTCATGCTGGACGTACGCAATGCTATCGCCGGGATTCTCGACCGCTACTCCCTCGCTGACGTGGTCGAAGTGACCCTACGCAAAATGCGGCGCGATGGAGTTCCGCTGCCGTTTGCTCAGCCGGCCCGTGGTACCCCGCGTGGCACGTCCAAATCGCTTTACCTGCAACCCGCGGCCTCACGGCTTCAGCCCGTCGAAGGCCTTATCAACAACCTTTTTTCTGATTACGCGATTTAGCGTTATTCCCGTCATGACTTCTCTCAACGAAGCTAAACCCACGTCCGCACTTATTCCGGAATGGCTCNNGCCAAAAAGTGGACTCCCTCCGCTATGGGGTGGTCCAGATCGTGGTGCACGATGCTCGTGTGACTCAAATCGAGCGCACCGAAAAAACCCGGCTCCCCGGCTCGAAAGAAAGCTCAGAGTAAGCGCATCGGGCGACCGTCGGGTGGGTACGTTTCGTGTCGAGATTGTTTGGATACGTACCGCTGGCTGTCCCGATGATCCTGTAGTTGAGCGGGCCTACGAGCTCACGCGGCGGCCTCGTCTCTCTCGAGTTAATCACTCACCTTGAATTTAGGAGTCTCGTCTTATGAAAATTAAATTTCTCCTCTCACTTTTGGTGGCGCTGAGCGTCTTCGCGGGGTCTGCCCTGGCGAAACAGATTCAGCTCCTCAATGTTTCGTACGATCCTACCCGCGAGTTCTACCTGGATTACAACAAGGCGTTCGCGACGTATTGGAAGCAGAAGACGGGTGACGATGTTGTGGTGAAGCAGTCTCACGGAGGGTCCGGAAAGCAGGCTCGTTCCGTGATCGATGGGCTAGAGGCACATGTGGTCACTCTGGCTTTGGCCAATGATGTCCAAGCACTCTACACGTATGGACGCTTGATCGATAAGGACTGGCAGAAACGGCTGCCGCACAACTCCTCTCCGTACACCAGCACCATCGTTTTNNATCAAGGACTGGGATGATCTCGTGAAACCGGGTGTTAAAGTGATCACTCCGAATCCCAAAACCTCTGGAGGCGCTCAGTGGAATTATCTGGCCGCTTGGGAGTATGGTCGGCGCAAGGCGGGCAATGACGCGGGAGCCAAGGATTTCGTCGCGAACTTGTATAAAAACGTCGAGGTGCTTGATTCAGGCGCGCGCGGTTCGACCACGACGTTTGTCCAGCGTGGAGTCGGCGATGTCTTCATCTCCTGGGAAAACGAGGCGTTTTTGGCCGTGAAGGAATTCGGAAAAGATAAATTCGAAATTGTGGTTCCGTCTCTCAGTATCCTGGCGGAGCCAAGCGTCAGCGTGGTGGATAAAGTGGTGAAGAAGCGTAAGACCGAGGAGGTCGCTGCTGCCTATCTCGAATACCTTTATTCGGATGAAGCTCAGGAAATCGCCGGGCGGCATTATTACCGGCCCACGTCGGAGAAGGCATTGGCGAAATTTGCCTCGGTGTTTCCCAAACTCGAACTCGTCACCATTGATCAGGCATTCGGAGGGNNGCACCTACGATCAAATTTCCATCAAGTAACCATCGTTCCACTACGATCGGCATCCTCCCATCACTTTAGCCCGCATCTTGCTCTGCCTATGACTTCGGTACCACCGTCGGCAGCCTTGAGACCTGATTCGGAAGTGCCTGCATTGTCTGTGCCCGCAGCACTGGGTGAATTGCTCGCGGCTCTCTATGAGCAGACGCAGCGTTCTCAGTACGTTTTTGCCTCTCCTCTTGGGCCGTTTTCCGTACAGGGGCGCGACCATCAGGTCCCTCGGTTCGTTTATCTAGGGCCGCATACGTGCAATGAATCGCTTCGCTTGGCCTTTTTGGCTGGGTTCGATCAGCGCGACCTCAAGGGAACGCTTTNNCGCCGGACAACTCGCTCAGGATCCGCACCTGGGACAGGGCCTTCACCTTTCGTTTTTTCCCATGCTCGACGTTTTAGGCGCAGCGGGCCTTTCCGGTCCTCGTGCGTTGAGCACGAGCCATTGGGGAGATCGCGAAGAACCGGAAATTGTCCTTCTCGAGCAAGACGCGCGACTGCACGGTTACCACGGCTTCGTGCGGATCGAGTCGTCCGAGCAAGAAGACGAGGTCATCATCGTTCGGCTGCGCGGCGCAGGCGCCCAGCATCCCGCGAGTCCAGGGGTGGAGTTAATTTCCACTGAAGACCTCGATCCTTTGCCGGTTCGATGGGAAAGTGGAACGGACGAAGACCAGGCACGAACGGGGCCACTCTCAATTGCCGACGATCTTCCGGTTTCTCCTTTTGAGCTGACGTTGACGCTGCCAGCGTCGTGGAGCCCAGAACGTTTTCGCGAAGCGGTGGGTATGATCCTACGCCGTTTCGTCCTGCGCTATCGAGGCCTTCAGGCTTATGCGCAGCACTTGTGACACCCCTCCTATGGCGTGGATACGTTTCTCAATTTTGCCGAGGCTGGATGAGGGCCGACTTCGCAAACTCACTGCTCAAACCCACTTAACTGCGGGAAGAAAGCATGTCTTTAGCTGCGGGTGCGCTAAAAACGCCCTTTCCTGACGTACGGATCTTTGTCCAGATCATCGCCGTCACCCGCTCATGGTCCTCTTGAATTCCTCGTCCCTCCGTCGTTCGACCCGAACCTTAGCGCAGCCGCTGCGCGAGCGTTCGCGTCATTCGGCGTGTTTGAGTGAAGGCGTTGCGGGGCAGTTTCAGGATGGAAGTGACGTTTACGAGATTCCCAGGTTCGTGTTTTCTGGCCCCCAGCATCAAGCGATGCCCTTGCGTCGCATTGGAATTTTTGGCGGCCTGCATGGAGATGAACCGGCGAGCTGCGAGGCGGGCATTCGCTTTTTTCTCGAGTTGTCCCAAAATCCAGAGTGGGCGAAAGGCTATGAACTCTGGCTTTATCCTGTCTGCAATCCCACCGGTTATGAAGACCACACCCGTCATTCCCGGACGGGTTTGGATTTGAATCGCGAGTTTTGGTGTGATTCCGCGCAGCCTGAAATACGCATCCTGCAGCATGAGCTGAAGCAACGACAGTTCGACGGGATTATAGCCCTGCACGCGGATGATACCTGTGACGGGCTTTATGGATACGCGCTGGGGCGATTCTTCAACGAAAACCTTTTGCGGCCAGCTCTCGTGGCTGCGAAACGCCACTTGGCTTGTGACCTCCGCCCGGTGATCGATGGGTTTCCGGCCCGGGAAAGTATTATTGATGCCTGCTACCTAGGCATCCTCGCACCGCCGCCCGAACAAGAGCCGCGTCCGTTTGAGATCATTTTCGAGACCCCGGCTCTTGCTCCGGTGGAGTTACAAATAGCCGCCGCCTGCACCGCGCTGCAGGCAGTGCTCGACGAGTATCGTCGTTTCCTTGCTTACGAAGCCGATCTCTGATGCCTGCCTCCCGCTCACGACGTGCGGTGCTCCCCGGCTTTGGGTTGTCACTGGGATTTACGCTCACCTATTTGAGCTTGATCGTGCTCATTCCCTTGTCGGCGGCGTTTATAAGAACGGCCGGAATGACCGGCACGGAGTTTGTGGAAGCGGTGGCTTCGCCTCGGGTGCTGGCCTCTTACCGCCTGAGTTTTGGCGCTTCTTTTGGCGCGGCTCTGATCAACGCGTTCTTTGGGTTGATCGTCGCTTGGGTGTTGGTCCGGTACTCGTTTCCCGGTAAGAAAATTGTCGATGCGCTCGTCGATCTTCCCTTCGCTTTGCCCACGGCGGTCGCGGGAATCGCCTTAACTGCGCTTTACGCACGCAAGTNNGGTTGGGTTGGCTTGAGCCCATGTGGGCGGGCGGGGTAGGCTGGCTTGATCAGATTCTACCTGGAGTAGGGTGGAAGGAATGGCTAGGCGTGAAGATCGCTTTTGACCGACCGGGTATTTTCATCGCTCTGACCTTCATAGGTCTTCCTTTCGTGGTGCGCACCTTGCAGCCGGTTTTGGAGGAGCTAGAACCCGAGCTCGAAGAGGCTTCGGCGACTTTGGGAGCTAGCCGGTGGCAGACGATGACGCGGGTTATTTTGCCTGAGTTGACGCCAGCATTGATCACCGGGTTCACGATGGCCTTTGCGCGCGCGCTCGGCGAATACGGGTCGGTTGTTTTCATTGCGGGCAATCGCCCCATGCACGGGGAGATCACTCCTTTGCTCATCATCACCAAGCTGGAGCAGTATGACTACCGAGGGGCGACTGCGATAGCCACCGTCCTACTGGTCACTTCCTTTGTGCTGCTCCTTTTGATCAATCTACTCCAAAAGTGGAGCCGCCGCCACCACCGCATCTAGGTCCATATGGCTTCTGTCATTTCCACACTTGATGCTCGCCCGGGAGCCCGCCAGATCGCCACTCATCCGGTGAATCGAGATCCTCGCTGGGTGCGTTGGTTGCTAACAGGAGTGGCGTTGCTGTTTCTCACCTTCTTTCTTCTTCTGCCGCTGGCTGCCGTATTCACCGAGGCGTTGCGCAAGGGATTTGGAACTTACTTGGATGCCCTGACGGATACCGACGCTCTGGCTGCAATCCGCCTGACTCTTTTGACCGCAGCGATTTCGGTGCCTGCCAATGTCGTCTTCGGAGTCGCCGCGGCGTGGGCGATCACCAAATTTGCTTTCAAGGGAAAAAGCTTACTCATCACGCTGATCGATCTTCCGTTCGCGGTCTCCCCCGTGATTTCAGGTCTAATCTACGTTTTGGTTTTTGGTTTGCAGGGGTGGTACGGACAATTTCTGAACGCGGAGAATTCGTGGGTACCGTGGCTGCAGGAGTGGGTGTCCAATGCGGACATCAAAATCATCTTTGCGGTACCCGGTATCATTCTGGCGACCACGTTCGTCACCTTTCCCTTTGTCGCCCGTGAGCTGATTCCGTTGATGCAGGCCCAGGGGACCGATGAGGAGTACGCGGCCATGACCCTCGGTGCGAGTGGCTGGCAGACGTTTTGGCGGGTGACTTTGCCCAACATCAAGTGGGGGCTATTTTACGGGGTGATTCTCTGCAATGCCCGGGCGATGGGCGAGTTTGGGGCGGTTTCCGTGGTCAGTGGTCACATTCGGGGCGAGACCAACACCATGCCCTTGCATGTGGAGATTCTCTACAACGAGTATAACTTCGCCGCAGCGTTTGCGGTGGCTTCATTGCTCGCGCTCCTTGCGATCGTGACGCTCGTGGTGAAAAGTTTAATTGAATGGCGTCATGCGCAGTCGCGCGTTTCGCAAGCCTGAGGGATTGCTGTCGCATGAGTATCACTGCCACCCAGATCAAAAAGACGTTCGGTAATTACACGGCTTTGGCCGGGGTGAACCTAAATGTCCCGAGCGGGAAACTCGTCGCCTTGTTGGGGCCCTCTGGTTCGGGCAAGACGACCTTGCTCCGGATCATCGCCGGGTTGGAGCATGCTGACCCCGGCAGTGGCCGCATCCAATTTCACGGCGAAGACGTGACCGACCGCCCGGCGGGTGAACGTCGCGTGGGGTTTGTTTTTCAACACTACGCCCTTTTCCGTCACATGACGGTGTTCGAGAACATCG
>DKKJ01000375.1 GCA_002455175.1 Opitutaceae bacterium UBA6669
AAGGACAGCGAAAAGGAGGTCATCAATGGCACGCGCAACTGGGGCACCGGCTTCATGCCCGCGGTCCACCAGGGCGTGGAATTCAGCCCCGACGGCGTGCCGATCCGCCATCCCGAGACGCCGAAGGGGCTCACCGCCGAGCGGCAGCGGGCCAAGCTCGACCTGCTCGGCGAACTCAACCGGATCCACCGCACCCCGCGGGCGGACAACTCCGAGCTGGAGGCACGCATCCGCAGCTACGAACTCGCCTACCAGATGCAGTCGGAAGCGCCAGACGCTGTCGACTTGTCCAAAGAAAACACGTTCACCAAGGAACTGTACGGAATGGACAAGGAAGAGACCTTGGTTTTCGGCCGTAATTGTCTTCTGGCCCGGCGCTTAGTGGAACGCGGTGTTCGTTTCGTCCAACTCTACAGCGGCTCCGGCAGCAAGTGGGATGCGCACGGCAACATTGAGTCCAATCACGGCAAACTTTGTTACGGCGTAGACAAGCCGATCGCCGGGCTACTGACCGATCTCAAAGCTCGAGGGTTGCTTGACGAAACACTCGTCATTTGGGGCGGCGAGTTCGGTCGCACCCCTATGAGCGAACAGGGGAACGGACGAGATCACAACCCCACCGGATTCACCATGTGGATGGCGGGTGGCGGCGTAAAAGGCGGGCATGTCTTTGGAGAAACCGATGACCTCGGACTCTACGCCGTGAAAGATCGTGTCCACGTGCATNNAACACGTGCATGACCTGCACGCGACGATCCTCCATCTTCTCGGTGTGGACCACACCCAACTGATTTATTACAACAAAGGCCGTCCTGAACGCATCGACCAGAACGAAGGGCATGTCTTCATGCCCCTCGTGGCCTAAGTCGATTCTCCCTCACCTCCTCTTGGGAGGTGATTTCAGCGTAGCCAGAATATAGTCCTTGGTCTCGGGATGCGTCACGTTGGGGGCGCCTGGATACACAAGCTCGCACGGAATCCTCCTGCTTCGAAGCTCCTCCTGAAATTTGACCCCAAAGTTCGCCGTGTGGGTGGGGTCTTTTTGATCCTGACCCAGAGCAGGGGGCGCTTTGTAAATCAGGTAAACCGGGGGATCATCTGGCGTGACCAGCGCCATGGGGGAATACTGCTTAATCCAGGGAAGCACCCGCGCACGCTCCCGGAGAAACTCTGCAAACGCAGTATCACGCGTTTTTAAATTACCCGCGTCCGGCCAGAATCCAAAAGCATGCCCACCGTAGCGACTGTTGGGAGTCCACACAATCATCTGTGCCGGATCCAACGTCGTCTGCGCACCATCCNNACAAGCGCGTGGACTCGCGGGCGATCGGGTCAGAACTGGTCGGGTCGGCTCGGTCGTCATTCATCGCCAACCAAAGACTTGAGCAGGCGCCTGCTGAACCTCCCGTCGCGATGACGCGTGCCTTCTCCAGGTTCCACACCTTGGCTTTGCTCCGAACAAATTGCAAAGCCCGCGCAGCGTCTTCTAAAGGCCACTGCACCGGAGGNNTTGAACACCCGCCGCGATGGCTTGGGAGACATAGCGATAATTGATCGAGACAACGGAGATCCCCGCATCCAGGTAACTCTGAACATTCGCAATTTTCGCTTTATCGCCCGTCACCCACCCACCTCCGTGAATGTGAAACACCAACGGCGTCGGCCGCTCCGATGGCGCCCGCCAAAAATCGAGGACCTGGCGCTCGTGCGGACCATATCGGACATTCGTCTCGGTCGGAGGGGGCGGCGACTCAGCGGGAGCGAGACTCGGTTGCGCAGCAGGGGTGGCCGCGCTGCCTGAAACAATGGAACCGAAAGCCGAGAGCACCACGAGCACGCTCGCAAGAACCGGGGTAGTTTGAAAATGCATTGGGTAGGCAGAAAATCAGGTTTGGGGAACGAAAGGAACTGGGAAAAATCTATTCCCGCAGTGATGTTGTTTGGTCTGTGTTTCAAAACGTTTTGGTCGCTCGTTCCGCGCACGTCCCATGATCGGTTAAGATCCGGTCTCGCCAGCGCCGACTCTGGCTGCTTATTTGCCACACCCTTCCTCAACGTGTCCGTTTCTCCTGTCTGAAACGCGGAAATTTCAGTCGGAAACGGTCACGAACCCAATCCCCTGCTATGTCCCCTCTTCTTTCTCCGTTTCGACTCCTCTTCCTATTCGCCGGGTTTTTTGCGGGCTCTGTCTCTTGGAGCGTCGCCGCTGATCGCCCATTGACATCCGTTGGGATCACGGTCGGTGACCTTGGAAACCCCTTCTTCCTGCAAATTGCAAAAGGCGCAGAAAGCAAAGCCCGCGAATTGGGCGGGGCGAACGTCAAAATCAAGTCGGTCTCGAGCAACTATGACCTGAACATGCAAATGAATCAGGTAGAGGATTTCATCGCTGCCAAAGTCGACCTGATCGTCCTCTGCGCGGCCGATACGCGCGGAGTCGCTCCGGCCATCCGCAAAGCACGCGCTGCGGGCGTCATCATTGTCGCTGTGGATGTTGCCGCAGAAGGCGGCGTACACGCCACGATTATGTCAGACAATCGGCAAGCCGGTGAGATCGCTGCTAACTACCTTGCGGACAAGTTAGGCGGGAAGGGAAATGTCCTTATTATCAATGGGCCACCCGTGTCCGCGGTCATCGATCGCGTGAAAGGAGCCGAAATCGTCTTTGCCCGCCATCCTGGCATCAAAGTGCTCTCGAAAGACCAAAACGCCGGCGGTAGTCGCATGGGTGGAATGAACGTGACCAGCGATCTCTTGACCGCACACCCCAAGGTCGACGCTATCTTCGCGATCAATGACCCAAGCGCCCTGGGTGCTGCGCTCGCCGTACAACAGGCTCGTCGTTCTGGGATCATCNNCGTCGATGGTGCGCCGGACGCCGGTAAAGCTTTGAAGGACCCCAAGAGCCCCTTCGCCGCGACTGCCGCCCAAGACCCGTTCACCATGGCAACGAAAGCCGTCGAGATCGGCTATGGGCTGCTTCAAGGGAAGAAACCAGAGCAGGATCTTACGCTTATACCCGTCACCTTGGTAACGCGGGATAACTTAGCGACCTACCAAGGTTGGACGACCCAGTAAGGGCTGGCACCATGGTGGCCGACACCGCGGACTCAAAATCACCTCTTCTGGAGATGCGTGGCATTTCCAAGCGGTACTTCGGCGTGCCTGTCCTGCGTGAGGTGGACCTCACAGTCTACTCGGGAGAGGTGCATGCCCTCATGGGCGAGAACGGTGCGGGCAAAAGCACCCTAATGAAAATACTGGCCGGCATCGTCCGGCCAGAAGCGGGCGAAATGCGCTTCAACGAAAAGCCTTTTGCTGCGCGCTCTCCCGGAGAGGTCCTGCGCTCCGGAATCACCCTCATCCATCAAGAACTCAACTTGGCTCCCAAGTTGACCGTCACCGATAATATTTTCTTGGGGGCGGAATTGCGCCGTTGGGGCGGAGTTCTCGATCGCCCTCGGATGGAAGCAATCGCGACGCAGCTTCTCAGCGAACTCCAAGCCGGTTTCGGCGCTCGCGCTCGCGTGGATTCTTTGACAATTGCCGAACAGCAATTGGTCGAAATCGCTCGCGCTCTCCGCCACCGCACCCAGTTGCTGATTATGGATGAACCGACGGCCGCGCTGTCAGAGCGAGAAACCGTCCGGCTCTTCGCCCTCATTTCGCGTCTACGCGCGCAAGGCACAGCGATCATTTACATCAGTCATCGCATGGCGGAGGTGCAGCAGCTCGCAGACCGCGTCACCGTTCTGCGTGATGGTGCATTGGCGGGCGTACTGCAGAAAGGCGAAATCGAACAGGATCACATCATCCGCCTCATGGTAGGACGAGCGCTGTTTGACTATCAGCGTCGGACGGAATCTCAGCAAACTGCAGGTCGAATCATCTTGAGCGCGAAGAATGTGCGGGATCGGCATCGTGTCCAGGGTGTCGATCTCGACGTTCGTGCCGGTGAGGTTTTCGGCCTGACCGGCCTAGTCGGTGCGGGTCGCACAGAGTTCGCTCGCCTTATTTTCGGAGCAGAGAAGCTGGCGAGCGGCACCATAGAATTCGATGCCCAACCGTTCAATCCCCGTTCCCCCGTGCATGCAGTCTCTCAGGGTATTGCCTACGTCCCTGAAGACCGGAAGGAACAGGGGCTTTTTCTCCTATTGAGCGCGGCGACCAACCTGACGATCAACCTCGCCGNNAGGCTCGTTTGCGCAAAGAAGCCGACAAGGCTTCGAGTGACTTTCAAGTCCGGGCCGCCAGTCTGCGCACGCCAGCCCGGTTCCTGTCGGGCGGCAACCAGCAAAAACTCCTCCTCGGCCGTTGGCTCGCCAGAAGCCCAAAACTTTTAATTTTGGACGAGCCGACTCGAGGCGTGGATATCGGCGCCAAACGTGAGATCTACCGGTTGATTGAAAGCTGCGCTGCGCGAGGCATGGCCGTTCTCGTCATTTCTAGCGAACTTCCGGAAATTATCGCACTGTGTGATCGAGTCGCCGTGATGCGGGAAGGCCGCATCGCTGGAACGATTTCTCGATCAGTGNNTCGATCAGATGGAAACGATTTCTGTCAAGAATCCATGATGGCGTTCGCGACTGGTGTCCGCCGTTCCTCTCCCGCATGACGACTGCCCCGCAATCTTCTTCCCCTGCCTCAACAGTGGCCCGCCCTCATTCGTCTCGCTGGTTCGACGCCGTCGGCATTCTCCCCGTGCTGATTGCGGTCGTGATTCTTTTCGCGTTCATCGCTCCTAACTTTCTGACAAGTGGTAACCTGATCAATGTGGTTCGACAGGCGTCCATCAACCTGGTGCTAGCCGCAGGCATGACGTTCGTCATCCTCACCCGAGGAATTGACCTCGCTGTCGGATCCGTCCTCGGTGTCGCCGCCGNNTCTCCTCGCGGACGGAACGACCATCATCAACAATGATCTGTCCTTCGCCTGGATCGGAAATGACTACGTTGGGCCCATTCCCTGGCTAGTGATCATTGCTTTCGGGGTGATCCTCGTGAGTGGGTTTATCCTGCGCTACACGGTACTCGGACTTCATATCTACGCCGTCGGCGGAAATCCTGAGGCTGCGCGTCTCACCGGTATCCGCGTGGGACTGACACTGGTCGTGGTCTATACCATCAGTGGCTTGCTAGCCTCCGTCGGTGGGGTGATGAGTGCTAGCCGATTGTTCAGTGCCAATGGCCAACTTGGCACCGGATACGAACTCGATGANNTTTTCCGGCGGCGTAGGGACCATTGTCGGAACGCTCTACGGCTCACTCATTATCGCCGTCCTTACCAACGGGCTCACCCTGCTTGGTCTGTCTTTCTTTTGGCAACTCGTGGTTAAAGGCGCAGTGATCGTAATCGCCATCGCCTTAGACCGCGTGAGAGCCGCCCGCGCCCAGTAAGGCGCGAGCGGTCGGTTTACCTGCTGACCCAAAGGCCTGGCTCCGCGGCGCCTGTTTTACGGCGCGTCAACCGCCTCGAGTTCGGACTGACCTTCACGGCGCTGCAGTTTATGCGCGGCGCGTTTTTCGCGACGCACCCGGGCCCAAGCCGGCTCAGGTGCTTCGCCAGCCATGATGCAACCTTGCGGCTGAATTTCACCGACGACCGTCGCGAGACGAAAACGCGCAATCTGAGCCTTTACCTTGGTGGCATCTTTATATCCGAGCGGTGACTCGGACAAGTCAGGAGCACCATTGAACCAGCGCACGTCCAAACCCGGCGTCGTGTCCGCGAGCACTTGGTGAAGACGGGCCGGATCAATCTCTCCCTTCTCATCCTGAAACGGGCGCAACATCGCGGTACGCGAGAGATTGCGGCCTGCTCCATGCGGACAAAATGAGAGATAATCCTGATTGTCCTGGCCCAACACCAAAAGGATTTCGCGCGCCATGTTCAGCGGGATCAAACCGAGCAAAGGACGCCCGTCTTGATCGTTCCAGGCCGGCGTCGCTCCCTTACCGTGATAAAACAGATCACCACGTTTCCACACGAAGTTATGCTCGTTTCCGACCTGTACGAGGGCACGTTGACCGATGCGACGAAGAAACGCCGCGTGGATCTGCGCATGGTTCTCACGAGTCCAACGCGCAACGTACTGCAGCGCATCCCAGTAAGACTGCCCCTCCGGTGAATCACCCGGAAGCCACACCGCAGCATCCGGGATGTCCTTGGCATTTTCGTTGCACCAAACGCGCGCGGCCTTTTGCCCGCGTTTGTAGAGATCGGCGCCAAGTCCCCGTGAACCATGATGGGTCACCAAGACATTGAATTTGCCTTCGCGACGCACGATCCACTCCGCAAGGTCAGCGTAGCCTGCANNCGTGAAAGCAATACGTCCGAGGTAGGCAAAGTGGTTGCCGTCACCCTGCGTTCCCATGAAATCAGCGGCACGACTGCGCAATCCGCTCAAAAACGGATTGTCCCACACAGGTTCATCTAAAACAGCGGATTTCCACTGTTCGCCGCGCGGGCGGCCACCCGAACCGAAATGGGTCGTCTTCACCAGATGATCCATCATCTCGCCGATCGGATGATTATCCGGAAAAAACGAAGCAAACATGGAGCAGCAAATGTCTGCCGAATGAGCTCCGGGAATGATCGCGTTCTCCACCGCGATCGCTCCGCCGACCGGGATGGTCGCAGTCGCCCCGCCTGAAGGACAAGCATCCGGCATAATAACGCCACGCTGAACGACAGGGACATGCAGCAATTCCTGCATGCGCGCGCGGGCAGCGGTCACATTAGTCACTTCCTCCGCCGTTTCCGCCTCGATGGCTTCAGCGAGAGGTGCCGGCGCATGACGAGGAAGCAAGACCTGGGGCTGCTTGGGAAACTCGGCCTCGAGACGCGTAAGGACATCGTGGCGATCCAGCCCCGTTAACTCCAAATTGCGTGCGTGGCGAAGCGCAGCCCCCAGACGGCGCCCCGGATGCCAACCAGCATCCACCAAATCACGTGCTTTAATTTCCATAGTCATACTCAAGTTGTTAACGTTATCAAAATCAGATCTGTTTGTCCCCTACGACGATCATGAGACTCCTGACCCAAGGATCAGGAGTCCGCATCTCTACTTGCTCGAAATTAGCGATTGCCAGAGGGCAAGAACCACGAAGTCGGCTCTCAGTTTTTTCTCACCCGCTTCACGGATTTGCCTCACGCGTTCTTTGGAGACGCCGATCTCCGCAGAAATCATTTCCAGCGTAGCATCTTCGAAATAGTAACGATAAAGAACCGCGGCTTGCACCGAAGACAACCGCGAGAGGGCCTCCCGGAGACTGAGACGAAGGTCTTCGGTTTCGACACTCTCTGCCGGAGAAGGCGTGTCCGTATCCGCCAAGCGATCAAGCTCTGGATCGACGAAATCAGCTTCCTGCGCGATCAAGTTGAGCGCCTGCTGGACGGCATTCGCCGAGAGTCCCGTTGCGACCGCCAGTTCGACCCGCGTAGGAGCACGACCCAGTCGGGCACCCAGCGCAGCCTGCGCTCGGACCACGGAGGTAAACGCCTCACGATGTTGACGCGAGAGAGGATCGAGACGCNNCGAAACAGTAGGCACGCACGTCCTGCGCGATCTCCCTGGCCTGAGGCAGGGCCGCAATCAGGGCGATTTTACCGATGGAGGCGAGGTCGTCACGAGAAACGGTCGTGGGCAGTCGGCGAGCGACCACGGAAAGAGCACGGTCGACCAAATCGAGGTGGTCGGATACCGTTAAAGAATCTGAAGAATAAGCACTCACAAGTTTGAAGCGCCCAGGGCGCGGTTGACCTCAGGTGTGAGTTCTTTTTTGCGAAGCGAACCCGTCTGGCACATCACCAGAAAGTCCGACCCGAGGAGCACGTCCCCGGGTCGGTTTGTTTTCTGTCGTATCAGCGTCGCACACGGCGGGGCCGATAGTCGGCGCGTGNNAAGGCTGAGGGCGATGATGATCATCTCTCTCTTCTTTCGATTTAGGACGTCATTCCGAAGAACGTCGTCGTTGGTGATTGCTCCCGCGAGGGGAGCAAAAGTAATTCCACGGCTCAGGTCGCTCATTGGCGGGAAGACTTCTCCCGCAACCGCCCTCAGTGACCGTGGGTAAACAAACGCAGATGAAGTAGGTAACATGAGTTCCCAATCTCACTGCCCTCCTATAGGAGGAAATTAGCCCCTGCCGGCTTTGGCCGCCGGCTGGCTCATCGGAAATCCGATGGGGCACGCGCTCTCCGGTCTCGGACTAACGACCGGCGCTTGTTCGAACAAATGTTTGCCGCGCTACGCTACAAGGAGGCCTCAGCGTTCCCAACGTAACCAGCATAGAGTGAAGTGCTA
>DKKJ01000176.1 GCA_002455175.1 Opitutaceae bacterium UBA6669
CGTGTGGTCGAAGTCGATCAGCGGTGCGCTTCTATCGATCGTCGGCGAACTCCCGGGAGAAAAGATGCTCTTAAGCGGTTTCAGCCCCTCGGGTGAGTCAGGTCTCGGAGCCTCCGTGCTCGCCGTGATGAACAGTCAGGGAGGAATCGATGCACAAACGCGTTTCGCTTTCAGCGCGGAGAATCTCACCCTGCCCGCGATCGAAGGAAATCGGATCTGGTTGGCGACAGTTTCAGGTCCAGCGAGCGAAGGCGTGATTTCTACTCCAAGCGCTGTTCATCTCGGATTAACCGACGCAACGCTGGGACAAATTCAGTGGAAGAAGTACAAGAACAACGCGAATTTCGCGATGATCAGCCCGCATCCATTGAACGACGAGCTCTCGGCTTCGTTTTTCATCGAGCCTGACCACGCCTTGGAAGCGGTCACCCTCAAGGACGACTTCTCGGTGAATGCTACGTGCGCACTATTCACCGCCGCAACGCTCACTGCGACGAATCCCAATCTAACGGTGGAAGCCGTTCAGGTAACCCTTTCCGACGTCGTCGTCACCAGCGCATCGTTTGCGCCCACGATTCAGCCCGGAAACCTCACGTTTGAGAGCCTTACGGTGACGGAAACCAGTTTGTGCAACGGCGGCGGGGGTGGCACGCCCGTCACCATCGCTGGCCAGCCGCAATCGCTCAGCATCGCACCAGGAAATTCAGCCAGTTTCACCATCGCACTCAACAACCCTTCGTCGACTCCCGTCACCATAGCTTGGCGCTTTAACGGAGCGACGATTCCAGGTGCGACCGGTTTGACCTACACGATTCCGGCAGNNAGCACCGGAGCGCTCCTCGCGATTGCTTCCAATGATCGTATTGTCGGGTCAGCGACTGAAGTGGGCTCCGATATCCATCACCCGAACGGCAATATCTTCGATCAGTACTTGCTCACGGGTGCATCGGCGACGGTGAAAGCCGACCCCGGTCAAGTCACACGTATCTCCTACATCGATCTCAACGACGACATTGTTCAGGTGGAATTCTCCGGCGCGGGAACGCTCACGTTGACCTTGTCAAATCCCACGGGGCCCGCACAGGCCGTGAACTACAATCAGCCCACGGTGAGTTACATGAAGGGNNGGAAAGATCAATGCCGTCAATCAAACGCTCTTCAAGGACGGCGTCGCGTATGACGGAGTCGCAGACATTGCACTCCTGACGATCGCGAGTGGAAATAATACCTTCGGCGGACTGCGCGCCGGCAACGGAGGATTTTTTGCTTCAAGTGGTGAAACCGGACTCATCGCCCGCGGCGTCAACTTCACAGGACCGGTGATTCTTCACGACATCAACGGACGCGACAATGCCTCACCACGCTTAATCACCGGAAATGTCTCCAGCGGCGAAATCCGTATCGCAGGTGGTGATCTCCAACAATTGAACGGACGCACGATCGAGTATGGGACCGCTACCTCTGTGCGTATGGCTGCTGGCAGTACCTCGCACGGCACCGCTCTTCCCGCTCGTCAGAACCTGGGATCGCTCGAACGAAATGGCGAAAACGTGACAGGCGGCGTGGTCATCAATCCGTAGTCCGCACGCTTGGCTAAAACCGAAGAAGCTTAACTCGGGCAACGCACGTCTCACGCCGTGCCCTGCCCGTTTTCTTTTTCTAGAAGTCGAAAGGCGCGAGGCCCACTCGAAGTGCACCCGACTCAGCTTTCACTGCCCAGCTATCACCAAGGAGCCGTCTCCCTTTTAACCACCGCCAGTCAGTTAAGACGGCCGAGAGAGCGACGCCAGTAAGGCAGCCACCTGTTGTCGCATTTCGTCCGCGTTGTACTCCTCCTGCGCCTGCACTCGCATGAGGGGTAATCCACTCTTGGCAAAAACGCTTTCCACAAAACGACGGTGTTGCTGGGCGCCCGGAGAGGTGGGCCGACCTTCGTCTAACTCGATCCCCGCCAGCGGCGAAAAGTCGTCGGCGCGCACCAAAAGAAAATCGATGTGCTTGCGCTGAATACGCGAAAACGCCGCCTGCCGTCGCTCGGAGTTGAGACTGCGTTTTGCCGTAAAAATATCCGCGAGACGGATTTTCACTAAGACGCCGACTCCAGGAGGCAGAAAGGAGGCAAGCAGGCCGAGATAAGCCCGTTCTGTCGGGCTCAAAACCGATCGCAACGCCTCGTAATCAGATCCCTTCGCCGTGGCATCATCCTTCGTTTCAGGGGAGGACTGGATTTTCACCAGCGCAAGGAGGATCACCACTCCGACCAGCACCACGGCAAGTATGATTACAAATTTCACCGGGCCTCTCCATGGAGACAGAGTCCCGTCAGGACGAGGTGTTTTTTAATNNATTCGTAGGAGCGACTCCTCCCGCTCTTTCTTTTCCAAGTTCCGGTCTGCCCACCATGAAACCCGCCTTTACGCTCTCCTCACCTGAAACTCAAACCGACTACTGGATCTACACCGATTCCTCGATCCCAAGTCAGGAAAAGCTACGGGTCTTTCTCTTCTTGGATGGCGATGATCAGTTTGCCGCCGCGCTACGCGCCTACCGACAACTCCGCCAAGAGGAAACCTTCCCCGCTCTGCTCTTGGTGGGAGTGGGTTATGGAGCTAGTTACCGTCGGCCCGAGAACCGCCGGATCCGCGACTACACCCCAGACGCACATTCCGACGATCCGGAGAGTGGAGGTGGACACGCCTTTCTCCGTTTTCTCACCGACACTCTCTGGCCCGAACTCTCCTCGCGCTATGACGTGCACGACGATTGGCGGGGTCTGGGTGGGCACTCCCTGGGAGCGCTGTTATTNNGTTCGGCAACCACCGTTCTTCACCCATATTCTGGCGAGCGCGCCGTCCCTATGGTGGGCAGATCGTTCTATTCTGGAAACCTTAGCGCATCACCGCGAAACCCAAACCTATCTCCCGGGTCGCGCTTATTTCTCCGTGGGCGAGGACGACACGGCCTCAATGACCGGAGATCTTTCACTACTCGAAACACAACTCGTACGACATCCTTGGGAGGGGTTGGACACTCGTTTTCAACGCTTCCCAGGGAAGGATCACTTCAACGTCTTGGAAGACGCCTTCACAAGTGGGNNGAAAATCGCACCACGAATCAAGGTCACGGGTGTCGTTCTGCCCCCTCGGCAACACAGGAAAGATCAGGGGTCTCACGTAAGGTTCGTCGGTCGGTGAGCAGTCGTTTGCGCGATTCAATCAGCGGCCGAAGAACTTCAAAGCTTGGGCGTAGAGTGCGCCCATCAGGGAGGATGCGGACCACGCCCAGTTCCAGCGCTTTACGGAACAGGGACTCTCGCGTTTGTACGTCCAATTTGCGCATCAAACGCTTGCGATGCGCATGAACGCTAGAGGGCTCGAGGCCCAGGCGCTCGCCTGCGCATTTGTCATCGGACCCGTCACCGATCACTGCGAGGACCATTTTTTCGGTTAACGTCAGCTGAGCCATCAGGACCTGGTGGGCGCCTTCCGCGCTNNCTGGCGCTCAAATACCGCCGGCCCTGGACGACATGGGCAATAGCGAGCCCAAAGCGCTCGGCGGCATCGGCAGCGGGATCGAACACCGAGATTTGACGGAATTGTCGGATAAAACCCAGGGTTTGTGCATCCTTGCGCAACGTCACGAGGAGGAATCCGTGGACATGGCTGGACTGCATCACACTCGCTACCAGCGGTAGGCCATCCTCATCGCTGAAACTGAGCCCTGCAATGACCAAGTCGAACGCCTGGGCGCCCAAACGCGTGCGTGCCGCGAGGGCGGTTTGCTCCACCTCCACCCTCGCTCCCGGATAGTAGGCGCGCACGGCATCTGCGAGCAAACGCGCGTAGAGTCCATCCCACTTAAGTATCAAAACTCGCTCCATCACGCCCGCTCCTTCCTCAACCCTTCCGTCACGCCATGAAGCAAAGAGGGATGAGTAGCCTGGCGACACATAAGCAATTTAACTGCATAAAAGCAGTCCTTGCCGCTCCCGCAAGTATTTTATATTAATTTGCGTTAATTGATGTCTAGCTCCAACGTCGCTCGCCGTCTCCTCATCACATCCCGCTCAACGCACCAGTCCGGGACCTCCGCGCACGTGCTGTCCTCCGCCGTTACCGGCAACAACCGCAAGGAACGGGAGCCGGAAAGAGCTCGCCAAAAACGCGGTGAAACCAGTGTTCCTTCCCCCGGTGGACCCAGGCCACCAAGGACACGTGCGTCAGTGTAAACGTCTCGGGGTGAACTGCCAGGAGTTCGCGGGGTTGGGTTAGGATGCAGTCACATAGGTCATAGAACCCATCCATTTCAAAGCAGTTCACCGACTCTTGGCATTCCGCCAACACCTCGACCTGCTGTGCCTTCCAGGGTTGTCGGGCAAAGAGCGTGCGCGCTGCCGGTGGTGCCAGTGTGAGCGACCTCACGCATTGACCGTTGGCCAACAGTCGAGCCATCTCGTCCGTCACTGCCGCGAGTTCCTCGTCGCTCGGAGGCCTTGCCAGACCGAAATCAGCATAGAACCCCGTCGGAGTCTCCCCGCTCTCCCCCAAAACGACCTCGGGCCAGCGACGTGCCCCCGCGGCCACCAATACGTGGCTGAGGAGGTGTTTGGCTTTGTGCTGGGCTAGGGACGTGGGCGTCACGTCCCTAACTTATCAAATCCGTCAAATCAGCAACACTCCGCGGTGCTCACGAACCACGCGCTACCTCTATCTCTCCTCCAAAACAGTCCACTCAGAACAATGCCCCTGCCACTACCCCCACCGCACTGATCGGACCTTGATCCGCGAGGCCGTCGACGGCGCGGTCGACTTTGCGCATCACGCCCTGTGCTTCCTTAAAGAGGCTGTCATCGTTGATCAATTTCCCGAGGGTACCTTCTCCGTTGTTCAGCTTTTCGGAAAGGATGCGGAGGTTATTGGTCACGATTTTGATATTCTGTCCGGCCTCCTCGTCGTACACCAGAGCGCCGAGCGTGCCTTTGCCGCTTTTCACCTGATCGACGATCCCCTGCGTGTTCGCGATGAAGGTCTTGGCCTCCGTCGCCGCCGAACGGATCTCTCCGAGGGTGGAAACGAGCGATTCGTAAGCCGCCGGGTCATTGACCAATTTACCCAAGGTACCTTCGCCGCGGTTCACCTTTGCGGTGATTTCCTGCAACCCGCTGGTGATTTCGGAGACGCGGGTGCTATTTTCATCTACCAGCTTGTCGATCTTGCTGAGGAGTCCTGGGCCGCTTCCCTCCGAACCGCTGATCGCTCCCGTAAATTGGCTGAGCGCCCCGTCAATCTTCTTTCCAATATCGCCCAACTGAGAAACGAGCTTGTTGAGATCAGGCGTATCCACCGTGCGGATCTCATTATCAGGCTTGAGGTACCCTGAGCCCTCCGTGCCGAGGTCGAACGAAACATAGTTAGACCCCAGAAGTCCGGCCATTGCAATGGTCGCAGTCGAGTCCTGGGCCACTTGCACCTTGGAATCGATCAAGAACACGGCCTCGGCACGTCGCCCGGCCAGGCGTGTCTCCGCGACCGAACCGACTTTGACCCCGGCCATACGGACTTCGTCGCCAGCTTTGAGCTCCTTCAAATTATTAAAATGCGCGATCAGCCGGNNCCCATACGCACCTCGTCGCCTGCTTTAAGCTCCTTCAAGTTACTGAAGTGAGCAATCAGCCGGTAGCCGCGGTCGCGACGAACTTTACCCGAGGTCAGCGCTTCAAACGTCACCCAGATGAGGGCGGCGCCAAGGATGAAAAACAGGCCCACACGGGCCGACATTTGCGCATTGGTCATGTTAAGCGGTCTCCAATTGTTTAAAACGTGGGTTGCGGACGTCGATCCGCGGATTGAGAAATTCGTTGATCACTTTGTCATTGCTGGCTTGCAAGGCAGCGGCGGTATCCACCGCGCGAAGACGTCCCTGGTGGATAATCGCGATCCGATCGGAAATAGTCATGGCAAGATCTCGGTCATGCGAGACTACAATGGTCGTCACGGTAAACTGATCCTTGAGCGTCGCAATGATCTCCGCAATGGTCGCGCTCATCACGGGATCCAACTCGCTGGTCGGTTCGTCGTAAAGGATCAGCTGAGGCTCCATCACCAAGGCGCGGGCAATGGCCACACGCTTCTTCATCCCTCCCGAAAGTTCCGCAGGCAACTTGTTCGCCGCGTTTTCGATCGAGAGAATGGTCAACGCACGCATCACCCGGTCACGGATCTCCTTTTTCGGACAAATCCGATGCTCCAGGGGATACAGCGCCAGGTTGTCATAAACACTGAGGGAGTTGAAAAGCGCTCCACTTTGGAAAACCAGCGNNGGAAGGCGCGGGTCTTCCCCATTGATTCCCACCTTCCCAGAAGTAGGCGTTTCCAGCCCCGCGATGTGACGCAGCAGCACGCTTTTCCCGGATCCGCTTGGCCCCATGATCGTGAAGATCTCGCCGGGCTTCACCTCCAGGTTGACGTCCGTCAACACCTTCTGTGCGCCATAGCTCTTATGAAGCGCCTCCACCTGCACCGACACGGCATTGCGGTTATCCCGCGCTAACACCGGACGACGCGGTTTGGCCGCTCGAGAGGAAGCGAAACCGTCAGAAGAAGGAATTGCCGATGCGCTCATGAAAGTGCCCCCGTGATAAAGTAGTCTAAGGTAAGAATGGCGATTAGGGAATAGACCACCGACTTTGTGACCGCGAAGCCGATTTCCCGCGGTCCTCCGCGCGTTCTTAGCCCCGTCGAGCAAGCGATCAACATGACAACGAAGCCAAAGACCTCCGCCTTGATCAACCCGTCCATGATATCCTTCACTGTGAGGTACTGCTTCAGGCTTTGAAAATACATCTCCGGCTGAACCCCGATGGATTGCACTTGAGCGCACACAATCGCGCCTCCGAACCAACCGATGATATTACCGATCATGGTTAAAATCGGCATGCACAATAGCACGGCGATCAATCGTGGCAGGACCAGCAAACGATGCGGCGGGNNGCCGTCACGGCCGAGCCCACGCGCCCCGCCAACAAGATCGCCACCATCACGGGTCCCAATTCTCGAGCGAGCGATTCTCCAACAAGGGTACCGATGAGCTGCTTCGCCCCAAAATCACGCAAGNNGCTTGTAACGCGAGCACCGCGCCAATGAAGAAGCACAGGATCGTGACGATTGGCAGGGTTGTGTACCCCATCAGATAGCCTTGCTCGGACACACGCTTAAGAATGCGCGGTGCCGAAGGAAGCGAGGCGAAGGCCCGTCCCGCCAGGAGAAGGGCACCACCTAATGCTTCAAGGAGGGCGTTGATGCGTTTCATGGAGTCGGAGACGTGTCGGAGGAAGGCACGCGTTTGAATTCACCGAAAAAAGGACGCCATCCGCGTTGCCCAGGTCCTCGCTTGAAGCCGAACAAACCACGGATCAGGGCCACCCGCCGCTCATTCGGGCCGGAATCCACGGAGAGCAAAGGCCCTAGGTTAAACGCCGTGCGCTCCAGCTGAGGGCGTCGGTGGTAAGTCACTCCATTCCATAGTACCGAATGACGCACCTCACCGTCCGGACGGTGATCATAACGATAGATAGCAGCCAAGGGCGACCACACCCACTTCACCGGTTCGTTCTGCGGGAAAAACACCTCGAAGGGACTGAGCAACTGCACCTGACGATGGCCAGCACCATTATTCCAGGTCGAAATCAAAGGCCAGACGTGGGTCTTCCGCGCGGGTGCCGCCGCGGGATTACTGAGACTCCGTTGCTCCGTGGAATTATAGAGGAAATACAGAAGCTGTCGCTTGGTCTGATCGACGCCACTTTCCTGATACTGCAACCGTCTCCATAACGGCCATACGATCCACTGTTTGTCCGTTCCCTTGATCACCGAATGCGTGTAGAAGGGTGCCCAGCGGTTGACATAGCGGTCGTCGCCGCGCCCCTGCACCAAGAGAGGCCAGAAGTAGTGGCGCGCATGATACCGGTAAGGCTGGGTGCGGTCGACGTATCCGAAGAAGGGCCACCCCCAGGTCTCGCTGATGTAGCCTTCGCTGCGGTCGAGGGCGTAGAAAGGGAGCAAACCCCACTTCTCATCTGGTTGTTCTTTCCAAAGCTTATGCCGCTGCTGGTAGAAGAAAGGCCAGAGCACGAATCGCTCGTGATAAGCCCCCGCTTTGTGGCGCTCCCCGTAGAGCGGCCAGAATTCGTTCCCGAAATTGCCCTCACCTCGCATGACCTTGATGAAGGGCCAGGGCGCCGTGGTGGTGGTAACGTTGTTTTTCTCGAAGCGACCGTAGAGCGGAAAAAGGACCCACGAGAGACGATCCTGCCCAAATCGGTGCTTAACCGTGCCGGCGAGAGGAAAAACCGCCCGGTAATCCAAAGCCTCGTTTCCCGTGGAACGTGAAAAGTAAAACGGCCAGACGTCGAATCCCTGGTAAGGGACCGCCCCGGGTTTGCCCTCATCGATCGGCGCGGGCGGAGATTTTTGAAAGTTGATCAGGTTGAGCACGCTCCACCGCTCAGAACCGGTCTCCCCCCGACGATAGGTGAGCAAGGGATAAAGCCCGTAGGCTTCACGCAGCTCGCCCCCGTGAGTCTCTTTCCAGACATAGAAGGGCCGAAATCCAGCGACCCGACCCGGCTCAGCGGTGCTCGAACCACGGCTCGTGCCGGCGTCCGGACGACTGAAAAACAGCGGTCCAACCGCTGACCAGGATTCGACGACTTTCGGAGTTTGCTCATTCCGCTGCTCAACCCACGCGGGCCAAAAATTGCCCTCCTCCGCTCGACCCTCACCCAGCCCATTCCAAGCCATCACCGCAAGCGCTAGACGCGCAGCGGCTTGCCGGAGAGCGGCGATGGCAGGCAGACGGTTCATGGTGTGGTCAGGACGCAGAAAAAACAGCAACTCACCTCATCACTTCAGAGCACGGTCAGGAAGTCCATGAAGGGATAAGATAGTTAGGAGCCTAATTAAAAAGCTCCACGACCGGGNNACAGTGGAGGCCACTTCTCTAAAACCAGAGTTGCATCGTCAGGCATTCTGTAAGGGAAAAGGGGCCTCTCAGCAGTGTTCCCCTAGCAACCAGATTGCCAATGACTGCCGTTTAGCGGCAGGCAATTGTCGCGTTCAGAGGTTCTAGCACCTTCACCTTTTGTTGTACGTTTACTCTTTGTATGCGAATTAGCGGCGGCCTCGCCAAGGGCATCAGCTTGACCGTTCCCCATGGCGACGTGGTTCGCCCAGCCACCGATGGTCTGCGCCAAGCGGTCTTTTCCAGCCTGGGTGCGCGGGTAAACGGAGCCCNNTTTTTGTCGATAAGCATCCGCGGTCGATCACCTGCATCGAACGTAACCTCTCAGCAGTGGCCAAAAGCATCGGCCGTGAATCCAAGACCATGGGACGCGTCACCCAAAGCGATGCCCTTTCCTGGCTTCCGCCCGAAGGGCAACCCCTGGTTGAACTGGTGTTCATCGACCCTCCCTACGAATTGATCCCATCGTTGGGACTCAAACTCTTGAGTCACGTGCTCCACTGCGTGAACCCCGCCGTCGACCCCTTGGTTCTCTTCGAGACCCCGGGAGAGATCGCCCTGACCCATCCGTCCTGGGAGTTGGTAAAACGGCTGGGGGGAAAAAACGCGCACCAACCTGGAGTGAGCGTCTTCCGCCGTCGCGCTTCTCCGCTTGACCCACCGACGTCCGGCGCGTGAATACCGACCATGACCGACCCATGGACGAATGAGCGCTGGGAGGAAGCCCTTCGACGTATTTTCCGCAAGGCAATGCTGGAACCGGAGTTTCGGAAGCTAGCCCTCAGCGATCCCAAAAGCGCGTTCGAAAAAGCCAACGGTCAGCCTGCCCCCGACCATTTCCGTCTTCGGTTCGTAGAGTCCTTGGAAGAACAAGTCCTGGTCTTGCCCCGCTCTATCGTCGGCCAAGGGAGTCTTTCGGAAATCGACATCAGCCGGATCCTCCATCACGCCCTGCGCCACCAACCCATCACGCCCGTTGCTGGCACCCCTGCTTCATGCTGACGATCTACGAGTTTAAACTAGAGGTCTCCTCTCCCTGTCAGAATGACTGTGAACTCTGCGCCCATGCAGACCTCATGCGGCACGTCCGCGGGTACCAGCTTTCTCTCGAACAGTTGGATCGCTTTCTCTTCTACACGGAGCGTTCCAATTACTTTATCCGCTCCCTCTCGCTGCACGGCCCCGGCGAACCGTTTCTGTGGAAGCACCTCAATGAAGGCCTGCGTCGGCTGAAACGCTCGCCCGCAATTGGCTGGATGACCATGGTGACGAACGGCCTACTGCTCGATCGCATCACGGATGATAGCATGGCGTGCCTGGATCGACTTTTCGTGTCGGTCTACGCCAACTTCAACAAACACGCGCTGCTTGAAGAATTCCGGGCCAAGTATGGCAACAAGATCGCGCTTTGGGACGGCACCCACTTCTGGGAACACACGGCCGAGAAATCGCACACCGTACCCGCGACCGGGGGCTGCAACTGTTTCGGCCCGATGCTTTTTAACGACACCATCTTTCCTTATTGCGGCCCCCCTGTTTTTGGTGCGGCGAAGGCCAAGGGCGTTGACGTCATGGCGGAACCGCATCTCTCGGTTCCGATCGGGATGAACTACATGGACACGTACAATGCGCGCCTGATGGGCCGCATGGACATCTGCCGTTACTGCTGGGCCAATCCAAATTTCGACGGAAAGTGGCGCGAAAACGATACCCGCAAGACCTTTCCCGACACTCCGCCCGACGCGATCCGACGCGTTATGCCTTGGGCAGGTCAGCGNNCCCCAGCAATTCGATAAGAAGCGCTTGCACCCGATCCCGCGTCACCGCGACCTCGCGGTGAAGCGCACGGGCTTTTGCCTGAGTCTCTTCATCCGCGCCTTCCATAGTGCGCATGAGATAAATCTTGGTTTCCCAGAGGCACTCAAAGGCAGACGTAAGGTTATCAAGCGGAGTCATAGGCTCCGATAAGCTGAGCCCTGCTTCCCCTCGGCAGCAAGGCGAGATTGCGTGGTCGCGAGTTGAGTGACAGGTAAACAACCTCGATGCCCATACGCGGAAATTTAGAGCGTTTTAAACTAAACGGTGGCCGAAAAGTAGCGGAGGCTTCCAGCCTGCATCGGCTCGGAAGTAGGCGGGAAGCCTGCGCTCCTTTTTCGGCCACAGTTTAGTTTTAAACGCCCTAGCGTTTCAGCTCCCAGTTTCTGCCCTCGGCTTTCTCATCAATTTCCCTCATGCAACTGCTCTAGTTTTTTGATCGATCCATTTAGGAAATATCCGCGGCCTGGAGTCCCTCGCGTGCTTTACGTCGAGCAAAATAGTCCGCGCAAAGCTGAGTTCCCACGTTGCAGGACGGAGCGAGAACCACTTCCTGTGCGCCTTCACTGTGGATACCGTCGCTGCACCTGTCTCGTCTCGAACTGCTCCCTCCGGCCTGGCTAACGCTCGGACTCTATTGGTTGTTNNCCGCTGGCGATCGACATGTACCTGCCGGCGCTTCCCTGGATCGCCCGTGACGTGGGCGTCGACCTCGGTGTGGTCCAACTCACCCTCTCGGTATTCATGATTGGGATCGCCGCCGGACAGGCTTTTTATGGTCCCATCGTGGATCGCTGGGGACGGCGCGGACCCCTGCTAGTAGGCATGGTGCTGTTCACCCTGGCCGCTATCGGATGCGCTTTGGCCAACTCCCTACCCACGCTGTTGGCTTTCAGACTTTTGATGGCGTTAGGAGGATCGGCCAGCATGGTGATTCCTCGTGCTGTGGTGCGGGATCTCTACGATGAAAAAGAGTCTGTGCGCATGTATTCCGTGCTCATGTTGATTCTCGGAGTCTCCCCCATCCTTGCACCAACCTTGGGCGGACAACTCCTAACGTTTATGGGTTGGCGGGGTATTTTCTGGGCGCTCGCGGTCGTAGGTGTGCTCTGCACCGCAGCGGTCCTCGCCTGGCTTCCCGAGACGCTTCCACCCTCCCAACGCTCCCGCGTGGGACTGTCCTTGGCTCTGCGGAACTACGCGAGACTTCTCTCCGATCGTCGATTCCTCGGAGTCGCGACTGCCTCAGGTTTCACTCTCGGCGCCATCTTCGCCTATCTCTCCGCTTCGTCGTTCGTCTTTATCGAGCTGTATCACCTCAGCCCTCAGCACTACGCCTATGTCTTTGGTTTCAATGCGGTGGGAATGATCGGCGCGTCTCAAATCAACCGATGGCTCCTCAATCGCTTCACTCCTAAGCAAGTGATCGCCGTGGCGTTCTTTTCGAATGCGGTCATTGGCCTGCTTCTGTTGGCTTTCACGGCACTCCATTGGGGCGGACTCCCCGTCACCATCGGCCTACTTTTCCTTTCAATGGCCACCGCGGGAGTGATCTTTCCCAATATTTCTGGGATGGCGATGGCACCCTTTGGCGAAATCGCAGGAAGCGCCTCCGCCCTTCTGGGCACACTGCAGTTCGGCGTAGGATCAGCCGCCGGCGCTCTCGTAGGATTGTTTCACAACGGAACCGCGCTGCCCATGGCCGCGGGCGTCGCCGGGTGCGCTCTCGCAGGTTGGATCACGCTCCGNNAGCTTTCCGCTTTCAGCTTTTCCTCCTTCCCCATGGCCCGCATTCTCGTCACCCCACGGTCTGTCACGCAACGAGGTCATCCTGCGTTGGATCGCCTAAGGGCGGCAGGGCACGACGTGATTCTTGGGCCCCCGGGCCGTCAGCCGACCGAGGCCGAGCTCCTTGCCCTCCTCCCCGGGTGTGAAGGGTATTTAGCGGGAGTCGAATCGATCAGCCACGCCATCCTCGCCGCCGCCTCGTCGACGTTGCGCGTCATCAGTCGGAATGGCACCGGAACGGATACGATNNAGCACGCGCCTTGGGCATCACGGTACGAACCGCCGCTGGCGCCAATGCCCGCGGGGTAGCCGAACTTACCTTAGGATTGCTTCTAGCCCTGGCCCGAAACGTGTCCGCAAGTTCTCACGCTCTGCACGAGGGGCGCTGGGAACGAACCTCAGGGGTGGAGCTCGAAGGGAAGACGCTCGGCGTCGTGGGTTTTGGAAACATTGGTCAGCGCGTAGCGACATTGGCCCAGGCCCTGGGGATGACCGTGCTGGTGTACGATCCCTTCTTAAACTCCTTGCCTCCTGAATTCGCCGGTTCGGTCACTCTCCTTTCTCTCGAGGCCTTACTCGCTGGTTCGTCTTTCCTCACGCTACACTGTCCGCCACCAGAAACGGGTGTGCCCCTCCTCGACGCCCCCGCGCTCGCCCGCCTTCCCCGGGGTGCTTACCTCGTGAATACAGCTCGGGCGGAATTGGTCGATGACGAGGCGCTCCTCAATGCCTTGGAATCAGGATGCATCGCGGGCGCAGCTCTCGACGTCTTTCGTGAAGAGCCTCCCGTTAATAATGCACTGGTGCGCCACCCGCGGGTGATCGCCACCCCACATCTCGGAGGCTTTACCCGTGAGAGTGTGGATCGCGCCATGGAGGCAGCGGTATCCCACCTACTAGAAGACCTGACTTCGCGAGCATCTAAATCCCGTGAAGCAGCGGAGTCGTGAGAGACTAGCCCCAACCTGCTTTATCCCGAAATTTCCTGTTACCGTTTTTCGCGTAAAGCGGTCCACGCTTCCGCATAGCGCCGACCCAGTTCCCGAAACGACGCGCTGTCAAAGTGGACCTTGTNNCGTTGATCGCGGTGGGACTTTCGCGAAAACGACCCGTTTCCCCCACGACCACCGGAACATTGGGCGCACCCAAATCCTGTCGCAGGCGCGCGATCATCACCGCAAATTTATCCGCATACACCGCCGCCTGGGCTTCCGCACTATCAGCCTCTCCCTGATGCCAAAGTATGCCAGCTAGCGTGCCCCGCTTCAGGGCTTCTTTCGCTCGGCTCACCGCGTCAGCATAGAGCTTTCCCTCCACCGACCACTCGTCCATAGAGGTGCCTCCAAACGCGGCTGGGACTAACCCGACGACTGCACTCGGCTCAAGATCGGCGATCACCCGGCCGAACGTAGAACCCAGACCCACTCCCGCGATTTTGGGTTT
>DKKJ01000108.1 GCA_002455175.1 Opitutaceae bacterium UBA6669
ATCCCACACAGATTCATCAGGTGATTATGAATTTGGCTACCAATGCTGCCCATGCCATGAGAGATCGGGTAGGGAGGCTGACTGCCGTACTCGAGCAAATTGAGGTGGACGCTGATATGGCCGCACTGCATCCCGGGCTGCAGCCGCGCGTCTACATGCGCTTGGGGATCAGCGACACCGGACATGGGATGGATGTCGCTACGCTTGCGCGGATTTTTGATCCCTTCTTCACCACCAAAGCCCCAGGAGAGGGCACCGGGCTAGGTTTAGCGGTGGTTCACGGAATTGTTCAAAGTCACGAGGGCGTGATCACGGTGTACAGTCAGCCAGGGGAGGGTACGCAGTTTCATCTGTATTTCCCAGCGCATGTCTCGGAGAGCCTGGCCGAGGCTCGACCCCATCCCGCGGTGCAGCCCGGTCGAGGAGAGCGCGTTCTCCTTATCGACGATGAATGGTCTCTGGCGTTGTTGGGCAAAAAGATTCTCGAACGCCTCGGATACTCGGTGGATGAGCACACCGTCGCGAACGAAGCCATTGCTGCGTTCGCGGCCGATCCGAAGAAGTACGCTTTGGTCATCACAGATCTGACTATGCCAGAGATGACTGGCACCAGTGTGGCTCAGCGCATTATGGAAATCTCACCGCATACGCCAGTGCTGCTGACGACGGGATATAGCGCCAGCCTGACCCGCGAGAAGATCCGGGAATTAGGTATCCGCGACATGCTTCTAAAGCCTTTCGATATCAATCAGCTCGCGGCGACGGTGCGGCAGGTTTTGGAAGAGGGAAAGCACTAAGAGACCTAGAATTGTTTCTTTCCTCGTTGAGAAACTAGGGGGCGTTGGCAGCCCATCGTAGGAAAGGATTGGCTTTGCGCTCTGACCTCGCCATGCGTGAGCGAGATGCCCCGTTGGTTTAGACGTATTACGGGAGTGTACTGTGCTCTCTGGTTGGTCGCGTTGGTGGTGACACCCGCGTGCCGCCGCGCTATGTCGTCGTCGACTTCTAGCAAGGAGCTGGCAAAGACTCCGGTGGCTCACGCGACAGCACAGACCTCTGAGTCCTGCCGGACCTGTCATGCGGAAATCTTCAAGGCGTGGTCGGAGACAGATCATGCCTTGGCCAATCGACTGGCCACGAATTTACCTGAAGGGACTGGGGCGCTAGCGACGTTTCCAGACGTGCGGGGACGTGGCGAGGCTGCGGTGGCCAAAATGATTTTGGGCAACAAACCATCCTGGCAGCCGCTTATCGAACAGGAGGGTGGACGCTGGCAGCCTCATGAGCAGGCCTATGATCCGGCGAAGAAAGAATGGTTCAGCGTATTTGGTGATGAGAAACGACGCCCTGATGAGTGGGGGCATTGGTCAGGTCGGGGGATGAATTGGAATTCCATGTGCGCACATTGCCACATGACCGGGTATCAGAAAAACTACGACGTAGCGACTGACCGCTATCATTCGCCTTGGGTTGAGCAAGGGGTGGGGTGCATTCAATGCCACGGCCCGACCTCGCCTGGACATGGGACCGCATCCGGCACAGGAGCCAAGGCGATGGTTTCTCCCACGGTGAACAAAGATCGGCACGTCATGATGCAAACCTGCGCGCCGTGCCATGCCCGCAATGAATTGCTGACCGACACGTTCCAACCGGGCGATGCCTATCACGATCATTTTCGTGTCACTCTCCCGGCGGAACCCGGGGTGTTTTATCCCGATGGGCAGCAACGCGACGAAGATTTCAATTGGACGTCGGTGTTGGTCAGCAGGATGGGACATGCAGGAGTGACTTGCATGGATTGTCACGACCCTCACACCAACAAAACGATCCTGCCGGTGACGAATAATGCGCTGTGCATGCAGTGCCACACGACGCCGGGACGTGTGATGGCCGGAGGAGCCCGTGCGGTCCCCATCGACCCGCTGACGCATTCCCGTCATGCGGAAGGAAGCGTGGGCAACCAATGTGTGAGTTGTCACATGCCGACTACGACCTACATGCAGCGCTCTCCCCGGCACGATCATGGTTGGCTGAAGCCGGATCCATTGATGACGCAGGAGTTGGGAATTCCGAATGCGTGTAATTCGTGTCACACCGACAAAACCGTGGCTTGGGCGGTAGAGATGACCGATGCCTGGTATGGCTCCAAGATGGACTCGCGCCAGCGAGCTCGGGCTCGTGCGGTGGCGGCGGCGCAGGCGAACCGGCCTGATGCGGCGCCAGCGTTGCTCTNNTGACGCTATTGGCGAATGAGGACATTCCGGCCTGGCGGGCGACCTACCTGCAGTTGCTGTCTCCCTATCAGACGGTGGATTCGCGGATCATCACAGAGGCACGAGCCCGACTCGCGTCGGTGGACCCTCTGGAGCGGTCCTCTGCAGTCCGGCTCTTGAGTGCGCACGGACCCTCTTTTCCTTTGCTGCGACCCTTGCTTAAGGATCCGGTTCGCCTGGTCCGCCTTGACGCGGCGTGGGCACTTTCTCGTGAGTTAGCGGCGGGATCACCCGAGCGGGTGGAGCTGGACCGCTATCTAGCGCTTTCGCTGGACCAGCCGGCCGGCCGTCTTCGCCTGGGGCAGGACTTGGCTAATCGAGGATTGTTGCCGCAAGCAGAGACGGAAATCCGCCTCGCAAGCGGGTGGGATCCTCATTCACCTGGGATTCTCGACGCGCATGGTCTCGTCCTGAGTGCTTTGGGTCGGGGCGCGGAGGCGGGTGCGCAATTTTATCGCTCAGCCCTTCTGCAGCCGAGCGAATCCGAGCCGGCACTACGCGCGGCATTGGCGTATGCAGAAGCAGGAAAGTTTGCCGAAGCGGAAACGTCGCTACGGATGGCGGTAGAGAGAAATCCCTCCCATGACCGCGCCTGGTACAATCTGGGCTTACTTTACGCGCAAGGGGAACGGCTGCCCGAAGCGATGAATGCCTTGAGAAAGGCCGAAACCCTCGCACCGCGCGTGCCTGACTACTCCTATGCCTTGGCGACTATTCTCCTGCGTCAGGGAGATCGAGCGGGGGCTGAAGCGGCGGCACGCCGGGCGTTGGCGAGTGACCCGAGCCACGGGCCTTCCCGGCAGCTTCTCGGGATTCGTTGATCTAGGGTCGCTTCCGGTCGCGCCCCTGAGTCAGGTGGATCCGAGAGATGGAGCCGTAGTGGAGAGCGTGAGAATTTTTCTCACGCCTGTTTTTCGACTGTTCCTGCGACGGATCCACACCGCATGCTTTGACCAAGGGGCGCGCGTGTTTGCCGCCTTGAATCTTGGCGCCCGACGTATTGGCACGACCTTACTGTATGTCTCCCTTTTTATTCCGCTCTCTGTGTAGCTCAATCGTTCTGATCCTGGCGTCACTTTTTTCTACAGGATGTGGGCGCAAGGAGTCGGACGTGGAGAAAGGGATTAGGGAAGGAGTGCTGCTGATCGGGAACGGCGCTGAGCCAGAAGATCTAGACCCGCACGTGGTGACTGGGCTGCCGGAGTACCGCATTTTGATGGGATTGTTCGAGGGACTCACCGCCTACGAGCCGGGGACGATGGCAATTGTTCCCGGAGTCGCGGAGCGGTGGGAGATATCAGGGGATGGACGTCAGTATCGGTTTTATCTTCGTGAGAACGCCCGTTGGTCGGATGGGCAGGCCGTGACAGCTCATGATTTCGAGTACGCTTGGCGTCGCGTGTTATCGCCGAAGTTAGGAAATCGTTACACCTATCTCTACGATGATATTCGAAACGCCACGGCTTTTCACGCAGGTCAAGTAAGTTGGTCAGAGGTCGGGGTGAGGGCGGAGACGGATCGGGTCCTTACCGTCCAACTGTCGCAGCCTGCGCCTTATTTCCTTGGGCTAATGACGCACAATACGTTTTTCCCTGTCAGTCGTGTGACCATCGAGGCGTATGGAGCCATGGATCAACGCGGTACGGCTTGGACCAAGCCGGGTAATGTCGTTTCGAATGGTCCCTTCGCCTTGCACGCTTGGCGGAATGCGAGTCATCTGGAACTTCGACCCAATCCTCACTACTGGGATCGTTCTGCGGTGAAGCTCAATGCCGTGCGCTACCTTCCGATCGAATCGGTGGATACGGAAGAACGGGCGTTTCGCAATGGCCAGCTTCACGTCACGAGCACGGTGCCTGCTCATCTTATTCCCACGTTGCGTGCTCGCCAGGCGCCAGAACTACAGCTTGCGCCATTTCTTGCGATTTACTATTACGAACTCAATGTGGCGAAGCCTCCGTTGAATGACCCACGGGTGCGTCGAGCACTCAGTTTGGCGCTGGACCGAAGGGCGTTGGTGGAGCGAGTGACGCAAGGCAATGAGACGCCGGCGTACTCGTTCATTCAAGCGGGAGCGCTTGATGGCCAAGAGGGACCAGTGTTTACGGAAGATATCACGGAAGCGCGGCGGCTTTTAGCGGAAGCGGGTTTTCCGGAGGGAAAAGGATTCCCATCATTGGAGATTCTCTACAACACCCAGGAAGCACATCGAGCCATCGCGGAGGCGCTGCAGCAGATGTGGCAACGAAACCTCGGGGTGCAACTCCGACTGACCAATCAAGAGTGGCAGGTCTACTTGGTAAATCGCCGGCAACAGAATTTTGCCCTGGCGCGAGCGGGGTGGGTGGCGTCGTACCAAGACGCGACCGTGTTCAGTAATTTGCTGCTCTCTGACTCGGGCAACAATCATACCGGCTGGAAGAACCAAGAGTATGATCGCGTCGCGTTGGCCGCTCGGAACGCTCTCGATCCAAAAAAACGTATCCAGCTCTTCCATCAAGCGAACGCGATTCTCAACGAGGAGATGCCAGTCATTCCTCTCTATTTCTACACCTCTAAGTACCTTCTTCATCCCTCCGTGAAAGGTTGGCATCAGAATTTGCTCAATCTTCATCCAATCAAGGCCGTCTCGCTAAGTGAACCCGGCTCAAAACCGTGAGTCGGTGGTGCTACGATGGATACGCGTCGACCGAGTTGAGTCCCGCAAAGCTCAGTCAGCGGTGAGTGACCATTAGATCACGGCAGCTCGGCTCAGGCTATCTTAGAGCGTCGCCGCACGCCATGGCTTGCCACTTATCCGTTGGAGGGACTCGTTCCATCGAGTCTCGGCGACGCCCATCGCGTCACTGCGCCCGTACGTCACGCACCTGCACTTTGCGCCACCAGGCACCTTCCTTCTCCAACCTCGATCCAGACCCGAAGGAGCGGGTCCCTCCACCGGAGACGGACGCTAGCGTTCTCCCTCGCTCGTGAGACGGATCTATCGCGGTGGTTCTGAGACAGCCGCGAGACCGCCTCTCTGCCGGTGTTTTTTGGGCATTCCGAATTTCTAAATCGCGTTGAGCGGCGATATTTCGGGACAGCCTCACCTAGGTGTTCTCACTTATCAGCTCGCCAGCGGCGTGCAGACGATGCGGACCGCAACGGTGAAAGATTCGAGGAACGCTTCGCGGGTCTGGCAGAGGTGCTTCAGGCCCTTGGAGGTGGCGAGAAGCGTGTTCGCGACGTCACGTGGTGTGACGCCCGTGGCTTTGTACGCTCCAGCGATCCCCGCCTCGCGCAGGCATTCGGTCAGTGTGTCGGCGAAGCGCGCTTGGTGTTGGAGCACCTCGGTCATCAGCAGACCTTCCGCGGCTTCGATCAGATCTGCAGCGTCGGCAGCGAAGCGCCCAATGTAGTGGCCTACCCAGGCGTCGAAGGCAGAGACTAGCCGGTCCGGGAGCGGCAAATCCAACCGCGCCAGGCAGTGATTTGCGGATGAAAGGGAGCTTTCCATGGTGTGCCGCACCGTGGCTCGGAAGAGCTCTTCCTTGTTGGGGAAGTGCAAGTAGAGGCCTTGGCGGGAAATCTGCGCGGCTCGTGCGACCTCGTCCATGGACGTCTTGCGATAGCCGTAGCGCGCAAAAACCCCCAGTGCCGCTTCGAGCAAAAAGGCGCGCTTCGAATCTTCTGCAGGTGGGGGCCCTGGATTTGAGGTTGACATGGTGGCTTTAATAGACAAAAAGTATCTAAGTTGTCAATTTAGTCTAATTTTCATAATTCACCGTCATCGATTCTGAACCTGCCCGCAAGCTCTCGCTGATCTGGTTTAAGCGGCAGCCCTTTCGCCATGAAC
>DKKJ01000304.1 GCA_002455175.1 Opitutaceae bacterium UBA6669
CGACACCGATCGCGACTTTTATCTCAACGCCAAAGAAGCCATCGCGTACGGCTTGGCCGACCGCATCGTCGATAAGGTCTGACCCTTAGCGGGGAGCTTATCTGTTTCAATCGATCCGAAGGAGTGAAGACTCCTTCGGATTTTTTATGCCCAGGGGTGATCGGGGTTCTCCGTAGGCGCCTGGGAGCTACTTCTTTTTGGGTGGAAGTTCGTGCGGAACGTAGTCTGGAGCGAGGTACCGGTAGAAAAATGTGTCCTCATTACCAAGATACTGCCGAGCAAAGTCCGCCTCGATATGCGGAATGGATTCGAAGTGCTCCATCGGGGGCGGTTCGGAACCTCGGCTAAACCAACTCCGCGAGCTTTCGTAGCACGCTCCCATGGCGCCAAAGAAGCATAACGCCAGGAGCACGCGCGACTCCGTGGTAAAAGGCGCCCGAAGCAAGGATCGTCCCACGCCTGCCCACAGCAGAAACAGCGACGGAATACTCACTCGCATGCACCAATCGTTGAAGTACCCCAGTCGATAACACGGAATAAGCGCGAGACCGACCAACGCAGTCCAAAAAATTCCGCGCAAGGCGGGCGTTCGCGAACGACGAAGCTCACTCGCAAAAAGAATAAAGATCCCCCACTCCAACGCATGGAAGAGCACAAACCGAGGCCACTCCTGCCTCACGTCGTGCATCACCCAGCCTTGCGGAAAAGGAGTGGTCAACGCGGACAAGAACAGGACGTTGACCGCCATCAGAGGAAGCGCGATCAGGTTCGCAAACGAGACCAGTCCTCGTCCTTTTTCTTTCACGACAGCGTACAAGGCTAGCGGTACCATGCCGATCACCGAGAACGGTGACCAAAAGCCTGCGAGAGTAGCGAGAAGGCCCGCATGCCCCAAGTTGCGACCGGCCGAAAGCTGCACAGCAAGCAATCCGGTCACCGACCACGTGGCCAGAGAATGCTGCGGCGCCCACACCATCTGAGAATAGTGTCCGGGAAAATTCAGAAAGGTCCAACCCGCCCACCAATCGAGGTGGGCCAGTCCGCCCGATATGGGATCCCCCGTCACTAAGCGCTCGCCAATGAAATCCAGGCCGTTCGCCCCAATGAAATATATCGCCGCTAAAAGTGGCTTCTCCCCCACGAGAATGACAAACCAACCGCACGCGATCATCGCCCCCAAACACGTCCACACGAGAAGCGCAAAGCAGCCCCACCACCATCCAAACACAGATCCGACCGTCGCAGCCGGGAGGTAGTAAGCGAGATAGTACACGAGCGGCACGCCTTTTCCTTCCGCGGCATACACCACCGGCCAAGGCGAGGTCATTAGGTCTCTCAGGACGGCAAAGTGCTTGAGCCAATCGAGATTGTGATAAGTAAAGCCGCCCGCCCCTGAGTAAACGGCCCAGATAAATGCCACGCCAGCGGCTCCCACTAACGCCCACACAGGGAGGGTCGTCGGTTCTCCATCCACGGGCACGACAGACGTCTTAAAATGGGCTCGAGTCTGCCGCCAAGCCAACCCCAACCCCACTACCAACCCAACCGCCAGAATGACGGCCAAAGGTAGCATCAGCCACCCGCAGATCCAAATTAGCACCGGAAGGCTGACATAGAGAAGCGTGATTCCTTCGAGCCACACGATCAAACGGGCTCGCGCCACCTTCGTCTGAAAAAAGGCTCCCGCCCACACGGCGGCCTTGGACTTCGTATCCATAACTAGGGTACAATAACCGTCCCCGAACGTTGGAAAACCATCAGATACTGTTTGGGCAAATGAGGTAGTTGCGGAGCGCCCGGAAGCACTTCCGCCGAAAGCCGCGCGTTGAGCAGCGCCCGATGTTCCTCCTCACCGTCGCGCACGAGCGCCGCAAAGGGCTGCCCCGTCTTTTCTAACTCCTCGAGATTCGGTCGTTCTCGCCGAAAGGTCGCTCCTGGAAAAAAGTACCCTAAGTATTCGTGAAACCCAGCGCAGGTCGGTAGGGTGTGATCTACCCAAATCGTGCATGGGGTCGTCTCTTTCTGTTCCAGCTGATTTCGGAACGAGAGCACCTGCTTCAAGAATCCAGCTTCCGTGTCGGACTTATACGGCTGATAGCTCGCTGGGTCCCGGATGTCGTTAGCCTGGATCACTGCGATTGCCCCCAGGGCCACCGCGAAAAGTCGAAGCGGTGCGGTCCACAGTTCCAATCGCGCACGCAAGAGCGAACGCCAAAAATCACCCGCTAATAGAATAAGGAAGGGCACGATCACCATCGCTCGATGCAGATCGAAGGGGGGCGGACGATGACAGTAGCCACGCAACGTCACTGCAGCGACGATCGTCACGATCATCCACATCCACAGCGCCGTCGGTACCCACGTCGCTCGCGAAGGCTTGCGGGCCACCAGTACGATCAGAGGCAGTAAAAACGCCAACGCCAGAAAGGGATGGAAAAATGGAAAAAAGGGGTGATGCAGCAGCGCTTGAAAGCCTTCTTGGACACGCTGCCAAAAGGTTTCTGTGGCCATGGGCTCTTCCGAAATGATGGTCCGGGTAGTGAACTTTCCGGGCAAAATCAGCCGCATGGTCCAAAGTGTGGATACCCCCATCGAAATCACGTAAGCGAGTGTGACCGCAAACTGCCCACGCGTGACCTCGCGCTTCGCCACGGGAGCGTGACGCCAAAACAGCACGAGCGCCCCTCCTAATAAGAGGCACAGTCCCCATACGGTGAGCCCCGTGCTGTAGCAGGTCCCAAGCATCCCGGCACTCCACGCCAACGGAATCAGGCGGGTCCTTTTTCCCGTCACCGAAATATCGATCGCCCAGGCCACCGTCTGCAACGTCAACGACAACGGGACGATCGTCTGCTCGTAGTTGAACAACCAATGCGTGACTAAGGGAAAAGTAAAAACAGTGAGCGCCGCCAGCACGGGTAACGGCGAAGCCTGCTCAGCTTTCACATCTTCCGCACCCCTCCAACGTTGCCCCAAGGTCACGAGAAAGAGCGCCCAACCGGTGAAAAAAAGCAGCGCATACCCGAAACGCAGAGGAACCAATTCCCGCCCAAAGAGCTTTGCGGGTATCGCCAGGAGTAAGTACTGACGCGTGGGATAACTGCCGCTCAGAAAGGCGGTCTCATGATAGCCGAGATCAGGCTTCTGCCACGCTTCGAGTCCCGCCNNCCGCCGCGACCTGCTGGGTGGCTTCGCGATTGACCGGAAACGATGAGGTATCAGCAAGGCGCCCAAACGTAAGCCAGGCCCCACCCAAGAAAACCAGAAGAAGCATGCCGTGTCGTGCTTTGGCTGCCGTCCAAAGTCTCTGAAGGATCAGGTACCACGCGGCCGAAAGGCTTCCCACCGCCAATACGACCCAACTCCACGAGGCTAGACGAGTAAAGCCGCCCCCAAAGATCGCCGAAACTGGCTCAAGCAGCGCCAAGCCCCCGAGAAGGAGCACGGGCCAAGAGGAGCGAAGGGCGGCAACTGCCATGCGGCGTCAATCGACACCAAGCGGCATTCACCCAAGAGGAATCTCTAGTGGCTTCACCCTAAGCGGGCTGGAAAATCCTGAACATTAACCCCTTTCAGCAAAGGAGTTAAACAAAACAACCCCAGTTACCCTGCCGCGAAGCTTCAGCAATCTCTCCGTTAAATTTGGAAATCGCCCTTCCCACTCTCCTCGTGAAGGCCGCATTCCCGTTTCAGGCCGCCAAAACGCGTCTGCTCTTCTGTCATCCCCGGCTCCAACTTTGACGTGCTATGGACGTCTCCCACGGAGACATAACCTTGGTCCCACAGGGGGTGATAAGGCAGATCGAACTCCGTCAAATACCGGTGGATCTTCCGGTTATCCCAATCGAGAATCGGATGGATCTTGGTCACCTTATTTTGAGCCTGCACCACCTTGAGGTTCTCTCGGGTCGACGCTTGCACCCGTCGCAGACCGGCTAGCCAAGCTGTCGCACCGAGCTCGCGCATCGCCCGGTCCATGGGTTCAACTTTATTGATCAGGTTGTACCGTTTCAGCCCATCAAGACCCTGCTCCCATTGTTTTCCGTAAAGTGCCTCTTGTTGCGCGGCGGTCGCACGCGGCACATACGTCTTCAAATTGAGGCCCAACCGTTCGGTCAAATCGCGAGCAAAACGATAGGTCTCTGGAAAGAGATACCCGGTATCGACAAAAATGACCGGAATTTCCGGCGCCACGCGTGTCACCAAGTGCAGCATCACCGCTGACTGAATCCCAAATCTGGTGGTCAGCACCAAACGGGGACCGAAGGTCTCAAGCGCCCATCGCACACGCTGTTCGGCAGATTGACTTTCCAAATGTTCGACGTCGGTCACTACCGCCGGACCAGCAGACACAGCATTCATCGGTCAGTTAATATGAGTCCGTTTACCCTTTTAGTAAACCAAGAAGTCGACTTTAGCGTCAGCACCTGACGCAACTAAGCTCTATCTATTTATCAGTAAGTAAATAACGAAACCTAGCGTATGTGGTATTGTTCGCTATGATCCTAGTCGTCGATCGTTTTCCCATGTCCTTCAGGAGTGGCATCCTGCGCCCAGGGGGCCAGTTGACCCGGGGACCAGGTTGTCCTCTCGACTCGATCACCGGGAGCTCACTACCATCGACTCGGTCAGTCAACCGAGCGCGTTCTCGAACGAAGCGCAGGTACGGTCCTCATCCCTCTTCCCATGGCGGCGTTCTCCTTATTCCAAAAAGTTTCCCAGGCCCCCACCAATCCTCAACCCGACACGTCTCCGCGTTCCTTCGACGTCGCGGATCTTTACCGGGGACCCTTGGGCAAAACCGACGCGGCATCGTCTCCGGCGGGTATACCAGCGCTGGATGAGAAACTGCGGCAGGCTTACTTCTGGATCGTCAACTCGGCGATCATCAGCCCGCACTACGACATCGAATACAACGAAGGGCCCGCAGCCGAGTATACCCTTGGAGATAGCAAAAGCCGACTCTCACTCCCCTCCGCCCAAAGTTATTCCAGCTTCGTCCTTCTCCCTCTTCTCGCCTTTGCCACGCGACGGAAATGCCTATTCATCGGCGGACCGGGTCGCGGCAAAACCGCCAGCGCTCTGCTGATGGGTGTACTGGCGGGCTACCCTGTGCGCGAAGTACGCCGCGCCATGCAGCACGGCCATCCGCAGATGACCATCGCCGATCTGCTGGGAAACCCGTTACCCGCAGATTTGGTCGGTGCTCAAAAAATGGAAGACATCCGCATCGCCTGGCGCAAGTGGCTGGGGCTGCGCGTGAAGATCATCGACGAGTACAANNTTGGTATGCGCGTCAAGATCATCGACGAATACAACCGCATCCCCACGCGGACGCAAAGCGCCCTGCTCACCGTGATGGGTGACGGCTATGCAGAACTTCTCGACCAAGTTTTCGAATGCCCCGACTCCGCCTGGTACCTCACGGCCAACGATGACCAGGGCGGCGGGACCTATCAGGTCATCGAAGCGCTGCGCGACCGCATTGATGTGATTGTTCAAGCGCTGGCCTTCAATCCCCGCTTCCTCGGTGAACTGCTTACCCGAATCGAAGATAATCTGCGTCCAGAAGAGGTGGTCCCTCCAAGCATCATCTTCACCGAAACGGAGATCGATCGCCTCCAGAATGAAATCCGCGCAGTGGAATTTCCTCCTGACATCCGCCGTCGCCTCGAGTTCTTCGCCAGCCAATTCGAGTTCTGTGAGTTGGGGGGAGCCCAATTCGAATACAAAACCAAAGACACGGCGCGCTTAGCGGGTTCCGACTGGTCCACCCTAACGAGTCAAGACAACGGACGCGACCGCCTCAAAGATCTCGGATGCCAGACCCGCAATGGTCTTTCGGTCCGAAACCTCATGACGCTCCTGATCTTCTCCAAGGCCATGGCCTATTTCCGCGGGAGAAAATCGGTTGAACTCGAGGACGTGCGCCAAGTTCTACCTTTCGTTCTCCACGCCAAACTCAATCCCGACCTCGAAGCACCCTTTTTTGATGCTCCTGAAAACGCTCCGCTGCGCCAGGACCGGATTGGCTGGCTCCGCAAGTTGTTTGACCTCTCTTGCGCCGACTACGACCGACTCGACCTTGACCGAGATGACCCTGTTGGCCAACTCGCGGCCGAGTTTCGCCAGGGTCTCGACGGAGTTCCCGAACGCGAAGNNGTGCGCGCACGGCTAACCAAGATCGAGCGGTGGATCAATGACTCCAGTCGCGGCGGCAAACTGTACGGCCATCTCTACGATGATCTCCTCCAGCTCAAGTATCTCCACCAGCGCTACACCAACTACCTGCGTTGGCTGAAAACTCAGTGACAATTTCCTCAAGCCTTCCAGCGCTGACCGCGTTTTCGTTGATCTCGTGAGCCCGCTTTTGGCCCAACTCCTCGCTTCGGGTCGCACCGATTTTAACCGACGGTACGCCGAGGCTCGCCTGCAGTTTCCGGATCTGAATGCCGAGCGCTTCAGCGCGGTCCTACGCGAGTTGGCAGATCCTTTGGTGACGGCGGCGGAAAACGTTCAGTCGNNCGCGTGGCGTGACCTCCTCCCGGTCGTCGGCCATATTCTGGTTTTGGCCCCGGAACGCGTACTCTCCACCTTGACCAATGCCGCCTGCCAGCTGGCTTCGTTTTCGTCAGCGCAGGGCGAGGAGTGGGTCAAGGAGATGACTCGATTGGCTCCCACGACGGCAGGTGTCGACGACCTCCTGCATCTGGGCCAAGTCGTCGCCTGGAAATGCGGTCTCGCTCACTATCGCACCGGCGCTCTCGCTGCGGCAGCGCGTCTGCCTGACGGCCTCGCTTCTCGCATTTTCGCTTCCTCGTCCACCGTAACCTGGCCAGCGCTCCACCAGCGCTTTCAACACGATCTTTGGTTCAACCCCGGCGAGCAAGAGCGCGGACCCGGCTTAAGTATCGTCCGACACGNNACACGCCGGTGCCTTCCGCGGATTTGGCGGACTTTTCCCGGAGCCACCGGTGATCCAAAGGTGGCAAAACCAGTGGGTCGCCCGCAGCCGAGACGAAGCGTGGCTGCTGACCGCGGATGCCTTCGGTGCGACCTTTCATCGGATCTCCACCGCCGATCTCCCCCCGCCCATCCTCGGTGTATCGAGCTTTCTCCCACAGGGCTTTCGCCTCTCTGGAACCACACTTTCCTGGAACTCACACACGCTCGATCTGGCTTCCTACGGGCGGATTACGTCGTGCGCGTTCGCCGAAGGCTCCCCGGCAATGGCGCTCACCGCCCGCGCCACGCATCACATCCTTTTGATCGTCGGCTCACCGGGTCAGTAGAATATGTCCACGCTACTGCCCCCGCCTGCCGCTCCTCTTGCTGCGTTGCACCAGTCGTGGTCCGCTGCCTGGCCGCGAGCGCTTGAGCAGTGGAGTCGTCACACGCGCCTACGTCCTCCCGAGCTGTGCCTGACGACCTCTCAGGCGCAGAAGGAAGGCCTGCAGGGAAGTTTCGCCATGATTCGCCTGCAAGATCAGGCTGTCGTGATCAACCTAGCCGAAATCGCCGCTCGCGGGTTGGATGACTACGCCGTCGAAATCCTTGCTCACGAAATTGGTCATCACGTTCTCGCCCCCGCGACCTTAACCGACCACCTACGCACGCTCGCCCGTATGCGCTGGGCACTGCCGACCGTGGAAGCGCACGCTCCTCTCGTCGCCAATCTCTACACCGACTTGCTGATCAATGATCGACTCCAGCGCAGCGAAGGTCTCCGTCTGGCAGACATTTATCGGAAGCTGGGAAGCGAAACTTCCGGTTCGAAGCCGAGCGCAGTAGGGAGTTTATACCTACGCATCTACGAAATCCTTTGGTCGCTCGATCGAGGGAGCTTGGGAGGAGGGAGTACCGATGACCGGATGGAGGGGGACGCCTGGCTAGGTGCTCGTCTGATTCGTAGTTATGCTCGGGACTGGCTGCGCGGCAGCGGACGTTTCGCGGCGTTGCTCCTTCCCCATCTCCTAACAGACAAAAAGGCAACCGAGTCCATGACGGTTTGGCACGATACGCGTACCGCTGGAGTCGGCGGGGAACCACATGGCGCGGTCGGCGAAGACGGCGACGAACGCGATTGCCCTCACCCCGCGATGGACCCGTCCCTCTCAGACAATGGAGATCTTTCGGCTGCGCAGGAAACCGCGTCGCCCGCGACCCCACCCACACTGGCCTCACGCGCTGCGGATCGGGTGGGCGGGCAATCTCGAGAACCATTTGAATATGGAGCCATTCTGACCTCGGCAGGTCTGTCCCTCACCGCACATGAGGTCGCTGTTCGGTATTATCGAGAACGCGCCGCGCCTTATTTAATCCGTTTCCCATCGCGGCGTCGTCCCGAGGGCAATGACCCGCTCCCCGAGGGGCTGGAGCCTTGGGATCTAGGACAACCCTGGGATCACGCTGACTGGCTGCAAAGTGTCATGATCAGCCCCAAGATCATTCCTGGCCTCACCACGGTTCAACGTACCTGGGGCGTGGCCGAAGGGGGTTCTCCGCAAACGATCCCCTTGGACCTCGATCTTTACGTGGACAGCTCGGGGTCGATGCCCAACCCGCAAATTCGGGTCTCTTATCTCGCATTGGCCGGCGCCATCCTCTGCCTGTCGGCGTTACGCGCGGGTGGACGCGTGCAAGTCACGCTTTGGAGTGGACAGCGCCAATTTATCACCACGCCTGGTTTTTGCCGGGACGAGACGGCGATTCTGCGCGTGCTCACAGGCTTCTTCGGCGGCGGAACGCAGTTCCCACTTCACCTCCTGCGTGACACGTATGCGCAACGCCGCGCAAGCGAACGCCCCGTCCACGTCATGGTGATTTCCGACGACGGGGTTTCCACCCTTTTCGACGAGGCCGATGAAAAGGGAAACTCTGGTTTCTCTCTCGCTGCCGAGGCTTTGGATCGAGCTCGCGGTGGCGGCACACTGGTCCTCAATCTTCCTGAAAACTGGCGTTCTGCCGACCCGCACGGCTACCGAAGCTCTCCCCTCATCACGATTAAGAAAGCCGAGGCCGCTCAGGGATGGAACGTGCATGCGGTTTCTACCTGGGAAGACCTCGTGAGCTTCGCTCGCGCGTTCAGCCGACAGAAATTCGGACCCGCGGAGCCGGTGTCCTCCCCAGATCTCACGCGCGCATGATACCTCTTTCCACGGAGTCGCCGGATACAGTTTTTACTCGTCCTGCCCAAAGCGGGCCAAACTCGCTTCGATCTGCGTTTATCGATGCGGGCCTTCCCTTGGCAGACGTAAACGCAGCTGTCCCGAAGGCGCGCTCCCCCATACAACGTCCCGCCCCTTCACTGGTCGTACTGTGGCGCGTGCACGAAGCGTGCAACTTGGCTTGTTCGTTTTGCGCCTACGACCGTCGGCTCCGTCGCAGTCGCCGCTCAGCCACGACAGACGAGGTCCACGCCTTCAGCGAGGTCTTGGCTTCCTGGAGCCGTGACACGAAACGCGAGGTGCTGATCAGTTGGCTCGGAGGAGAACCTTTGCTTTGGCCAGCGCTCACCGAAGCAAGCCGCCATTGCGCCTCGCTCGGCCTCAGTTTGAGCCTGACTACCAACGGAACTTTGCTCTCGCGTCCGGAAATTCAGTCTCTCCTCCACGAGCTTTACACGGAGATCACCATCAGCGTCGACGCTCCCGGAGAAACCCACGACCGATTGCGAGGATGGCCCGGCGGCTATGCCTTTTTGCGTCGCCACGTTTCGCAGCTCGCTGAGTCCATCCATACCACTCACGTCGGTCCAAAGCTTCGGGCGAATGCGGTCATCATGCAATCGACGTGGAAGGAATTTCCCCGGTTATGTACAGAGCTCGCCTCTTGGGGAATCCAAGAGATTTCTTTCAACCAACTTGGCGGAAATGACCGTCCTGAGTTTTATCCCACCGAGCGACTCTCTGCTGAAGACGCTATTCGCTTCGTCGAAATGATTCCCTCCCTACGAACGCAACTGGCCGCGCGCGGAGTTCGTCTGGTAGGAGGCGAGGCGTACCTGCAGCGCATCCTTGCTTCCAGTCAAAACCGGCGCATTCCCATCGCTGATTGCGGTCCGGGTCAGCGCTTTCTCTTCATCGACGAAGGAGGCCGGGTTTCCCCCTGTAGCTTTACGTCCGATCTTTTGGGGGTCGCTACGAACGCGGTTCGTTCATCGTCCTCGCTCGCGCAGCTTTCTCATGTGTTTCGAGCAGCGCGAGATCGTCAACGTCCACTAGCCTGTAATGATTGCCTGAGTACGCAGGTGTGTCAGAAATTCTCCTTTCAGTCCTCGTGAAACAAGAAGGCCCTCCTCTCGAACCGCTTCTCCGCCGGGTATTGGAAACGCCCGCTGAATTCACGGCTCCCCCACGCTACAACGACAGCGGCGAAACTGTGGTGGCCGCCGTGGTCGGAGACCTTCAACGAAACTATGGGCTCATCCCAGCGTCGTCAGTGCTCGAACGCTTCGACGCGTCAACGCGCGCGACAACGAGGAACCACCACGCCGTCGCCCTCCTGATCGCGTGGTTACTTACCGACAATTCCCTACAGAGCCACCCTCTAACCGTTCACATCGCCACCACGTTGTTCTGCGAAACCGTGGATGAATTGGCCGAGCAAGTCTCCGCACAAAAACTCGTGGTCGATCCTCACCGTCGTGAAGAACTGGTAAGGCTTGTTCTGGCTCGCTGGGACCTGCGTCCGCAAGGAGAGTCGGTCGCCCAAGCCCAGGACCGCCTGACGAGCCTCAGTTCCGCGGAGCGCAAGCGCGTCCTGCAAGCGGCGCAGGCCGCCGAACGGAGAGCACGCGAAATCCGTGCTGCTCTTGCCCGCAAAGCTGCCGAAGAATCAGCCGACAAATGGACGCGCGAGTAGACCCGATTGTCTCCACCGACGATGATCGCTACCCTACTCTCACCGAGGAAGGGCGATGCATGCTGAACCGGCTCCGCGAACATCCGTGCGCACCCCGTTTCCACAATGAAAGCGGCAACCGCCTCCTCGCGCCCGAGGTGGAGCAGGTACGCGTGCACGAGCACTCGGTGCTCACTGCAGCACTAAGCTTCGCCAGCAATGAACAACCGCCTTGGCGCGATACCTTTGTCAAAGCCTGCCTGCGCGACGTTCCTTATTTTCGCCGCCGCGCTGCCGCCACCTCTGAAGTTCCTCCTTTTCATCGCTTGCCTACCGTTGATCGAGGTGACTTAGGCCGTGACATCGCCGACTTCGTTCCCGACGGGATACCAACCGCGCGCATGATCAACTTTCGGACCAGTGGAACAACTGGTCACCCCCTGCTCATCGCTTCATTGCCAGTGGTCGCAGCCAGTTATCTCGGCTTCCACCGCCGCGCCCTGCGTCGGTTCGGGGTCGAACTTCAGCACGGGCGCGGTCAGGTTGGCGTGATCCTCCTCGGGTATCAGAAAACCTGCTTCACCTACGTTTCTGTCACGCCCACCCAAGACGAGGCCGGCTTGGCTAAGATCAATCTTCATCCCGACGACTGGAGAGACCCCTCCGATCGCGCAAAATACCTGGCTGCGATGAATCCAGAGGTTCTCGCCGGCGATCCGCTCTCATTTGCTGTACTGTTGGAGTTGTTACCCTCCTGCCGACCGCGCGCTCTTTTCTCGACGTCAATGACGCTGCTGCCTGGTCTTCGTCGTCGGCTCGAGACGCACTTCGGCTGTCCGGTGCTCGATCTTTATTCGATGAATGAAGCCGGCCCGATTGCGGTGTTTGATCCCGCAGTAGGCGGACACGTTTTGCTGCAACCTCAGATGCAGGTGGAAATTCTGGATTCCGCAGGAGACGCGCTCCCCGAGGGAGAACGAGGCGAAATCACCCTCACTGGCGGATTCAACGTTTGCCTGCCGCTTCTTCGTTATCGTACGGGCGACTTCGCCCGTTTGGCCAACATTCGGGGTGAGCCTGTTCTCCTTGACCTCGAAGGGCGTCCGCCTGTGCGTTTCCGTACGACCACAGGAGAGTGGATCAACAACATCGAAGTCACCCACGTCCTCCNNCCTCCGACCGTTCCCTCTGTCACGCTTTTCCCTTCATCAAGACAGCAGCGGTGCTCTCCATTTTCGATATGATGGGAGCGGACTCGATGAAACATCGCTCCGCGAACTGCTGCTGCGTCGCTTCGGAAACGACCAAAACATTAGCTTCCATTCCCTTCCACCCGATCCGCTCAAACATATTCAATACACGTCTGATTTGGAGGGAGCGTGTCCGTGATCCCCAGCCAACTGGCGCTCGAACTCGGCGAGCACGACCGAGGTCGACGCCACCGAGACGAGGTCGAAGATCAGCGGACCGACCGAGANNACGCCGATGCAACGCTTCAGCTCTTCTTCATCGCGACTAGCCTCTGGGGCTGGCGGCAATGGTCTGCGATGGGAGAGACGCCCCCGCTTGCGGTCAAACGGACGCCAAAGCCTACCCTGGCACTTGCACTGCTCGCTTCGGTTTTGGTGACAGCGGTTTATGGAGTGCTTTTGCATCATTTCACCAATGCGTATGCTCCCTATGCGGATTCGGTGGTTCTCGCTTTTAGTGTCACCGCTCAGCTTTTACTGATGCGACGGCGACTCGAGACCTGGTGGTTTTGGATCATCGTCAATAGTGTCGCGGTACCGCTTTACTTTTCGCGTGATCTCACCCTCACCGCCTGGCTGTACGTAGGCTTTTGGGGCAACGCAGTCATCTCCTACTTTCACTGGAGAAAGCTCGCTACAGCGGAGTTTGCTCGCGCGGAGAAAAGCCAACCGTGAAGCAATTCTCGTCCGGACTCGTCGTGGGAAAGTTCTGCCCTCTTCATCGAGGACACGAACGGGTGATTCGCAGAGCCCTTGAACTCTGCGCGCAGGTAACCGTCATCAGCTACACCCAACCCGAATTCCCTGGCTGCGAACCGGAAAAACGCGAGCAGTGGCTAGCCGCACGTTTTCCTCAAACCCAACGCTTGGTTGTAACCCAAAAGCGGCTGACCGAATTCACTCTCACAGCGTCTGCTTCACCGCTCATACTCCCCCAAAACGACGATAGCGATTTCACTCACCGCCTCTTCGTCGCCCGGCTTTGCGCCGAAGTCCTTCATCAGCGCGTACACGCCGTCTTCACCAGCGAAGACTACGGGGATGGTTTTGCCGCCGAACTCACGCGTTTGTTTCACTCTTGGCAGTGGGGAGGTGGCCCCGTTTACCACCACCGCGTGGATGTCCACCGCGAGGCCGTGCCCATTTCCGGGACTGCTTTACGCCAAGATCCACACGCAGGAAAAGCCTACCTGGCGCCCGAAGTCTACGCGAGTTTTGTGGAACGCATTGCGCTACTCGGCGGCGAATCCAGTGGGAAGAGCACCTTGGCTGCCCTCCTCGCAGAACGACTCGGCACAGAGTACGCCTCAGAATACGGGCGAGAACGGTGGTNNGGCAGTCACATCGCTACCTCCTGTGCGACACCACGCCTCTGACCACACTGTTCTACAGCCAGCACCTTTTCTCCCGCGTAGATCCTCAGTTACAAACGCTGGCAAAGCGGCCGTATACGCACACGTTCCTCTGCCTACGCGACTTTCCCTTTGTCCAGGACGGGACACGCGCGGACACCGCCTTCGCCGACCATCAAGAACAGTGGTATCGCCACGAACTCTCCACCCGGGGAACGTCCTACGTCGCCTTGGGCGGTAACCTTCTTTCCCGTATCGAAACCGTACTACAAACGATCGCGGGAAAGACAACGAGACTGCACCCTGCGCCCTGAGGGTTAGCGATGCTTCCGCACGGCGGAAGTAACCGTAACCTCACTACGATTCGACGTGACTCCGCCGTTCCTGCCACCGATAAATCCGGGATCGATTGACGCCCAAAAGTCGAGCCGCCGCAGAGAGATTCCCTCCGGCCGCTTCAATGGCGCGTTGGATCGCCTGGTCCTCGTTCTTTTTCAAGTTCAAGGGAACCGGCGCCTCCGCCCGCTTCGGTAGCCGCGTAGGCGATGAGGGAGATCCCGCCCCGGTGGCTTGAGGAGCAAAAACGATGTGCTCTCCCTGAACGAGATCACCGCCAGCGTAAATCATAGCACGCTCGAGGGTATTTTTTAGCTCCCGAATATTTCCTGGATACGTGTGAGCCAGAAGACGCTCCAACGCTTCAGTCGACAACCCTGGCGGCTTTCGCTTCAACTCGGTGGAGAACAACTTCAAGAAGTGCGCGGCCAGCGCAGGCACATCCTCAATTCGCTCTCGAAGGGGCGGCACCTCGACGTGAAAATGCATCAGGCGATAGTACAGATCCTGACGGAAAGCTCCTGCCGCCACTTTGGCGGGCAAATCGACATTCGTCGCCGCAATCGTGCGCACCGAAACCTTCCGGCTCACGGTGCCTCCCACCGCGGTGACCTCTCCGTCCTCCAAAACGCGGAGCAGCTTCGCCTGAAGAGCCAGTGGCATATCGCCGAGCTCGTCGAGAAAGAGGGTGCCTCCATTCGCCAGTTCGAAATAACCTTTACGATCAGCCACCGCCCCCGTGAACGCCCCGCGAACATGACCGAAGAGGTGCGACTCCGCCAACTCTACGGGCAACGCGGAACAATTCACCGCAATAAAGGGCCCTGGGTGAGATCCTCCGAAATGAACGGCGCGGGCAATGAGCTCCTTTCCTGTGCCGCTTTCTCCG
>DKKJ01000066.1:0-12764 GCA_002455175.1 Opitutaceae bacterium UBA6669
ATTTCGGTGCGTGTCGATGTTCTCAGACAATCTCGAGACCGCGCCCCTCCTGAGGAAACCGGAAATAGAAACAGCTTAAGGAGGCGTGAACGCCTCTCGACGATCAAGTCCGCAGACAGCCTGTGGTGTGATTGAAGCCTGCCATTCGGTCTTCCACGTTCGGTACGCCTTTTTCAGCTGTTAGACGTCCACTTTCAGTCNNGCAGGCTGGAAGCCTGCGCTACTTTGCTCCGATCCAGCTATAATAGCTTCACTGAAAATGCTCTCATGCTCAAAATTTTCTCTGACTGATCCCTGATTACTTGCGGGGGGCCGCCGCGATCACTAATCGCTTAACTAATTTTTAATCAACTACTTACCTATACAAAAAGATTGGAAAAGCCGATCGAGCATACGCTCATTGTCGAACTTGCCGGCGATTTCACCCAAGGCCTCTANNGTCCCGGAGGTCGCTGGAAACCAACTCGGGGGCCGGGGCAGGGCTCGACGAATTGAGCCCTGTCATTTGCTGGAGGGCCGTCTCGAGACTTCGCTGCGCCCGCTCCAAGGCATCAGCGTGACGCGCATTGACAGCGATCACTTCGCTCCCGGTTTCGACCTGAAATGCCTCAGCCATGGCTTCAATTGCCTGCGTCACCTCGGCCAACCCTTCTCCCGTGGTTGCAGATATCGCCCAGATCGGCATCTCCGTAGTCGCTTTTCCAACCAAAGAACCCGTCAGCTCGGCTCGGATCTTCACCAGAGCCGTCGTGGTCTCGGACGGACTGAGCAAATCGCGCTTATTGGCGATGACCATCATTCGCTCGGTGTCCAGCGACGACGCGAGCGGGGAGGGGAGGGGAGGGGTAGGCTGCGTGAGGTCCACCATCCACAAAACCAAGTCGGCTTCCCGCACACGCTCGTAGGTTTTTTCGATGCCGCGTCGCTCGATTTCTCCCGGCTGCGGATTCAAACCCGCGGTATCGATCAACCGCAACGCATGCCCTCCCACGTGAAGCGTTTCCTCGATAAAGTCCCGGGTGGTGCCGGGCTCCGGCGAGACGAGAGCGCGCTCGTATCCAACAAGCCGATTCAAAAAGGAGCTTTTTCCCGCATTCGGTGCGCCGAGGATCACGGTACGGACGCCTGTACGGAGGATTTCTCCATAGCGACGCGTGGCCAACAATCGTCGCGTTCCTTCCAATCCCGCGGCGATGCCAGCACGCACCTGCTCTCGATCTTCCGGCGGCAAATCCTCATCCGGAAAATCGATATAGGCTTCGATATGGGCCAGCGTATCCAGCAAACCGCGGTTCACACTCTCAAGATGCCGGCCCAACGCTCCTTGTAATTGCCGCTGGGCGACCGCCAACGCCCGATCACTTTTCGCCTGAATAATGTCCATCACCGCTTCCGCCTGACTTAGGTCCATGCGACCATTGAGAAAAGCGCGTTGGGTGAACTCACCCGGCTGCGCCAGACGGCAACCGCGGGCACAGAGGTCGTCCAAAATACGGCGAACGATAAAGGGGTTGCCGTGACACGAGATTTCCAGGACGTGCTCACCGGTATAACTGGCCGGTGCCGCAAACCAAGTTGCCACCACCGAATCCAGTTCCTGCCCGTCTAACGATCGGTAGGTCCTGTGGTGGGCGTGACGAGAGCGGCACGGAGCACCCAAAGCTGCCGTCGCCAACGCGGGCGATGCTCCACCGGTTATACGGATTAGCGCTATTGCGGATGTCCCGACCGGGGTAGCCAGGGCAACAATGGTATCATCTGGAAGGAGGGCAGCCACCTTCGCAGGCAAACGAGAGCCGTGGGGTCGGCAACCGTTAAAATGCGTGCAGGGAACGAGCGATCCACCGCGATTGGTTTACACCATCGCTCGCGAGCATGACCCTCAAAACGAAGAAGGCGGTTTAATCGCTGGCGCAGGAGCAGGAATCGCTGGCGGGGGAGGCGACGCTGCGTTGCCGCGGTTGAGCGGAACCGTGCGCGTCTCGGGGGCCACTGCGCTCGGAGCCGAGAGGCGTGTCGTCGCAGGAGCCGTGCTCGGAGTAGGGGAGGGTGCGTCGGGCAAGAGACCCGTAACATTTTTCTCGGTCAACTCGGCATCAATTTCCTGCGCCCGTTTCTCCGCCTTTTCGATCAAATCGCCACGACGCTGGCTGGTCAGTCTTTCCCGTAGTCTCTGTTCCCCATCGTTTTCGACGCCAGCTTTACGGGCGAGGATTAGCCACGCCAACCCTTCTGCATAATCTCGCTTTACCCCGCGCGCAGACGCATAGGCAGCTCCCAGATTGAAAAACGCTTCGGGCACTTTTCCCGCTGCGGCCGCACGGTAATACGCGTAGGCGCGGGTTCGGTCGACGGGTACCAACGCTCCATCATCGTAGGCTTTTCCCAAAGCAAAGGCCGCCGTGGCCTCGCCTGCCTTCGCCGCTTTCTCCAACAATTCCACTCCTTGTGCGACATTCTGAGGCGTTTGATCGCCCTTCAACCGCATCTCGCCCAACTGCGCGAGTGCACGGGAATTTCCTTTTTTAGCCGCCTCTTCAAGTTCTTCCATGCTGCTCCAGAGGGCACCGGCGCCGCCGGTGCGGGACATTAGTACGGGAGCACCCTCTTGATCGCTCTTACTACTCTTACTACCCGAGGCCGCCTGGACCTCGCCCAAAAAGAACGAGAGGCCAAGAGCTGCCACCGCAGACCACCTCGAGGTCGCGTTCGCTGGACTGAACGCCAACGTTTCCCTTAGAGTGGTTGTCGCCGGCAATTGCGTTGCCAATGAAAAAGAGGGGAGGGTTTTCATAGGAGGAGTGGTCTTCCAAGACAGAGGTGAGTTCCACTTAAAACTCCGAAGTGCTCCCGACGGAGCGACCCGGACCGTCACCTACCGTAACCCGATCGAAGGCAATTTCAAGGGAAGGCGGCAACAGCCAACAGTCCCTCACGTCAGAAGGTTGGTTCCTTCCCACCGCGCGGGCGCGGAAGGAACCGCAAGACCGGCCCCCCCCTCTTCGACCGGCCGAAGAGGCGAAAGGCATCTGAACTTAAACTTCGGAGTCGCCCGTAATGCTCGTTCCACCTGTCACATTCACTTTCTCCAAAATCGCCTTGGAGACCTTTTCCGCAATTTCTGGTTTCTCCTTGAGGGTCTGCTTGGCCGCGTCTCGCCCTTGGCCAATCAAGTTTCCTTCGTAGGCGATCCAAGCACCCTTCTTATCCAAGACCTTATGCTCCAAGCCAAGATCTAGGAGAGATCCGATCTTGGAGATACCTTCGTCGTACATGATGTCGAACTCCACCTCGGTGAAGGGGGGAGCGACCTTGTTTTTGACGACTTTGATCTTCGTGCGATTGCCGATGACCTTACCTTCTGGGGTTTTGATCTGGTCCTTGCGACGGATGTCAATGCGGACCGAGGCGAAAAACTTCAGTGCGCGTCCACCAGGAGTGGTTTCTGGACTACCGAACATGACACCGATTTTCTCGCGGATCTGATTGGTGAAAATGCAGATGCATTTGGTCTTACTCACCACGGCGGTCAAACGACGCATTGCTTGCGACATCAGGCGCGCTTGCGACCCCACGGTGGCATCGCCCATTTGCCCATCCAGCTCTTGCTTGGAAACCAGCGCTGCCACCGAATCGATAACGATGACGTCAATCGCATTAGAACGGATCAACGTTTCCGTGATATTGAGCGCGTCTTCTCCAGAGTCCGGTTGAGACACCAGCAAATCATCTAGATTTACCCCGACTACCCGCGCGTACTTGGGGTCTAGGGCGTGCTCGACGTCGATAAAGGCAGCCAAGCCTCCCCGCTTCTGGGCTTCCGCAATGACGCTCAAACAGAACGTCGTTTTGCCCGATGACTCTGGGCCGTAGATTTCAACGATACGACCGCGAGGCAACCCGCCGACCCCGAGGGCGAGGTCGATCGCAAGCGATCCGGAGGAGAGCGTCTCCACCTTCATCTTGGAATTCTCGCCAAGACGCATGATGGAACCGTCACCGAATTGCTTGGTGATAGCACTGATCGCCAACTCGACGTTTTTGCGAGATTCGGCAGGGACAACAGCGGAGCCGTTGGAAGCGGTAGGAGCAACGGCTGCAGAGGCGGCGGCTTTAGAAGGAGCGGCTTTGGACATGGTATGCGTAGTAAAAGTAAAATGGGTCCGGATCCACGGCGAGCAGGGACGAGCGAAAAACAATGCGCTGACCGGGATAGAGAGCCTGAAACCTTGTAGAAGCAGGCTACGGCAACGTGAATCGCAGTAAGCCGGAGAGGCAAGGCTGGCGTGCCGGGAAAAATGGAAAGCACCTCGGGAGGCGCCGTTTCTCCTCAGGCGCAACGAATTCGACTAGCGAGGAATAAAGCAATTTCGGCGGGATCCGGTCTGCCGGGACTGGGTCGTGACGCGATCGGCCACAGGCCGCGTCGGCGTCCGCCGGTAACCGGCGCGCTCGGGGTCAGCGGCGCACTGCAGTTGGACCGTTTGCATCCGCGCAAACACACTCAGGAGTTGAGTCGGATCTGCGTAGCGGTCCAAACCGGACTTCTCCAAAGCAAGCAGCAGCTCATGAGTCGCCTCCAACGTGGACAAGCAACCTTCCTGCGGCTGCTGTTTAATCACATAACGACTGATGGCCGTCTCCGGCGTGAAGGTAATGCGCGGAAGTGCCTGCAAACTTGGACTGAGCTTCAGCATCTTTCGCGCACAGCTCCACGTCGCATCCAAAAGTATGACCAATAACGTGCGTCCACCCAAGTCGGCGGGCGCCAGCTGGCCTGCCGAAACATTCCGGGTATTGACCCCCGGATAGAGCAACATCGGAAAAAAGCGCTCATCTCGCAACCGCGCCTGCACCAATGGGTGCTGGTCGAATTCGACCCCCACCTGGATCTCGCTGCGCTCAAGGCACAGATGCGTCAGCCGCCCCGTCGCCGCTTTTTCCTGCTTAAACTCTTTCGGGTGCATCAAAAACAAAAACTGCGTATCCGTAGCCATGGGACGCAGGCTGGAACACCAGCACATCGGCATGGGCCAAAAACAACGGTAGCACATTTCGCGGCTCATAAAAACATCCCCAACCAAGCCTGTCCTTCGCTGATTAGCCAGCTTTCGTTCATTATTGCACACGCGGATGGTTCTCTCGGCTCTTCGTCGCAGACTAACTAATGCAGACCGCTATCTCGACCCGGCCCCCTTCTTCGCCTCCGGTTTTTTGCCTCAACTCCGTCTGCGATCTTCCGGAAAACCACGTTTTTATCCTCTCTATTTTCCCTCAAAAATCTACCGCGACAAACTAAACTACCGAGCGATTGACGGCATGAGCCCATCTGAGCACTTTTGAGCATGGCCTCAGTACAACTCCGCGTCCGAATCGACAGAAAATTAAAGAAGAAAAGCGACGTGATTCTAAAGAATCTCGGACTGGACGCCGCCTCGTTTGTATCCATGGCTCTGATGCAACTAGTGAACCGTCGAGCGCTCCCTTTTGCCGTGGTCGAATCCGACGCGGACTATTTTGCGACCGAATACGGTTTATCCGCAATCCAGCGCACCCGAGCCGCCACGGTGTTAACTAACGAAACCAAGCGAGCTCGTCGTTCCGGAAAGTTGCGGTCGGTGGCTCGCCCCTCCGACCTGGCTTCATGAAACTAGCGGCTACTCCGCGCTTCCTTGAAAGTATCGCCAGGCCCCGCCGGACCCAGGTGTTCGCGGCGATGGAGGCCGTGGNNGTCGGCTTGCGGCGCAATCGCGCTTTTATGGAATGCCGCTGCGGTCCGGACCTACGGCTGATCTTCCGACGCGAGAACGACTCTCTGGTTTTCCTCTTGTGCGGAACACGTGAGGACGTCACCGCATTTTTGAGCGACCCGCGTTAAGACCGATATCCAGGAGTTGCGCCCGACTCGAGTAATACCGCCTCGCAGCAGAAACCTTCACCAGAAATGCACGCCTCCACCTTACATCACAATAACCTACCCATCATTGACTTATATATTACCCACTTCGCCCGCAACAAATCTCAGCTCCATTCGTCCCAATCAACTCGCTTCTTTCATACCCACAGGCGCCCCACGTATCGTCGCCCATAAAGCAGTTTGCCAAGTCGATATGCCGTCGCCTCCAGATCCACTGGTGACACGCCACTCTGTTATCGCGCTGGAAGAAAAAAGCGCCCAACTTCGCTCCTGTGAGGCGCCGCCACGCGTCTGACCGAACTTCCGAACGAGCAGCGTTAAGCGACACACGTCAGCATCGATTTTGTACCTTTTTAGGTTCCTCTCTTCCCTTCTACTCAGTTTCCGCGCCCACCGGCAAAGGGAGTGTGGCCTTCATTTCTTTGGTTGATGAACGAGAATGACTCGCCTCTAACGCCTAGTTCCTCCGCTCCGGAAAGCGCAGGCGAAAAAGCCTCTCCCTGGGCAGCAGGTAAGCCATGGCACGACTATCTCCTGCCCACCATATTAGATCCTGCAGCTACCGAAGTGGAAGCAAGACGTCTGCCTTCACGGGAGCCCGTCATTATAAAATCACTACCCATCGGACCCCATACCCCGGGACGACGTCGTACGTGGGCTTCGTTAGAAGAACTTCCGGAACAAGAGATCGGCTTCCTCCGCCCGATTGAAGCCATCGAGGAAGGGGAACACCGGTTTGAGGTCCTGCCAGTACCTCCGCCGGTCTCCCTCAAAGCATGGTTTTCCACCCATCCATTCGATCTCGGCCTCCTGGAGACCTCCTTGCGTGACTGGGTTAAGGCCTTGCAAACGCTCCATGCTACCGGGCTCGCCCTACTTTCTCTCTCGCCGCATTCGGTCCACGTAGCGTCCACACTGGAGAAAACTGAATTTCTCTTCGGAAAACTGGAGGACGCCATCGCCTTGCCTCCGCATGAGAAAATCAGCATTCCGAGCGATCCCCGCTTCGACCCTCCCGAGCGGAAAGATACGTTAGAACACCCCGATCCAACTTGTCTGCAAGCATGGGATTGGTGGCGACTGGGGCGTGTCATTCAGGAGTGGATACTTGGTCAACCAGCAGCCTGTCTTTTCGTTCAAAGTTCCACCTCCTCGCTGACACCTGCTGAAGAAGAGCGGGTTCATCGCCTCCTCTCCGACGAAGAGCCCCGTATCCGACCCGGTGCGGTGGAACTCATGCCCGAAATAGACCCAGTGGTGCTGCGCCTCCTTCGAGGCCTTTTGACAGCTTCACCTACGGGCCGTTGGACCGGTAAGGAGGTACATCGCTGGCTCGCAGGCGAAACGGTCAATGACTACTATGACCTACGTCCGGAGGAGCCCCTTTATGTGTGGCAGGGCCAACCGCTTACGCCAAAGGAGGCTTCCGGATTTTTCACTCAGGAGGAGCATTGGGAGGACGGCGAACGCAACCTCTTTCCCGAATCCCCTGACGCCCCTGCGCTTGTCACCTTTCTCCAGAAGACCCCTTCCTACCGCACTTACTTGGATCGCATCGCCGCCGTGATCGCATTGAAAGATCATTCGGACTGGGGAGACGTTCCGGTGACTGCACGACAGACCGCCCTGACATCCGCGGCATGGTCGGCACTGGAAGCGCCTGAGGACCGTGCTCTCTTGCGCATCCGAGGACGAGGAATGGACTGGCTTGGGCTGCAGGCATTATTCAAGTCGGAGCCCATACTCCGCTCGGTACCTTTGTTCCGCGCCTTGATGGCAGATCCTTTTCTTCGCCTGGTCGAGGTATTGGATCCCGTCACAGCTCGGTCCATCAAACTCTTCGCCAGCGGAGCCAAAGAAGCTGTGATCCAAGGAGAACGTCTCGGATGGCTTCCTGCCGACTCGGTGACGGAGCAGGCTCAAATTTTCGCGCTCGCTTTGGAATCAAGTAAGGACCTCGAGGGACACCTAAAACGCCTGCGCGCCACGTATTCAGGCCATAAGCACATGGACGTGGCGACCCTGTTGTCCACGCCGAAACCCGACCGGTGGGCGCTCGTTCTGCTTGCCTATGCAGGGGAGAATCCGCTGCAGAATGGCTTCATTACCCGGGCCGAACAGAATCTGGATCGCTACCGGAAACTGCGAGAGCGCGCCGATCTTCTCTCGCAGTATGTCTTTTGGGAGCGTCTCGGTAAAATTCTCTCGTCGGCACCCTTTTTATATTCACGGGCGTGGATTTTCGGACTCCTTTGGCTCATTCTAGTAGGTATCGCTGGTTTCACTACCGAAGATTGGCTACCGGCGCTCTGTGTCTTCGGCGCCATGATCGCGCTGCGCATTCTCGTTTACTTTTTGCTGAAACACTGGGTTCGCATCCAAGGTGTCACACCCCTGCCGTGGTCGTGGAAAGATGACGCTCGGCGTTGCCGTCAAGAACTGACGCGTCTACGAACACTGCTCATTCCTGCTCCGACTTTGGCTGCAGATGATCTAGCTCAAGTAACCCGGGAGATCGACTCTATCGATCTCCAGCCCAAGCCGACTGCGCCCAAGCCACCTCCCAGCTTCTCGACCATCCGCGCAGCGTCGCTCGTCAGCGTCGGCGCCGCTTTTTTTGTGCTCCTCCAAATCGTTCTGCCCCTGTTACAACACGATTTCTCCGCCGCCCGCGCCGAGCAAGAAGCCTATCAGGCCCGCGCCGTTTCCAAAGAGGCGGCTCCTCAGTTTTTTGATCCCCCTCCTGGATCGCCTCCCGGACTCTATGAAGAGCATAACGATGGCTTTGGCCGGCAGCTTCGCGGTCCACTGATAACCTGGGATGTTTCTCCGGATAAGGTCGGACCTGCGTTACGAGTCACCGAACAGCTCACCGCCACCGCCGAACAAAGTGCGTACGCTCTCATCAGCGGTGAAACCGTGCTTCAACCCTACCCGGCGCGGGGCGTCGCCGCTTTGCTGATCGTGCATGTGCCACTCCCTGGAAAAACGGCCCTCATGCTCTTTGACGCGAACACCCGCCGGCTGTTTGGGCGAGAGGTGTACGTGGTCGACCCTGCTCCACAAGAACGCGCCTGGCACCGACTCGCTGGTCACAATGCTGTCTTCTTGGGCGTGCCAGAGAACCTGCGAGAAGAGCTGGCGGAAAAACTGAAAGCTGAAAACTGAAAGCTGAAATAAAGAAACCTTTAAACGCTGAGGTGCGGAAATTTGGTGTGAGGCGCTTTGTTTCAGATTTCCGCTTTCCGCTTTCAATTTTTCTTCCAGAGAGACCGTGGCCCTCCCATGGCAAGATTTAGCCTCCCTCCACGGCCACGCTCACACTCCTCGTTTACCGTGATAGCCAAAACACCCCAAATACCAAGGTGAGCACGGCGATGGCAGTGCCAGCCTTCAAATACTCCAGGAAACTCAGATGAACCCCTCGCTTCCGCGCGATCTCCGCGACGATGAGGTTCGCTACCGAACCCAATAGGGTCAGATTTCCCGCGAGGGTGGTGGCCATGGCCAAGGTGAGCCACGCAGACTGAGGATCGGCTAGCCCCGACATGATCGGACGGAAAAGCATCACGGCAGGAACGTTGGAAACCACGTTGCTCAGAACCAGTGAGACTAACGTCAACGGAAGCGGTCCTCCGTTGGCGTAGGGAGTAAGCAGCGCAAAAAGTCCTTCACCTAAGCCGGAAACCTCAATTGCACCGGTGACGACAAACAAACCCGAAAAAAAGACCAGTAAACTCCAATCGATTCCAGCAAAGACCTGCTCCGGATCCGTGCGACGCGTCACGAGCAAAAAGGCCGCCGCCCCGACAGCGGCCAGTGGGACGGGGACCCCGCTGACCAAGGCGATGGTCAACAAAACCACCGCCACCAGCGCTTTGCGGAGAAGCGTGGGTTGAACTGGCTGTTCGTCTCCTGTAGAAGCCACCACCAAAAGTTTCTCTGCACGAAATTCTTGGCGATAGACCAAGATCAGTACCACCCAAGCGATGACCAAACCCACGATACCAATGGGTGCGAGTGCTCGTGAAAAATCCAAAAAGTGAATACCCGAAGAGATTCCCACCAGCATGTTTTGGGGATTGCCTGTGATCGTCGCGACAGACCCGATGTTAGCAGCCGTGACGAGTCCTACGAGGTAGGGGAGGGGATTTCGTTTGAGCGCGAGCGTGACGTCGAGTACCAGCGGCGTGAACACCAGCACGATGGTGTCATTCAGGAAAAGCGCCGAGAAGACTCCGGAAACTCCGATCAGCAAGGCGAGTAATCGGCGTGGCGTGCGGGCCAATGCGACCACCCGTTTCGTAACCAACTGAAAGAACCCCGCCATACGCAGGTTTACGTTGAGCACCATCATCCCAAGAAGCAGGACCAGCGTGTTCCAATCGATAGCTGCGTAAGCCTTTTCCAGGCTTAACGACCCTATCAGCACGAGCAAGGTAGCTCCAACCAAGGCAATGCTTGCCCGATTCATTTTCAGGGCCGGATAACGGCCGATCGCCACTCCGATCAGAGTGATTCCCGCCACCAATGCGGTCACATAAGCAGGCACATGNNGTAGGGCGACCTGAATCAGCGGACGTAGTAGTCGCGGTACCAGTCCACAAACGCACGAAGCCCCTCCTCCAGCGCCACTTTCGGAACGTATCCGATCGCTTTAGAGACCTCGGTGAGATCTGCGCAGGTTTCAGGGACATCTGCCGGCTGCGGCGGAAGCAAATTGAGCCGCGCTGGCTTGCCGATCAAGGAGGCAAGCATGTCGACAAAGAGTCGCACTTCCACGGGGCGGTGATGGCCAAGGTTCAGCAAACNNCAAAGATCCTCTGCGCGAATAAGGTGGGGGCAGTATCTGGACGTCCCCAAGGCCCATAGACATTAAAAAAGCGGAGGCCGGTTAGGTTAAGTCCGTGCAAATGAGCATAACTATGGGCCATCACCTCATTGCTCTTTTTGGTCGCTCCATAGAAAGAGAGCGGTCGGCTGGTGCTCGTATCCTCGCGAAAAGGCGTTCGTGCCGAAGCGCCATAAACACTACTCGAAGATGCGAATACCAAATGCTTGGGAGGAAGAGCCCGTGCGGCCTCTAGGACATTGAAGAAGCCCACCAGATTACTCTGAACGTACGCTGCTGGGTTCTGCACACTGTACCGCACATTGGCCTGTGCTCCCAAATGCACGACATAGTCGGGCTTCACGTGCGACCAAAGCGCAGAGAGGCGGCTCAAATCCGAAAAGTCCATCTGCACAAAGCGAAACTGCTCTAGGGGTGCGAGGGCTTCCAACCGAGCGCGCTTTAAGTCCACTGAGTAGTAATCGTTCAGATTGTCTATGCCCACCACTTCGCACCGGCGTGATTCCGCCAAACGACGAGCAACATGGTAACCGATGAAACCGGCGGCACCGGTCACGAGGACTTTCATCGGGCGGATTTATCTTAAAGGCGTCCCCACCGGCTAGCGGAAAAGCACCGCATTTGAAGCAAGCAGCTCTCTCTACTAAAATTTGCGTTCATTTTTCCAACTTCCCGTAAACTTCCGCTTGCCGACTGAAAAACAAGCCTACTAACTTGCCCACCGTTTGTGCCAACGCATGTTTAACTCATGAAGATCAAAGCCTATCTCAAGCCTCATTGCGGGTGGTCCAATGGCGTCCGCGCCATCATGCGGAAATATAACCTCTCCTACGAGGATTTGGACATCATCAATAACCGCGCCTACTACGCGGAAATGGTCCAAAAGTCTGGCCAACCTCTTTCCCCCTGCGTCGAAATCGATGGTGTGATGCTGGCTGATATCTCGGGTGAGGAAGTTGAGAACTATCTCCTCTCCAACCAGTTAGTATCCCCTACAGACCGTAGCGCCGACGCAACCACGAATGCGGGTTGCTCCGATGAGGAGCACGCCAAAATGGCCACTAAAACGATTCGCTTCTTCTAATCGCGATCCCGAACCAAACTTCCGGGCCGGCTTCGCGAACGCGCGACCGGCCTTTTTTTTGCCTACTCGCCGACACTCGCTAGCAATCCCGCTCGCTTTCGGCCCGGTTCAAGCTCTCCTACCGACGACTTTCTGACATGAATAGCAGCACCCACCACACCCAAGAGACCGCTCCCCAACCTGCTGGTAGACCCGCGAAGCAAGGTCTCTATGATCCTTGGTTCGAGCATGACGCCTGTGGCGTCGGCTTTGTCGTGGATATCAAGGGCCGTAAATCGCACAAGATGGTGCAGGATGGGCTGCAAATCCTTCGCAATCTCGATCACCGTGGCGCCAGCGGCGCGGAAATCAACACGGGCGATGGTGCGGGCATTCTGATTCAAATGCCCGACGCGTTTTTTCAAGACGCATGCAAAAACGCCCGCTTTACTCTTCCTCCTGCGGGTGAATATGGCTGCGGTCTGGTTTTCCTTCCTCGCAATCCCAGCGTCCGCCGGAAAATCGAAGAGCGCTTTGAGCAACTGATCCAGGCAGAAGGCCAAGTTTTCCTCGGTTGGCGCACAGTTCCTACCAATAGTGCGTCTTTGGGTGATGCTGCTCTGTCGTGCGAACCCTTCATGCGGCACATTTTCATCGGCCGCGGGCCCGANNATCATCCGGAAGCGCGCCTACACCGACATCCGTACGTCAACCCTCGCAGGTGCTGAATCATGGTACGTAGCCAGTCTTTCTCAAAAGACCTTGGTTTACAAGGGGATGCTTACCACGGAACAGGTGGATCAGTATTTCCCTGATCTGACGCATCCGTTGATGGATTCGGCACTGGCGCTGGTGCACTCCCGCTTTAGCACGAACACGTTTCCTAGCTGGGATCGCGCCCACCCGTATCGCTACCTGGCCCACAACGGCGA
>DKKJ01000066.1:12772-14271 GCA_002455175.1 Opitutaceae bacterium UBA6669
TGATGATGATCCCCGAGCCGTGGTCCCACCACGAATCGATGGCCGACGATCGGCGTGCCTTCTATCATTACCACTCCTGCTTGATGGAGCCATGGGACGGCCCTGCTTCGGTGGCCTTTACCGATGGCAAGCAGATGGGCGCCATTCTCGACCGTAACGGCCTCCGTCCCTCACGCTACTATGTGACCAAAGATGGCTTGGTGATCATGGCCTCCGAAGCCGGGGTTCTGAATATCCCACCCGAAGACGTTGTTATCAAGGGCCGCCTGCAACCTGGTCGTATGTTCCTGGTGGATACCGAGCAAGGCCGGATCATCGAAGACGAGGAGATCAAGCGCGAGATCTGNNTCGTAAAGCTCGAAGACCTTCCCGAAGCACCCAAGATCGAATCTCCCGACCACGAAACACTCCTGCAGCGTCAAATCGCTTTCGGATACACCCATGAGGACGAGCGCCTCATCCTGGCTCCGATGGCTCGGGACGGCGTTGAAGCCATTGGCTCAATGGGCAACGACTCCGCGCTCGCGGTGCTTTCTAACAAGCCGCGTCTTCTCTACGACTATTTCAAGCAGCTCTTCGCGCAGGTCACGAATCCGCCCATCGACTGTATCCGTGAGGAAATCATCACGTCGGCGGAAACACGCCTGGGTTCCGAGGGCAATCTGCTCAATCCCCAACCCACCGCCTGCCGTCGGGTGGAGTTGAAGTGGCCGATCCTCACCAACGAGGAATTTGCCAAGATTCGCCGCACTCACCTGCCGGGTCTACGCGTCGGGGTTCTTCCGATTCTCTTCCGTGTTTCCCGCGGCGAACGCGGCCTCGCGAAGTCGATGGAAGAGCTTTCCATCATGGCGCGCCGCATGATCGAAGAAGAGGAGAACAATGTCCTCATTCTCAGCGATCGCGGGGTGACCCACGAATACGCCCCGATCCCGGCGTTGTTGGCCGTCTCCGGTCTCCATCACTATCTTATCCGCGAAGGCTTGCGCACGCGGGTCAGTATCGTTCTCGAAACCGGCGAAGCTCGCGAAGTGCACCACTTCTCGCTCCTCATCGGTTACGGTTGTAGCGCGATCAATCCGTACACCGCTTTCGAAACGATCGATGATATGATCCGCAACAGTCTGCTGACCAACATCGATCACAAAACTGCCTGCAAGAACTTCGTCAAGGCCGCCTCGAAGGGCGTCANNATGGAAGTGCTCATCCGGCATCGCGCCGCCTACGCCGAACGCGCCTCTTACGGTAATACGCTGCCCGGTGGTGGCCTCTACCAATGGCGCGCCAACGGCGAAGCCCATCTCTTCACCCCAGAATCGGTGCACAAGCTGCAAAAGGCGGTCCGTACGAATAATACCGCCGCCTACCGGGAGTACGCGAAACTGATCAACGATCAGTCCAAGTCTCTCTGCACTCTCCGCAGTCTCCTTCAATTCAAGAAGGGAGCACCTATCCCGCTCGAAGAAGTCGAACCCATCGAGGCGATCATGAAGCGCTTC
>DKKJ01000066.1:14279-14530 GCA_002455175.1 Opitutaceae bacterium UBA6669
GTCACCGCCGAATACCTCGTCAACGCTCGCGAAATCCAAATCAAGATGGCACAGGGCGCGAAGCCCGGTGAAGGGGGTCAGCTCCCGGGAACCAAGGTGTATCCTTGGGTCGCCAAGACGCGTCACACCACCGCCGGCGTGGGTCTGATCTCTCCACCTCCTCATCACGACATTTACTCCATCGAGGATCTCGCCGAGCTCATCCACGATTTGAAGAATGCTAATCGCGCTGCCCGTATCAGTGTGAAGTT
>DKKJ01000066.1:14566-21515 GCA_002455175.1 Opitutaceae bacterium UBA6669
GGCCAGCTCAAGACCGGTCGCGATGTCATCATCGCCGCCCTTCTCGGTGCGGAAGAGTTCGGTTTTGCCACCGCACCCTTGGTCGCGACTGGCTGTATCATGATGCGTGTTTGCCATCTGAATACGTGTCCAGCCGGTATCGCCACCCAGGATCCGCAACTGCGCGCCCGCTACACCGGCAAGCCCGAGCACGTCGNNNGGCCGCTTCTGCCAGATTCAACAGGACCACGGCCTGGCTCGCTCCCTCGACATCACCACGCTCCTCCCCCTCTGCGAACCTGCAATCGAACGGGGAGAAAAGGTGATCGCCGAGGTACCGATTCGGAATGTGAACCGTGTGGTGGGTACCATCACCAGCAGCGACTTGACCAAGAAGTACGGCGCCAAGGGATTACCCGAGGACACCATCCGTATCCACTTCAAGGGCTCCGCTGGCCAAAGCTTCGGCGCCTTCATGAATCATGGCATGACCTTCACCCTCGAAGGGGATGCCAATGATTACATCGGCAAAGGGCTCTCTGGAGGTAAGATCATTCTCTATCCGCCCGCCGCCTCGCCCTTCAAGGCCGAGGAAAATATGATCGTCGGCAACGTGGCGCTCTACGGCGCCACCGCGGGCGAAATTTATANNGGCGTGGCCGGCGAACGCTTCGCCGTGCGCAACTCCGGCGCCATCGCCGTCGTGGAGGGCGTGGGCGATCACGGATGCGAATACATGACCGGCGGTTGTGTGGTCGTTCTTGGTCGCGCGGGCCGCAACTTCGGAGCGGGGATGTCTGGCGGCGTGGGCTACGTCCTCGACGAAGCCGGCGACTTCCCGAAGCGGGTTAACCTCCAGATGGTCGCTGTCGAGAAAATCGAAGGTGCCAAGGAAATCGCCGAGCTCCGCAGCTTGATCCAAAAGCACCATAGCTACACCAAGAGCGCCCGCGCAGAGAAGATCCTCGCCGAGTGGGACGCGTTCTTGCCGAAGTTCGTCAAGGTCATGCCCAAGGATTACAAGCGCATGCTTGCCTGTATCGAGCGCGCCCAAGCCCAGGGTCTCACCGGGGACGAAGCCATTATGGCAGCCTTCGAAGAAAACGCCCGCGACACCTCACGCGTCGGAGGCAACTGATCACCAACATCGGTCCTCGGGCCTTTTGACCGCGCGGCTTACTGCCGATCAAAGGGCCCGATCCTCACCACCCAAGCCACCTCACTCCTCAGCCTTTCAGATTTTTTCGTCCCATGGGAAAGCCAACTGGATTCATTGACTACCTTCGCGAACTGCCGGTCGACCGCACACCGACCGAACGGGTACGCGACTGGAAAGAGTTTCATCATCACATGGAGGAGAAGAAACTCCGTCAGCAGGGTGCCCGATGCATGGATTGCGGGATTCCCTTCTGCCACTCTGGCAAGCTGATCAGCGGAATGGCTTCAGGCTGTCCGATCAACAATCTCATCCCCGAATGGAATGATTTGGTCTTTCGCGGATTGTGGAAAGAAGCCCTCGATCGTCTTCACAAGACGAACAATTTCCCGGAGTTCACCGGTCGCGTGTGTCCCGCACCTTGCGAAGGCTCATGCGTGCTCGGCATCAATGCGCCCCCCGTCACGATCAAGAACATCGAGGTTTCGATCATTGATCATGGCTGGGATGAAGGCTGGGTCGTTCCAGTCGCTCCCAAGGTGCGCACCGGCAAGAAAGTCGCTGTGATCGGCTCCGGCCCCGCNNCCGCTGGCCTCTCCGCCGCCGCTCAGCTCAATCGCGCCGGCCACTCGGTGACCGTTTTCGAACGCGCTGACCGTCCAGGTGGTTTGCTCATGTACGGCATTCCGAACATGAAATTGGACAAGAAGGAAGTCGTCCTCCGCCGTATCCAATTGATGGAACAGGAAGGCATCAAGTTCGTGTGCAACGCCAATGTGGGCGAAAATGTCGAACCGCAGATCTTCCTGAAAGAATTCGACGCCACCGTGATTTGTACGGGGGCGACGCAGCCACGTGACCTCCCAATTGAAGGTCGCTCACTCAAGGGTGTGCACTTCGCCATGGAGTACCTGACGGAAGACACCAAGGCCGTTTTGAAGGATGGCGCCAAGTCACCTAGCATTTTCGCGAAGGGCAAGGACGTGGTGGTTATCGGCGGTGGTGATACCGGTACTGACTGCGTGGGCACGTCGATCCGCCATGGCTGCAAGAGCCTCGTGCAGATTGAAATTCTCCCCAAGCCGCCCGTGGAGCGCGCGGCCGACAACCCCTGGCCAGAATGGCCAAAAACGTACAAGCTCGACTACGGCCAGGAAGAAGCAGCGGCCAAGTTCGGCGCTGATCCGCGTGTCTACCTCACCACCGTGAAAAAGTTTGTCGGTGACGAACAAGGCAACGTGAAGGAATTGGTCACCGTCGAGATCACGTGGGAAAAGAACGAAAAAGGCCAATTTGTGCCCAAGGAAGTTCCGGGGACGGAAAAGACCCGTCCCGCCCAGCTCGTGCTCCTCGCCATGGGCTTCCTCGGACCTGAGCAGGCCTTGCTCAAGGAAATCGGCCTAGAAACCGATGCTCGCTCGAACGTCAAAGCGGAGCACGAGAAGTACACAACCAGTCTCAAGGGTGTCTTCGCCGCCGGCGACTGCCGTCGTGGCCAGAGCTTGGTCGTGTGGGCNNAGCTCGCGAATGCGACCGCTACCTCATGGGCTCGACCGAATTGCCGTAATGCCGGGCGTCCCGCTCAGCAGCCAACGCTGATTCATTTCAAACGGCAGCAGGGCATCCGCCTTGTTGCCGTTTCTCTTTTTACTGCCGCGTCTCACACACATCGCCGTTTCGTCCGCCTTCGCCCGCCCATGCCGTCAAAACCCATCCCTGGTTCTACTGGTGAAGTCCTGACTTGCCTGCCGTCACCTTACGAGGCCCACCCAGCCACGGGCTTGCTTTACTTGCCTCGGTTTTTGGCTAAGTGCCGCTATGTGAAACAAAACGGTGCCTTGCCCGCTAGCTACGCCAAAAACTACAAGCGAGGACTCGACCGATTTCTTTGTCTCCATCTGGGCGTGGATCCTCAGGCGGTAGAGACCTTGGTTTTCACAACTGCCTCCGCAGACGACGTGGAGGTCGGCCTAAAAACCCTTCTTCCGCCGGACGTTCGGGCACACGCCTGGAATCGCGAATTAGTGCAAAAAGGTATGACTGAAGCGGGCCAGGAATTTCTGGCAAAAGCGCTCACCGCCATGGGCTGCGTGGATCGTATCGGGGAGATTAAGTCGGTGCCTGATCTGATTGATTTCGACGAAGGCCGCATTGAATGACCTGACCGGCGATCGTTATTCTCGTCGTGACGAAGTGGTCCTCGTGGGTATAGTGGACACTGATTCCTATGGTCAAAGGCCAGAAAGTGGTTTGCACAAACGATTCGTTCCCCGCCCTGATTCGAGCGCTGTACAAGCAGCTGCCCGTCAAAGGGAACACCTACACCATTCGCGAGGTGTTTCTTGGCCGGGAGAAGGTAGTCAAAGGCGGTGACTCCGCTACGGTCGGGTTGCTTCTGGCCGAGCTGACCAATCCGCCCGACCCCTTCCACCAAGGAAAGCAGGAGCTCGGTTTCTCATCCGAACGCTTTTCACCTCTGGAAGAACTGCCGCCTGAAGAAGCGGAAGAGGAAGCCCTCGAAGTGATCGGAGCCGGAGCCAAGAAAGAGAAATTCCTTCCGCTGGAAGTCGGTTCTTAGCCACCGAGCAACTACGCTGAATCCCCAGACTCTGGTTCTCAGTGTCTAGGGGAGGGGATTGCTGAACATCGCCATCTCGATCCGGCCTTTTCCGGTCATACGTACCTGGATCGCGGCCAGACTCTGCCGCACCAGCTCACCCATCGATTCGCATTTCAGGAATTCACTCCGCTGGTAGTGCTCCGCCAAGGCCTCGCGGAGGCTGTAAACATTCTCCTGGGGCGCAATGGCGTCCTCCGACATCGCCGCGAGCAACATGGCTAACCGCTCTTCACTCAGGCTGGCGCGTTGGAGCATCAAGACCTGCTCCTCACGTTGATACTGCTGAGCGCTTTCAACATTCAGATGTTGGATACAAAAAAGGGCGAAGGGCTGGTTGTCTTTGAAGAACTGGGGGCGATACAGGTTCATTCTCCCTTCATAACTTTGCTGGTCAAAATCCATGGCACGGATACGGATCTGCGCTCCCTCGAAGTCAGGCGTGACTACCACGACAAAGTTATAACTGCGCATATCGCCGAGGAGACGGACGAAACAGCGTTCGTTGAACTTGACCAGCTCCTTGGCAATTCGGATCGGCCGCAACTCCGGGTTGTCCAGCCAACGTTGAATGAAGATATCACCGGGAAGTCCGGCAATGTGCTCCTCGACCAAAGTCGAGCCACAGGTGAGGTAGTTGAGTCGGTTGGGTGAGAGCACATGCTCCAGCTCCAGGCCGTAAACACGCGAGGCGTCCGCCCGCTTCACGTAGTAGTAATCCGCGTTTTCGTTGAACGCATTGACGATACGGATACGGAAAGGGGCAGAATTGCCGAATGCGCAGAAATCCACGCGGTCGACATAAAGATGCCGCATGACGGAAAGGTCGCCATCCACGCGGATCGAGGCGTAAACCTGCTTGAGGTCCTCATTGAGGGATTCCATTTCCAGCCGGTCGTACACCACCGACTCCCACAGCGTGGGCTTGCCGTCCATTCCCACCAAGGGAGCGGTCTCGGTAAACCCCCGTAGGCGCTCGTACGTGATGGGCAGGGTGCGCTCACGGCGATAGCGGCGCAGGTAGCTTCGCAAATTGTCGCCGATGGGGAAACTCGGCTTTTTCATCTGCGGCCGCGGCAAGTCCATAGGCGGCACGTTGACGGGGTCGGACGCGCTTAGCAATGGCGCTCCCGGGCGCTCTTTACGTTCACTCCCACAACGCTGCTCGAGACTGCCGTGATAAAGTCTTACAAACCCCTTACGCGTTAACTATTTATAACGCGCGGCACGTCCAAAGTAATTCAACAACCAGAGCTCTTTCCATACGCGGTAACGTCCCTCGTAGGTGATCTTACCGTAATCTTCTCGCTCAGCATGCGGAAAAAGGAACCCTAACTCCGTATTGATCTGCTCCAACTCCCGTTGCTGCAAATTGAGGTCGCCCAAGGGATCAGAGGTCCAGGGTACCAGTAACTCGTTACTTTTCGCGATGCGTTGTTGATGACGGGCCAGAAGTCCGCGAAGGGAGCGACGCCAGGGACTCCGCTCCACCAGCCAGTTTTCCGGATAAAAGCCGCCGAACGGCAAAAAGAGATTGTCGGTGACGTAGCGGTACCCTGTTGACGTCTGTGACGTCAGGGCAAAACACACCACTATGCCGCCATGGGCTTGCGGCAAGAATGTGACCTGAACCCGTACCTGTCCACTTGCGTCCGGGTAAATGGAGGTTCGGAGGTAAATGCCTCCCCCCATCTCCGCTTTCAGCGCTTGGACCTGCTTGTAGCCGTGATTCCTCAGCCAATCCCGGATTTTTAAGAGTCGGGGATGGGTAGGCCACTCCTCGCCGCTGCTGTTGATCTGGAAGCGAGGAAAGAGGGGTATTGGGCTAACGCTCAGCGCGTGAATTTCCAGCCAACGATAGGCGGTTTCGATCAAGAAATAGATCAGGAAGAAACCCACCGCGAGCACCCACAGCGGTCGGTCCACCCATCCATATTCATGGCAAAGATAGGCCAGTCCCAACGAAATCACCACCCACCACGTCCAGCGCTTGAGAATCGACAAAACAGGGGAGGCAAATCGTAGGTTCAGCTGACCCAGCAGAAGGGCCAGGACAAAGCCTACGATGAGAATAACGGAGAGAGCCATGAGTTCGGACAGAGATGTGCGAGTGACCGTATCGACCGGGCACGGTGCAACCTTAAATCGCACCGCTGACTCAACCGAATCCCCGCGCGCAGGTTAACTCGTTCGAGAAAAGCTTAGCTTAGCCGAACCGGCATGATGACGCAGATGAAGTTTTCCAGCGTCTTGAAGACACCCGGACTGACCTCATCCTTCACCTCGAAGAAGACTTCGTCTTTTGTCAGCGCCTTTAACGGATCCATCAAGAACGCCGGATTGAAGGCCGCTTGCAGATCGGGACCGCTGTAGCTGATCGCCATCGACTCGTGCGCTTCGCCGAAGTCCGGACTTTGCGCAGTGATCTCCAGCATGTTGCTGCTCAGTTTCAGCCTTACCGAGTTAGCCTTGTCGCTCGTCACCAGGGCGGCGCGGTGAATGCACTGCAAAAGTAACTCGCGCTCGAGCTTGATCCGCTGGTGCGTCTCTTTGGGAATAACCTGTTGGTAATTGGGATAATTCCCCTCCACCACTTTGGAGTACAGGTAGATAGAGTCGACCAAACCACTCCCATCTTTGTCCGTTCCGATCTGGAAGGAACAACGCCGGTCGCTGAAATCGATTTTTACTTTTTCCCCCTTGTCCAGCATGCGCAGCAACTCGCCCACGGTCTTGGCAGGCAGAATGATCGCTCCAGCACTTTCAGCTGGGATTTCCATTTCTTTGGCAATCAGGGCTAAGCGGCGTCCATCGGTAGCAACCAAGGACAGCTTTCCATCGCGGAAATTGAAGTAAACACCGTTGAGAATATAACGGGTTTCGTCCGAACTCTGGGCGTAGGAAACGCTCTTGAGCATCGAGACGAGCTCCGGCTGGTCCACGGTGAACGACTTCTCCTCCCCGAACTCGGGAAGGGGAGGAAACTCCTCTTTGCCAATCCCCATGATGCGGAAATTAGATCCACCCGAGGCCAGTTTGACCTGGTGGTTGGGTGAGGCGTCCACGGTAACGTCCAGATTCGGAAGTTCTCGGACGATAGTCGCCAGCCGCTTCACGGGCAGGGTGACAGCGCCTCCTTCTTTCACGTCAGCCTTGATCTTGCAGCGAATCCCCAGGTCGAGATTCGTGGTCGTAAG
>DKKJ01000376.1:0-33738 GCA_002455175.1 Opitutaceae bacterium UBA6669
GCAGATTATATGGAACCCCTCGCGGAGGCCTTGGAAATTCTCGATCAAGCAAACCTCACCGCCCTCGTCTACAACTTGCCCCTTTGCCTCCTGCCCGAATCGGTACGACCCTTCGCCCGAAAATCGATCTCGGACTGGAAGAACATTTACCTTCCAGAATGTGATCGCTGTAGCCTACGTTCGAGTTGCGCTGGTTTTTTCGCATCAACGCCATTGCGGGTCGCCAAGGGAATCCGAGCTTTTCCATGAGTCGTCTGACCCGCTGCACGCTTCAGAACGCGTAACTGATGATTTNNAATCCGACTGAATTCCGTTTCTGCCAACGTGCTATCCGCCCAGCCAGCGCCCGTTTTCTTCCACCCGACACTTTTCCCAACCTCCCAGCAATCCCTTCCAAGGAACTAGCTCAACCGCTCTATGCCATTCTACGTCCGAAAAAGCCTTCGATTCGGCCCCATTCGGTTCAATCTCTCGAATTCGGGACTTGGCGTTTCCACCGGGGTGAAGGGCTTTAGGGTCGGAACGGGGCCTCGCGGCAATTACGTCCATATCGGAGCCGGCGGACTGTTTTAGCGGGCATCGCTTTCATCACCTGGCAAGGTTTCCCAACCTCCGGCCCAATTGCCACCCGACCGAACCGACTCACACTCGGTTGATGCGGGTGTGCTGATGGTGGATGTCGACAGTGGCGACGCTGGGCAAATCGTCGACTCCTCCTCACAAGCGTTGGTTGAAGAACTGCGGCAGAAGAAGCGCATCGAGCCCCTGGCACCGTGGTTTTTGGGAATTGTCGTCGGAGCAAACTTGTACGCTGCCTACAAGGGCCTCCAGCCCGGATTTGTGGCCGCGATCGCAGCAGCTGCGATCATCGGATTCGTCCTATTCAGGAGATTCGACGCTCACCGCAAAACCACCGTGATATTTTATGACTTCGGCGACGGGACTGAGAATACCTTCCGCGGTATCCACGACGCATTCGAAGCGCTCGCCAACGTCCAGCGGATCTGGCATATCCCCTCGAAAGGGGAGGTTCGGGACGGCAAGTATCATGCTGGCGCGAACGAATTGGTCCGTCGGACAAGAATTCATGTCGGTTTCGATGCCCCGCCGCTTGTGAAGACCAACATTCCCACTCCATCACTTTCAGTGGGAACTCAGAAACTCTATTTCTTTCCCGACAGGCTGCTGATCTTTGAGAAATCGAGCATTGGGGGTGTATCGTATTCTGAGGTTGGTATTCATATCGATACTACCGCATTCATCGAGGACCAGGGGGTGCCCTCCGATTCCGAGACGATCGGACAAACCTGGCGCTACGTTAACAAGAAAGGTGGGCCCGACCGACGCTTTAAGGATAACCGCGAGCTTCCAATCGCAAGATACGAAGTCGTCCATTTAACGACAACCTCCGGTTTGAACGAGCTCCTGCATGTATCTAGGGTTGGAACGTTCCAGCGCGTGAGGGAATCTGTTGCGGCATTTAGTCAATTCACCAAGGAACTAACCTAGCTTTACTCGATCCGCTTTCCCCTGAGGAAGGCCCACCTCTGAGCTGCTATCAGACTCTCGCGCCGTGCTGTGATAGACCTTGAGATTGCCCCGATAAAACGGACAAGGGCTAAGAGCTAATTTTGGTTTCGGTTTTCAGACGGGGTTGAAACTCTGCAGGGCCGATATAACCAAGAACGGCCGAAAAGGGGCAAAGGTCGTGTCGTTTGTACTACGCGGGAGTCGGCGCCGCGCCGCCTGCACCCGCTCTCGGCGCGAGGTGCCGGTCGAACCACGCCAGCATTTCCAGCCACATGACTGGCGTGTAGATGTGGCCCACGCCGGCGTAAATCTCCCCGCGAAACCGCTCCGGCTGGCCGTAGAGGCGATAGACGTCGTTGCAGTATCGGTTGATCTTCTCCACGCCGGGCGCGGGCGACCCTGCGTCGTCGGCACCGGAGAGGGTCAGGAAGGCGCGAGGGGCGATGAGGCTCGTCACCGCCTCCATGTCGAAATGCCTCAAAAGACCGGGTACAAAATAGTAGATGCCGTGTTGGCGCAGGTCGCCTGTCCTCACCAGCTCCTCATACCGCGTGAGGCAGCAGACGCCGACTGTAGCCGCGATGCGTTCGTCGAGCGCCGCCAGCCACCAGGAACGGGTGCTGCCCATGCTGATGCCAGTCGCTCCGATGCGGCGCGGATCGACCTCGGGCCGCGCCGCGAGCACATCGAGCGCAATGCGGTCGTCCCGCACCATCATGCCCCAAAGACTGCGTCCTTGCCAGAGATTGAGCTTGGAAAGGGTCGACTGTTCCTCGCCGCCCCGTTCGTTCGGACCGCCCGGACCGGTGCCAGCCCTTTCCCCGAACGCGTACGCGTCGATCGCGAGCACCACGTAGCCGCGGCGGGCCAGGGCTTCGCCTCGCTGCTCGTCGCCGCCGGGGACTTTCTGCCAGAGCTCATCCTTTCCGAGCGTGAACTGCCCGGCGTGCCAGTGACAGAAGAGGATCGCCGGAAACGGGCCCTCGCCGTCCGGAACGAGCAGCCACGCCGGAATCGTCGCCCCGACCTCGTTGTGGATCGAGAGTTTCTCGACTCGAAACCCCATCCGCCTCTCGTGTCCGACCACCGTCACCCTCGGCTTTGCTGGGCGGGGCGGAAGGTCGCCCAACAGTACCTCCAATTTCGCGCGGGTCGATTCGCGCCGCATGGTCCACTCGGAGAGATCGCGCGGCACCGGGTAACTCGGCGCGGCCACGTCTGGCAAATCGGCCTTGGCGAGGGTCATGGAGGCAAAAGTCAGGGGCAGGATTTTGTGAGGAAACGCATGAAAGACTTCACGGGTTGGTTCGCATTAAGTCTAACCTTTAAGTCGACCTGCCGCTTTGCGCAACAGGCTCACCCTTTCGTCGACATCGGGTACGCGTGGCGAATGGATGTCGTAAACTCCAGGTCCGATTTCATTCGGATACTTGAAATTCACGAACGCGCCAAGCAGGTTCCATGTTGGAGCGCGGCGCCCAGAAGGAGTCGAACCGCGCTTGGCACCTTTTGAGGTCTCGTGAGCAGGAAGATGCTGTGGGGCGGCGTCTCGATGTGCATTCTTGAACGGTGCGGCTGAGGGCGCGGGGACGGCCCACCTGAAAGAGGGCAGGTGACCCTTCGGTCGCCCCCTCATCCATTGAGTCCAACCTAATCTAAATCTTCCCCAACCCGTGTCCGTTTTTCTAGGGCGACCTCTGCATGGCACTTCTCTCCCTTCCGCGTTTGACTGCGCCCCTCCCGCGCCAAACTTCTGCCTCGCCCCATCGCTCGCGCCGGCTTTGCTCGATCCCATATGCGGCGCCTTGGATTTACTTTCCTTCTCGCGAGCCTACTTGCACAGGCCGCAGCCTCTCAACCCACGGAAATCGTTGCGGATTCCGTCAGTGGATTTTCCGGTGAGCAAGGGGCCAACGGCTGGTCCTATGGCTACTGGGACCGCACCGCCGATCCCGATGAGAGCTACACTCAAACGAAGGACTTCCAGTTGCTCACGCACTTTGGAATCGACCCGATCAATCGTCTCAGCGGCCGTTCCGAATTCACCACGGGCAAACTCTGGAATCTACAGGACGGCAACTACTACACATCACTGTGGGCAGAGGGCGGCCACCCCAATGGCACGATGAGATTGGGTGCGTACGCACAAGTGGAACAATGGGCGGTGCGTCGTTGGGTCAGCACGGTCACCGGCTCCGTCACTATTAGCGGTCACGTCGGCAAGGTCATGCCCTGGGGTGAAAATTGGAGGGGAGGTTGTCAGGCGCTGATCATAGTGGACGGTAAAACGATGTTTTCTTCCTCCATGGACAATCGCGGTAACGATTACTCGATTACCGTGAGTGTAGGCGTCGGCTCACTCGTCGATTTTCTGATTGGTCCTGGTCCGAGCGTTGGCGTCACCAAGTTCACCGCCACCATCGGAACCACTCCGAGAGTAGCAGAAAAGCTCACGCGCTAGCGGTCGCTTGGTCTCATGCCCGGGTTGTCGGAACAGGATCGACTGACGGGTCGTGAGCACGTTTTTTCGACCACCTGATCTCCTACGGAAAAAGATGCTCTTCAGCCCACCGACGACCAAAGCCGATTCGAGAGCGCCATGAGATAGGCCGAAGAGATGTATCGGAGTATCAACGGCGTCCCTACTTTCTTTGTATTTCTCAAAGTCCTCCGACAACTGCGCAAGAAAGAGCTCAATCTAAGGAAGCAGTACACGTGACAAAAATCCTATCTTGAGCTGTGTCCGTCAAACCGGGCCAACGCTAACCTGACCCTTGGGGCAGCCCCGGCGTCGCTCAGGAAAACACCTCCCACGATTCGATCTCCTGGTGGGAGGTTTCGTTGTCGAGCCGTCAGCGCCTCGGTGAAGATTCAGATCAGGCGCGCTCGATGGCTCAGGCTTTGCGTCGAAAGAGAAGGCGGAAGACGAGCAGGAGGAGAATAGCCCCCACCACCGACGCAATGAACCCTACGGGCTGACCTTCCGAGTACCATCCAATCGAGCGGCCGAGATAACCCGCGATAAAGGAGCCGGCGATGCCGATGAGCATGGTAACAATGATCCCGCCCGGNNAGAGGAACTTGGCGACGATGCCTACGAGGAGGCCGATCACAAGCATGACGAGGATGGACATGGTGGGCACAGACCAGCTCCAAACGAGGTTGTTCGCGATGCGTTGCGAAGGATAAGAAGAGATTCTCAGGAGCAGGGTGAGTAGCTCCGCGTTTTGCCGAATGCGGCTGATCCCACGTGAAAATGCCATGGGTCTGAAGGTGGTCGGTGGCGATCCTCGGTGAACTGGTCGTTGCCGGCCCGTGTGATCTTTAAAGGGTTGCGGCAGGGCGGATTTCTCAAACCGTCATCCGCTATGTTTTCGCGCTGGGAAAAGCTTGGGCTAGGGCTGCTTTGCAGCCTCGTTTTGACGTTCTCCGCCATCGCGGAATCACGGGTGGCACTTCTAGGGGAAACACCTGTGCGCGGAGGTGAACTCCGAGTCGATCGCGGCTATCTTCGATGGAACGAGTCGGAGCGAGCGGAGAAAACGTTGCAACTTTCAGAGGCTCTGCGGCAGCGGGTGGAGTTTTCGGTTGTTCCCGACGCTGATCGTCGAGCGCTGCCCACGGTTGTCACTTTCGAAAGCGAAACCACCGCTTTCAGTTTCGTCCTCTCGGAGGTCGACTCCCGGCATCCCATTTTTCTGCCAGAGGATGGTTTGGTGGTGACCCAAGCGTCGGATCAACGCTCCTATGCCGAGATCGTTCAAGCGATTCGCGCGAGGAAGGGTCTGACCAAGCTGGAGAAGATCGCAGCTGCACCGGAGGCGACGTTTGAGTCAGCCGTTAAGAACGGTCGCGAGATGAAGGTGCAGACCTGGTTGGGTCTAAGTAGGGATATTCGCCTCTTCCGAATCGATCGTCACCTGGAGTCGTTTCAACCGAAGTTCGCTGGATACGATGTTACCCTCCGTGAGATCCCCCGGCAACCGGCGACCTTTGCCTTTCAGTTTGGACGAGGATGGGGAGCGAGAGATACGCTTCGGCGGTCTCTCGACGACGGCATTCTCCCTGTTTTGAACGGCGAGATGGAAGATGAGGACGTGCACTATGCGGCGACGCTCTTCACGTCACTGGAAAGTAAACCGCTGACCAACGAGACGCTGCGAGGCACCGATTTCCTGGTGGCAGATGCGTTTGGGCACGGTCATATGTTCACCCCAGCGCAGGCTGAAACGGAGAAGTCGAAACGTGAAGCGGAACTGGCCGTCGAGGAAGAGGTGGTTCTCTGTATCCGCGTTGTTGCGACGAACCGAGGCTCCTCACCCAAGTATGCGGTTTTCAAAACGGTCACTCCGTCGCTGGCCACTCCGGTCTCTCCCCGCTTGCCAGATTGGACCTTCGACCCGGACAAAGGGATGGGCGGGTTTGCGTCAGGCCGTGTCTTTGCGGTCAGCCGTTTCAATGGCGAACCCATGCGGGCGGAGGAAGTTTCTCTTCTGCTGCAGCCGGGAGAGCAGGCGGTCTTCGAGTGTTTCGTCCCGCATCGTCCGATTCCTAGAGACCGGGCATTTCGGCTGTCGACTCAATCCTTTGATGAACGCTTGAGAGAGGTCCGCGAATTCTGGGGGAAGAGATTGGCGTCGGCGGCGACGTGGAAACTTCCAGAGTCTCGGATTCGCGATATGGTGCGCGCGGGAATTCTTCATCTCGATTTGATCACGTACGGTCGCGAACCTGAGGGAGTGTTGCTCCCGGCGATCGGTCTGTACACGGCGATTGGCTCGGAAAGTGCGCCGATCATTCAGTTCTTTGATTCGATCGGCTGGCATGGCGTTGCCGAGCGCGCGATTGATTTCTTTTTGGAGAAGCAGCGTGAAGACGGCTTCATGCAAAATTTCAATGGGTACATGCTCGAAACGGGTGCAGTGCTCTGGACGATGGGGGAGCATTACCGCTACACGAAGAACGACAGTTGGCTGGCCCGCGTTCATCCGAAGGTCACCAAAGCGTGGACATTCATCCGAGACTGGCGCGCTCGAAATCTTCAGCCAGACTTGCAGGGGAATGGGTACGGCATGCTGGATGGAAAAACCGCGGATCCCGATGATCCGTTCCGGTCTTTCATGTTGAATGGATACGCTTATCTGGGCTTGGCGAGAACAGCCGAAATGCTAAAGGACCATGCGCCAGAGGAAGCCGCGCAATGCCGGGAGGTGGCAGAGCTCCTGAAAGGCGATATCCGTGCGACCTTGGAGGCAATGATGAAACGTTCACCGGTCATTCCCTTGGGCAACGGTGCCTGGGGACGCAGCGCGCCGCCGTGGACCTCCTATCGCGGACCCGTGATGCTTCACGCGGACGGAGGGCGGTGGTTTACGCATGGCACCATGACGGCGCGGGATTCGCTTCTCGGACCCCTCTATCTGGTGTACCAAGAAGTGGTCTCCCCGCACGAGCGGATGGGCCGTGAACTACTGGAAATGCACAGCGAACTGATGCTTCGCGATAATGTGGCGTTCAGCCAACCGTACTACAGCCGTCATCCTTGGGTGCATCTGCGACGCGGCGAAGTGAAGGCGTTTCTTCAAGCGTGGTACGGCGCGATGTCGACCCTCGCTGATCCAGAAACGCACACCTTTGAAGAACATTACTTCCCGGCCACCGCGCACAAAACCCATGAGGAAGCGTGGTTTCTTATGGAGACGCGCTGGATGCTCTATCTCGAGCAAGACCAAACGCTCAAGCTGATGTCAGGTATTCCGCGTTCGTACCTTCGCCCGGGCGCAGAAGTCGGAGTATCCGGAGCAAGGACCTACTTTGGAGCGCTCGATTTTACTGCGACTGTCTCCTCCGATGGGAACGAAGTGCGTGTGCGTATCGCCTGTCCGGATTCACGACGTCCAGAGAAGGTATGGATTCGGGTGCCACACCCACAGGAGTCTAAAGCGCGGAGCGTCCAGGGTGGAAGCTATCTACCCGACGATGAAGCGGTGCTTGTCGATGCCTTTTCAGGAAAGGCGGAGATCGTGGTGCGCTTTTGAAAAAGAACGCCTCTTGGCGGACTTTGATCAGCGGGTACCGAAACCCAAATTGACCGGCGATCCAACAGGTCAAAACACGGCTTGATTCCTTTTCCGGGCTTCCCGACTACCGGTTTTCGCTGCCTCGGAGCGTGGCATTCATCGACTCGCCGTGGTACTTCTGGAGATCGGAGATTATCAGGCATCGCGGTTGCTTACGCTCTCTCGATTCGAACTGCGATTCCCAACGTTGCTCAACCCTTCCTTTCTCCCCATGCTCTCATCTCCTCGTTCCGCTCTATTCGCGAACGGTTTTCGCTTTTTTTCACTCCGACGAATCGCCCTCGGTGCGGCATTCCTGTTTTTCGCCTGGTTCGCTACCGCGGCCGAACCCCGGGTGACCGAGTCGTTCAGTCTCGAGATTCGCGGGCTGCCCCTCGATCACCAAGGTCCCCAGGTCGTCGACGTGTTTCTTAAGCTGACCTACGTCGAAGGCATCGCACCTGCGGATTATCCCGATTTCGAGGTCATCGAACGGGAAGTCAAAGTGTTTCTGGCGAAGTATCCAAACGAAAAGGACTACATCGAAATCGTGAACAAGAAACTTTGCCTCGATCTGCTCAAGCGCTACCCGGTGGTCACCGTAGTAGCGATCGACGTGAAGACCTATCCGACGATGACCGTACCCTATGCGCACGTTTCGCATGTGATCGCCTCCCGATGAGCCCTCTTTCGATGGGAAAAATGGTCTTCGCTACCTCGATCAGTTGGCTAACGTTTGTCACGTTTCAGAGGTAACGTCGCGCGTGGGGAGACTCAAAGTCGCGCCCTTACCTGGATGGCTGATTCGATTTTAGTCGATTTGAACGTGCGCCTGATACCGATTTTGCTTCGACAAAAAGTGGAAAGCGGCTCGCGGTTGGGCTGGTGAGTGAGAAGTGCGGTTTGACCGAATGGCCCCGTCGGGCATGCGGCGTAATATTTCCACGTTGTCGTGGCGATTGCTTCTGATGCCATTTAGCGCGAACTCAGAAGTGCTCCTTTATTCCGAAGATGAAGGCGCTTAGCCGCTCTGGCTTAACGTGCGAACGACATCGAGCCTCCAGAACTTGTACAAGGGAAGGCACAGTCCCGCGAGAACGATGGTGATCAGCGCTGCGAATGCGACGGCAACGGATAAGGGATCCATCGGTGCGAGGACAATGCCGACAGCGGCCATGACCGGTCGCGCGCTCCACGTCAGGGCAAAGCCCAAAACGATACCGAACACGGCTCCTTTGAGGTAGCGTGTCAAATGCGCGCGCATGAGGTGGGGAAGTGTCGCTCCTAACGCCTGCCGAATCGCCGCGTCGCGCAGGGTTTGCGCAGCAGTGTACGCGGAAAAGAAGGAGAGGCCGCAACTCGTCACCAACGTGGCAAAGCCAGCGAGCCAGAGTACCACGCGAACAGCCGTCGCCAAGTCCGCGGCGACGAGTCCGAGTTGGTCACGTCCCGAGCGCAACGCCGGCAGTGTCTTGTGTGGCCAGACGTCACGGAGACTGTCTTCAATGGCACGGCGTATCGCGGCTGAGTCTTGGTTCACAGCAATGTGGAACGTGAGCGAGGTCGGACTCCCGAGGCCCCAGATAGTATAGACCGTCGGTTCGATGGCCGCACCGCCGGACTTCGTTGGGACGTCGTCCACAATACCGACGATCGTGTGAGGTTGCGCGTTCGCCCACTGTTTCATCGACTGGCCCAGCGCATCGCCATTGGGCCAATAGCGCCGCGCAAGGGCTGAATTGATGACCAGCACTTTGGCCGAAGCGGCCAGTTCTTGAGGTGTGAAGCCGCGGCCCTGTAGAATTCGGATTCCCGCCGCCTCGAAATAACCGTCGCCGGCGACAAGCCACTGGGCGGTGCCTTTGTCTGACTCGAGATTCGGATCTCGCTCGCGCACGACGACATTGGTCCCGCCCGCGCCGCCCATCGGGGCTGCCGAGGCGCCACCGGCAGCCACCACGCCGGGTACGGCACGCAAGCGCGCAAGGTACTTATCGGCGACCGCCACGCGGGTATCCTGCAATCCCAGGTTGCGAAAATTGATCTCGAACAGAAGCAGGTTGTCGGTCCGGAAGGGATACGACTTGTTCGCAAGCGTGTGCAAAGCGTCGACGAAGCTTGTGGCCGTCGTCACGAGAAAGAGGGCGATCGCGATTTGCGCTGCAAAGAGTGTGTTGAACATGGCCTGTCGACGTGGCGCGGTCGTCTGCTCCTTCATCACGGAGATGACCTCGACCCGTCCCGCATCACGCCAGGCGAGCAGCCAGACCACCAATGCGGCTCCAACGACTGCCGCCGCGACGATGGCGGCACTGCCAAATTCGATGTGCACTCCCGCCGAGGACGCTAGCGACTCGAGGCCTGGATCAAGGGAGAGCAGGCGCAGCAGTACTGCACCCAGCCCGATGCCCACGACCAAAGCCAACAGGACCACCACTGCTAACTCGCCCAGCAACCAGCCTCCGAGGTGGGCACGCGTCGCACCAATTGCCACCCGCACCGCGATTTCACGCCGCCGGCCCAGCAGCCGTACGAGGGTCAGTGCGAAAAAATTGGTGAATGCCAGCGCGAAAAGGACCCACACCAACGCTCCCAACAGCACCATGGTACGTGCGGTGCCATCGAGGCCGTACCGAAAAGCGGAGAATGACTGGGCGTAAAACTTTAACCCGTGGTTGACCTTGATATTCTCTTGGTGGATCTGCTCGCCGATGGTGGCGACTTCGGCATTGGCGGTGGGGAGTGTCACCTGGGGTTTCAGCCGGGCGACCACGAGCTGCGATTGGGAGCCGCGATTCGTCGTCAACCATTTGGGACTCACCGCCGCCGATTGTGCGACCGGGATCCAGAGGTCGGCTGCGAACGTGCGGTCTACTCCGCGAAAACCTTTCGGCAGAATCCCAATCACCGTAAAGGGCAGGGTATTAATCTGAATCGCGGATCCTAATTCTAACTGAAGTTTTCGACTCAGCTCCGCCGTGATCACCGCGACCGGCGCCGCACCCGCGACATCGTCCTCGGGACCGAACCGGCGCCCACGGTCTGCGCCGATGTGAAGCGTGGGAAAAAATGATCCGCTCGCCACCCCGCACCTCACTTGGGCGAGGTCGCCGGCGTTGGTCAGTGCGGCCCGGCCCGAGGTGTAAAACGACGCTACCGAACTGAACGACGTGCTGCGCTCTGCGATATCCTTGTAATCGGGAAAACTCATCTGGCCGCCTCTGAGCGAACTGCGGATGAAGGCCAGTTCAGCGGGTGCCCGAGCCGATGGTGGGCTCAGCAACACCGCATCGAGCACCGCCATGATAGCCACCTGTGCGGCAATGCTCACCCCGAGGACGAGCACGCTCACAACCAGATAAGCGGGACGCGACACGAGGGGGCGAAAGAAAGGAGACATGGCGCCGAGGGGGTGGGGTGGCGAAATGGATCGCCGTCCAGCTCACTGCGACGGGAACATGGGCGCGAGTGGAAACTAATCGGAACTTGCTCACCGCTGCCGCGTGCGGGCCAGCACAGTATTAAAGCGTGAGGTATCAGGCACCGTCCTTGAAGACTGGAACTGTACAGTTTCTCGATCACGGCAAAAGAAATCAGCAACGCGCCATGCGAACCGCGGCCGGCATCGAACTGACCGGGCGTAGTCGGCGGCCTGTCGCGTCCTCCCCGCCCCTTGAACGCCTTATAACTTAATAACGCTGAACGTTAGTAACGCGTTGCGTAACTACCCCACTGACTAGCGGGTTTCCACCCCTGTAGACCCTAGGGGCTTCCCGTAGAGTTCAGCGATGCGCTGGAAGTTACCCGTGAATGGCGTAGGTTGACGGGTGATGAGAAAGCATAAAAGGTNNACTCTGTATCGAATGGTAACTCCGGATCATCTGTGCCCGTGGGGAGTGAAGGCTAAAGATTTACTCAAGCGGAAGGGCTACGCAGTGGAGGATCATCACCTCAAGACCAAGGCGGAGAACGATGCGTACAAGCGGGAAAACGGTTACGACGAAACGCCGCAGGTTTTTATCAATGGCGAACACCTAGGAGGGTTCGACGATCTGCGCAAGCACTTGGGTTTGGGACCGGATCCCAAGGAAGGCGAGACCTACCAACCGGTCATTGCGGTATTCGCGGTCACGTTGGCCATGGCATTGGCCGTGGGCTGGGTGGGGGCAGGAAGCTTGAGTGTTGTGCGCGTGCTGGAGCTTTTCATTGCTTTCAGCATGTGCGCACTCGGTATTCAGAAGCTGAGAGATCTGCTTTCGTTCGCCACCGGGTTCGTTCAGTACGATGTGGTGGCGCAGCGTTATGTGCCCTACGCTTATTTTTACGCCTACGTAGAAACAATCGGCGGCGTGTTGATGATCGCCGGACTCGCGCGCTGGGTGATCGCACCTTTGGTTTTAGTCACCAGTACGATCGGTGCCGTTTCCGTTTTTAAGGCTGTTTATGTGGAGAAACGGGACCTGCAGTGCGCCTGCGTGGGAGGGGGAAGCTCAGTCCCGCTCGGATTCGTCTCCCTCACCGAAAACCTCATGATGATGGCGATGTCGATCTGGATGATGTTTGGGCCACACTCCGTGTGAGGGCGATGTCGTGCGGATTGCGATCGATGAGTGGAGTCCGGTAGCGCGCTCTGAGCACAGCGAAGGTTGCGGGTGATACAGCAGTCTCTTGACTTACTTAGCGGACAATTTCAGCGGTGACGTCGCGGNNTGCAGGGAGACGCCGTGTGAGTTCGAGCCGGCGGTGAATTGGAGCGCGGTGATTCCTGAAACAGCGACAGGCTGCTGGTTATTTTGGAGGAGGTCGCCTCCGGTGATGCGGACGTCTGTCGCAGAGCCGAGGAGCAGCGTGGGCTGGGCGGTGACGTACGCGTTGATATCACCGACATACACGGGACCGGTGAACTGGATGTTCGGTGCGTAGATGCCGGTGATGCCGTGCGAGGCAAAGAAGGTTACGTTGCCGGCACGGAGGCTGCCAAATTTGCCGTTGATCGAGGCGATCGCGATTGAAGCGAGGTCGGCGACGCCGTCGTAGACGACGTCATCGCGGAAAAGGCTTTGGTTAACCGCAGTGCTGCGACNNGAGGTGCGTGGTCTCGTTAGCATCGGCGATGATAATGGAGGGATGCCCCTTCATGTACTGAACCTCGGGCTGGACATAAAGCGCTGCGGTAGCGGGTCCCGTTGGCGCTTCCAGAGTAAGGATGAGGCTGCCAGCTCCCGAGAACTCGATTTGGACGATGTCGTTCGATAAATCCACAAACGAGACTCGGTGGATCTGCCCGGGATTGGCCACAAGGGTAGTGGAGTGTCCGGTCAAGAGGCTCTGGTCGTAGACATTGCCGTTGGGGTGGACAATATTGGAGCCCACTTCAACTGCATCTCCGCTCACTTTGGTTTCTGTCTGCACCCCGAGGAGAGCAGCGGAGCTGATGACGGTGCCGTCTGTATTGGAAACTTGGACGGAGTAGAGACCTGCGTCGAGTGAGTGCACGCCGACAATCTGGAGGCTCGCCTGCGTGGCATCTGGGATGAGCAGTCCGTCCTTGAACCACTGATACGTAAGAGCGCTCGCGCTGGTGGCGGTAACCGAGAAGGTGGCGTTGGCTCCTTCGAGGATGCTCAGGCTCGCGGGTTGGGTCACGATCACCGGCAGATTCATGCTTGAGAACGTCAGACGTAGGCTAGCAACCTGACCGGTCCCCAAGGTGTTGGCGGCAGAAAGACCGAGCGTGAACGCTCCCGGTGTAGAAATGGTTCCAGAGATGATACCCGTCTCGGCGTCGAGGCTTAGGCCGGTGGGCAAGTTCGTCGCAAAGAACTGGGTAGGCTGATTGGTCGCTGTGATCGTATAGCTGAAGGGCGTCCCTAGCTTGGCGTTTTGGACGAGGGTGCTGGTGACGGCTGGGCGGCCATTTCCCGTGATGCGATAGCTTTCACCGGTGGTGAAGGCGGAGGCGAGGGGATTGCCGGCGATGTCCTTGAGCGAGGGGGTGACGTCGACTCGCAGGGAGCCGATACCGACGAAGTTACCCACGGTGACGTCGTACGTCGCTGTGCCTGCCGAAACAATTGAGATGACGTCTGCTTGGAGTTGATCGGCCGTGAGAGCGAGGTCGGTTTTGGAGAGCGAAACGGGCTCGCTAAAGGTTAAGCGAACCACCGCTTGTGGCGCGTCGATGATCGACATCGTTGGGGAATGACGAAGGACGCTGATGACGGATGGGGCGGTGGTGTCGACCTTGACTCCCGCAGTGGAACCTAGCGTGGGCAACGGAATCACAGATGTGCCTTGCTGGACGGATGAGAGAACACTGTTTCCAAGTAGGTCACGAACGACGGCGCCGTTCAGTTCGATGAACGAGCCGATGGCGATCCCGTCGTTGTCGGTTTGTCCGGCTTGCACCTCGTAGGTAAAGGTAAGCAGTGAGCCGGCAGTGGAGGCCAGCGTAGCGTAGACCGTGCTAGAGCCAATCGTGAGGGGGATCCGTGGAACTCCTCCGCTGGCGGTGACGGGTTCGGAGAACTGGATGACCAAGTTGAGGCGACTTCCCGCTTTGTAAAATCCAGCGGTCGGAACTTGTGCGCTGAGCACGGTTGGGTGAGTGGCCTTGACGATGATGCCTGCTCCAGAAACGGGTGGGAAGCTGTTTGGAGCATTAAGCCCAGCGAGGTCTTTGATTGAACCGCCAGCGAGGTTTACCGTTGAGGAAACAGCGATGCCTTGTGGTGAGGACTGGCCGCTGACGAAGGTGAGCTGGAAGGTAAGCGTCGCGGTGCCGGAACCCGAGAGATAAACCGCGGAGGTTGCGCCCGAAGCCAGAGTCACTGGAATCTGCGGTGTGCCGCTCACGACCACAGATTCGGAGTAGGTGAGTGAAATCTGGATAGATTGGCCGGCGATGTAGGTCCCTGCTGGCGAAATCGTCGCGTTGAGAAGTGTGGGAGCGACCGCGTCCACGCGGACGTCGGGGCCGGAGGACGTAGGTGTGATCGCGAGGNNGTGGAGATCGAGGTTGGGTCCCGCAGGAAAACCGTCGAGATCCTGCATGCCTTCGGCGACAATTAGCTTGAAGGTCAGGACAGAGGTGCCTGAGCCAGAGGTGTAGTTTGCCCAGACTGGGCCGGTCGCGAGAAGCAGCGGCAAGCGAGGCGTTCCTGAGGTCGTGTCAACCACCACGGGATCGGAGAAGGTGAGGGTGACGTTGAGGTCGTCTCCTTGACGGTAGAGTCCAGCGGCCGGGAAACCGAGGGCGTTGATGGTGGGCGGGTGGTCATCGGTTACGGTGAGCACGAAGACGCCGTCGACAAAACCGCCTTCAAGATCAANNAGAACGCTCCCCATGAGCAGTGTGTCCCCTGAAATCGAGAAGCGCGCGTTGTCGGTGTCACCCGTTCCCACGATGAACGTGTACGTGTGACCGTCGCCCACATCCACGTCGGTCGTGCTGAGCGTACCGATCAGACCGGACGGCCCGACACTCAGGGGGACGGCGTGGTTGGAGAGGGAGACGACATCGGGGTCATCATTGACCGAGGTAATGGTGATCGTCGCTTGGGCGGTACCGGTGGAGAAGGCCGTTGCGCCGCCTGGAACGGTGGAGTCTGCAGTGCCCCGTGTGGTGACGGTTGAGGCGATGCCAGTCGATTGATCCCAGGCGCGGAAGGTCAACGTGGCCGTCTCACCGTTCATGCCATCGGGAGTGTAGCGAAGCTGCGTCGTTGAGCTAAGCAGCACCGAGGCAGCCGGTGACGGCGGTCCGAGTGGAGCCCAGGCGAGGCCATCGGTGGAATATTCCCAGATTCCATTGCCGGTGCTACCGATGACCGCCACGCCTAAGGAGGCGGCTCCGGTGTCGGCGTCATCATGAACGGTTGCAGTGAGGAGCGTAGACACGGCGACACTCGTGCTGAGCGTGTTCTCATCGCTGGCGGGCCAGATAAACGGACCTCCGCTCAGCGTGGGGGCGACATTGGGAATGGTCACCGTGATCGCGACGGAGTCGGTATCGGAGAGAGCGCCGCCGCTGCCGGTGTTTCCATTGTCGTTCGTGACCAACTGGAGGCTTTCGGAGCCGGCGTAGTTGGTGGTCGGCACATAGGTCACTCCTGCTGCGAGCGTCGAATTGATCGCGCCGACCGTTCCTGTCAGGGTGATTGAGTTCGTTCCGCTTCCGGTGATTCCTGCTGTTCCACCTGTTGCGGTAAGGGTTCCATGAGCTACCGACAAGGTGGACGTGAGCGAGGATGCGCCTGCATCCAAATCAAGGATACTGATTCCGGTCAAAGGCAGACTCACATTGCGGTGCGTAGATTGGGCGCCAGGTAAGGTGTTGACCGGGGCGTCGTTGACCGAGTCCACCGTCACGCTGACCAACGCGGCACTGCTGGTACCGCCGTCACCGTCGCTGACGGTGACACTGACCGTGCGCGTCGCGGGGTTAGGATTGTTGGTGTTGCTTTTNNAGACTCGTGACTCGGGCGGGAGTAGCTTGGGTGTTCAGGGTAACGACCAAATCGTTACCGGATGCGCCGGTACCATTGGCAGCGATATTGCCGATGGTAACTGAGTTTACTCCAATGGCGCTGCCGACGTTGGTGCCGGCTGAAAGAGAGACATCGCCTGTCGTGCGAATACCTACGACGTCTTCCGAAGATTGCTTGTTGGTGACAATCGAGACCACCAGCGATCCACCGTCGAAGTTGGCAGAATCGCTGTCGGTGACCGTGGCATTGTTACCGACGTCGAGAAGTGAAGCAGAGGCTCCTTCCACGAAAGTGAAGCTATCGGCATGTAGTCCCGAAATCGCCGGAGCCAAATTCAACGCGATGTTTTTGTTGGCTCCAAGTGAGCCGGCAGCGCCGGGCGTAGGGAGGGTGAGGATGGCATTGGCGGACGAGGCATCCCGGATCGTTCCCCCGTTGAGTGCGAGCGCCGAGGTGCTCTGGTAATCGAGGTCGGAGGAGGCGTCACCTCCTTGTACCGTGTAGGTGAAGACGAGGGTAGCGGTCGCTGATCCACTCGTGTAGTTGACGACACGATCCGTTGTTCCGGTTTCGAGTGTCAGCGTCGGCGTGTTGGTCACTGTGACGTTGTCACTGAACGTGACCCAGATCGGGATGATGGAGCCTACCGCATACGTTCCGTCGGCGGCACTCGAGGTCACCGAGAGCACATAGGGAGCAATTCCTGAGACGGTGATGCCGTTGCCCGTCGTGTCTGCGATGACCACTGCGGGGTCAGCACCTGCAGCCCAATCCTCGCCAGCGGAAAGATTGTAAGTCGTACTATCGGTGGCACTGGTGCCATTTTTGTTGAGGAGGAGGCGAGCAGCAACGAGGTCAGTGGGGCTGAGCGTGAGTACAAAGAGCGTACTTGACGTGATGTCTACGTTCGAGGTGTCAGTAAGGGTGTAGGTGGCGCTGCCTTGACCCAAGAACGTGAAACGAGTCGCGTCGATGTCGTTCGCGACGCCGGACAATCGAAGAAAACCGGTACCGGTAACGGAAAGGGATCCCGTGACGGTGTTGAGTGTGGCGCTGGTAATCGTGGGGATNNTTGCCCGTGAGATCGGCGACGACCACCGCAGCGTCTGCACCCGTAGCCCAATCCTCGGCAGCGGCGAGGTTGTAGGTGGTACCCCCGGTGGAGCTTGTGCCGTTTTTGTTGAAAATTTGGCCAGCCGCGGTGCGATCCGTTGCGCTCAAAGTGANNGTACCCGAGACGACGAGTGATCCCGTGTTGGCATCGTAAGTGGCGCTAGCGATCGTGGGAACGGCTACATTGGAAACCGTGATGCCGTTGCCGGTGAGGTCGGCGACGAACACCGCAGTATGCGCACCTGCAGCCCAATCCTCAGCAGCGGCAAGGTTATAGGTGGTACCACCGGTGGAACTCGTGCCATTCTTATTAAGAATTTGGCCTACCGCGTTGTGGTCCGTTGCGCTCAAAGTGAAGGTGAAACTGGTGGAAGAAGTAATCTCGACGTTTGCGGTGTCGGTCAGCGTGTAGGTAGAACCCCCTTCACCGGTGAGGGTGAATTTGTTCGCGACGATATCGTTGGTGGCACCCGAGAGTCGGAGGAAACCGGTACCCGAGACGACGAGTGATCCCGTGTTGGCATCGTAGGTGGCGCTAGTGATCGTGGGGACGGCAACATTGGAAACAGTGATGCCATTGCCCGTGAGATCGGCGACGACTACGGCAGGATCCGCGCCAGCGGCCCAGTCCTCGGCGGCGGCGAGGTTGTACGTAGTACCGCCCGTGGAGCTGTTGCCGTTCTTATTGAGAATTTGGCCAGCCGCGGCGCGATCCGTTGCGCTCAAAGTGAGCGTGAAACTGGAGGAAGACGTGATCTCAACATTCGAGGTGTCGGTCAGCGTGTAGCTGGAGCCCCCTTCACCGACGAGGGTGAATTTGTTCGCGACGATATCGTTGGTGGCACCCGAGAGTGAGAGAAAGTTGGTCCCGGTCACCGTGAGCGATCCTGCGTCCGCATCGTAGGTGGCACTGGTGATGGTAGGGACGGCCACGTTGGATACCGTGATCCCGTTACCCGTGTAATCTGCGACCACAACAGCGACGTCCGTGCCCGCAGCCCAGTCCTCAGCAGCAGCGAGGTTGTAGGTGGTAGCGCTGGTGGAACTGGTGCCGTTTTTGTTGAGGAGGTATCCGATACCAGCCCGGTCAGTGCCGCTCAAGGTGAGGGTGAAACTGGTGGACGACGTGACTTCAACGTTGGCGGTGTCAGTCAGCGTGTAGGTGGCCCCGCCCTCGCCGGTGACGGTGAACTTGTTCGCGACAATATCGTTGGTGGCGCCATTCAGCACCGTAAAGCCGGTTCCGGTGACCACCAGGGCACCCGTGCTGGCATTGTAGGTGGCGCTGGTGACGGTAGGAACGGCAACGTTGGAGACGGTAATGCCGTTGCCTGTGAGGTCGGCGACGACCACGGCAGCCTCCGTACCCGCAGCCCAGTCTTCGGCAGCAGCAAGGTTGTAGGTGGTGCCGCCCGTGGAGCTAGTGCCGTTTTTATTGAGGATTAGTCCAACCGCCTCACGGTCAGTGGCGTTTAACGTGCGGGTGAAGCTCGTGGATGACGTGATTTCAACATCGCTGCCGGTCAGCGTGTAGCTCAACCCACCTTCCCCGGTGAGCGTGAATTTGCTGGTAACAATGTCGTTGGTGGCACCACTCAGTTTAGCGAAGCCGGTTCCGGTGACCACCAAGGTGTTCGTTGAGACATCGTAGGTGGCGCTGGTGATTGTTGGTATTGGACGGTTAGATACTGTAACACTATTGGTGCTGTCGCTGGTGTCCCCAGAAAGAAAGGCCACATTCCAGTCGTCGGCGGCAGCCAGATTGTAGGTCGTACCACTGGTGGAACTGGTGCCATTTTTATTGACGAAGAGAAGGACGGCTTCGCGATCCCCGGCGTTCAGCGTGATGGAAAAGGCGGTGGAGCTGGAGGTCGTCACATTCGAGCTCGTAAGCGTGCGCGTGGCGCCACCCTCACCTAGGAGGGTGAGTTTGGCAACGTCGATGGTGTTTCCGACTCCTAGGTCGGTACCAGTGACTGACAATATCCCCGTGCTGACATCATAGGTCGCTGAGGTAATGGTAGGTATGACCGGGACGACCGCGGGTGAGATGTCGATAGTGTCGAGTGAGAATTTCGGACCGGAGCCGCCATTCTTCGTGAAACGAATGGTATCGATGTTTTGCCAAGTGGAGTCGAAGGTGAGGGTGCCTCCGACGGCTGAGGGATTTTTGGCGTAGGTGATAGATCCCGTTGAGTCTGAGACCGTCAGATCAATCNNAAATCGTATCGCTGGCAACAGCTGTTGTTCCACTACCACCGTCGTAGCCCGTTATCGTGAAGGAGTCCGACCATCCAAAGGAGAACGATTCGATCATCAGCGACACCAGCTTGAAGTTGTCTGCCAGGCTGGAGGAGCGAATTTCAAGGTAGGTGCCGGTAGTCGTGTCGTCAGGATTGAGTACCAGCAGGTTGCCGGTGCCCACGGTCAGCCCGAAAATACCCTTGTCAGCGATGAAGTGTTCCGCCGTTCCCGTCATAAACAAAACCGCCAAGGGTTCGGGGTAGGGCGACAGTTACCCCGTCCTGGACATAGCCAGCGAAATTTTCATCCGCGGGTGGAGCAGCATGGACCTGTACCACGGCCGCTAAAGCAGTTATCGCCCCGAGGAGCGTGCGATGTGCAGATTGGCGGAGATGACCGAGAGCCGCGCAGGGGTTTGCCAGTAACATAACAGGAGTATGATGTGTGTTCAGATGCTTCCGCTTCCGCTTTTTAGTTTTTAGGGCGGTGGTTGCTCCAATCGGCCACTCCAAGCAAATCTGTGTCGCAAATTACACCTGTCCGGCCTGCAAGGTAACAGATGTTTTACATGAGCCCGGCTAAACCGCGGTCGCGAAAGGAGTTAAGCGGTTTAGATTTTTGATTTTCGAACTTCTACTAGCTCGGCTGGAAATAGTGTGCGAGTTTAACGCAACTGCTCCGATCCGGAGTATCACTTCTCACGGTTTGCCTTGGGGATCATCATGCGGGAGGCCGATCAACTGATGCTGTGGTTTAGGTTGGCGACGTTTTGGGAGCCACTTCTCGGCATTTCGCAGGTGTCGAGACTGAAGCGAGCGAAGGTCCAGTGTCTTCGGAATCTTGGAGCAGGGTGTGGCGGTGAATGCGCGTGCGGGAATGTCCGAACAGATTTACCTCCTCATGGAACGGGCTTAGGTTTAGGGTGTTGCCATGGCCGAATTCGGTAAACGTCAGTCGCTCACGATCCTCCGCTCAGCTCCGCCGGGACTCTACCTGGATGGCGGTGGGCTGGGGGAAATCCTGCTTCCGGGAAAGTTCATCCCGTCGGGCGCGGCCGTGGGTGGGAACGTGGACGTGTTTGTTTACCGCGACTCGGAGGACCGGCTTGTGGCCACCACGCAGCAGCCGCTGGCGACCGTCGGGGAGTTGGCCTATCTGCGGGTGGTAGCGATCAACAGAAAAGTGGGCGTGTTTCTGGACTGGGGTTTGGACAAGGATCTACTCCTCCCGATGCGGGAAATGGATGGTCCGCTCAATGTAGGCGATCGCGTGGTCGTGATGATCGTGCGGGATGATCGCACCGATCGTTTGATTGCGAGCGCGCGGTTCAANNAAAAGCCGCCGCACTACCACGAAGGCGAGGCAGTCCGACTGATGGTGGCCAGCAAGAGCCCGCTGGGCTTCAATCTGGTGGTGAGCAATTTGCATCGAGGGCTCATCTACCATACTGACGTCATCGGAGACCTGAAAATTGGCGATGTGGTCCCTGGGTATGTCCGTACGATCCGCCCCGACGGGAAATTGGATCTCGCTCTCGGCCAAGCCGGGCACCGGCGGATTGGTCCAATGTCGGAAAAGGTCATCGAAGTCCTCACTGCGCGAGGTGGAAAGCTCCCGTACCACGACAACAGCCTGCCGGAAGAAATCCGTGAGGTTTTCGGCATGAGCAAAAAGGCTTTCAAGCAGGCAATCGGCGCGCTCTTCAAAGAACAGAGGATCATTATCGACCCGGCTGGTATCCGGCTTGTGGATCAGAAATCGACGGGGCGATCGGATTAGCCGCAGTGAGGTTTTGGGCTGAAAACGCCATGTCTTTGCTGGCGCGGGAAACGCCGGCAGCATCTACCGCGCATCAGTGGGAGCTTCGCCCTCGGTGGAGCCCAAATTGGGCGGTCGCAGACCCCGCTATAAGCTCCCTGACGCTGACTTAGGGTTATAGTTTGAGCCTTTGGCGACGATGAGTGGGTCGATCCGGCCACACCATGCTTTGTTCCCTCCGTCGTCCATGCCTGCACAGTCGCTTCGCCCGTTGCACACACGATGTGCGCGCCTCCGAAACCTCGTTTCGGCTGGGAAACCGCGCATCTCGCGTTGAACGCTACCCGTCTTCACGGTTGGGGCTGGCCGACTCGCCAGCGAGCCTTTGGGTTTACTTGCTTTTGCTGGTCCTGTTTCTGGCCATCAGCCAAAAGGCTCTTGGTCAGACCATGACGCTGAGTGCGCCGGTCTCGAGTTCGCTCTCGGTTGACAACCTAGCTGTCGTTTTCTCGATTTCGGGCGAGTCCGGCGGCATTTCCAATGTCCGGTTGGTCATGACCTACACCTCCGGGCTATCGACGGCCTCGATCGGTAGTTCCTGGACGATTACGATGAGGAGTAATTCGGCAACTCAATCGTTCACCTTTAACCCCTCGACTGCAACTAGTAGCGCTTTATTCTCCTCGGTGTCACCGGCCACCAACCCGCCGGACGGGACCTACTCGGTCAGGGCTCAGTACACGCGGGTCTCGACCAGCGCGACGGTTTTGTCGAACACCGCGACGAATGTTTCAGTGGATACCGGTGCCATTCCTCCTGTTTTTACTTTCTCGCCCTCGGTCACAATCGACACCACGACCGACGTCATCTCGCTTTCCGGGATGACCGCGTTCACCCTGGATCCGACCACCGATGTGGTGACCCTGGTCAACCACGGATTGGCGACGGACGCGCCTGTCACCGTTACCGGAACCAATCTTTCATCAAGCACGACATACTATGTATCCGTGGTTGATCGTAACTCGTTCAAACTTGCGACCACCTCAGGCGGGTCCACCTTCGCAGATCTGACGGGGCAAACGGGATCTCTAAGTCCAGCCTGCCATCTATTGTCCAATGGTGATGCTATTACGGTTTCGGGGACTGACCTGTCGTCGACCGACACGTATTATGTTTCCGTCGTTGATGCCAACTCGCTCAAGTTAACGACGACGCAGGGTGGGGCTACCTTCGTGGATTTTGCGACTGCCGCTTCTCCGACGATTACTTACCCGACGATGACGGGCGACATTCGCACCCTGGGCACAAACACCGCCAGTTTTTTATACAAATTTGGCGAAGCCTATGCAGCGGGAAGTACGAAGCTCACCTTTACCGGTCATACCACGGTTACAGTCACGCTGGTGAATCTGGTGCGGACTGGGCGTATCAGCTTTGATCGGACAAACATTTCAGGTCCAGGAATCGCCTCCAGCACTGCGACTAGCCTGCCTGACGACACCTATACCGTAAGCCTGACCTATCGGGACTCCAGCAACCACAATTCGACTGCGGCGACACTCCTCTACATGACTTACGATGCCGGGACGCTGGCGCCGACCTTCACCAGTCTAGTGGATAATGCCACCATCGGCGATGGGAGCATCATTCCGTATGATTTGCCTGAGGCGCCCTATGGCGGTACCGTGAAATTGACGTTCAGTAATGGAGCAGTGACTACCGTAATACCGCTCACCAACGCGATGTCGGGCTCCTTCACCTACAATCGTTCACTCCACGCCGCGACCATTCCCACCGGAACTTACACGGTCACGCTGAGTTACCAGGATACCCTCGGGAATATCGCCGCCACCAAATCCGTAACAGGTGTTGCGGTCACAGTCGCACCCTTTTCCACCACGGACGACACCGATGGCGACGGGCTCAACGATGCCGCTGAGGTCACCTTGGCAGCTCTCGGTTTTGATTGGCAGGTAGCCCAACCGGCCATGGTGACCGCGTTCCTCAACGCTGGCCTCTACACTCAGGCGCAATACAACTCGAACCGGAGTGCTGGCCAGACGGACGTGACGAGCAACCCGAGCGCTTACAGTCTGTATAGTCTCTCACAATTGCAGAATCTCCAAGTGGGCATCCCGGTGATCACCAAAGACACCGTGTCTGGAAAGTGGAAGCTCACGCTCGGGCTACAGAAATCGACCGACCTCACTAATTATACGGCGTTCCCGTTTGTTCCTTCGGGAACGACGATCAACGGTTCCGGAGAGGTAGAGTTCCTTTTTACGGTGCCAGAAGACAGCGCCTTCTTCCGCGTCACTGCTTTCTAAGCGAGGCTTCCGTGAGACGGCTGGGAACGAGGTTTCCCTTTTTTTCAATTCTCTCACTGAAAAATTTATTTCAAACCATGTTTTGCGCGCGTTGGAAATCACTTCTTCTGGGTCTCGCCCTGCAGCTTTCGGTGTCGTTCTGTTCTGTCAGCGCCACTACCTTGACGACCGCGCCCGTCGGATTTGCCAAACTCACAACGCTGGCGAGTTCTGATGCGGTCGTTTCACCGTGCTTCACCCGCCCGAGCGTTTATTCCGGGTCGCTGACGGCGGTATCTGGGGCAGTGCTGACAGCGTCGGGCAATCCGGCCTGGAGCGCTAATTGTTGGGTTCAGTCACTCCCTGGACAGCCGGAGAGTTACTACGTGCGATTTGACAGCGGAAATGCGGCCGGGCGTCACTACACCGTGGTGGCTAATACGACGCAAACCGTCACCATCGATTGGAATGGTGAAGCTCCTGCTGCAGTCGCCGACGCGTTCTCCATCATCCCTTACTGGACCTTGGGCACGCTCTGGCCAGCAGCAGAGGCGGGGACCGCTTTCACCGCATCCTCCAGTGAATCGGACCATGGGACAGAAATTGTTTTTCCTGACCTGACAACTGTGGGCATCAANNCCTGGCGCCAAGCGCTACCTTCTATTTCCTCGGAGGCGCTTGGCGGAAAACTGGGCAATCAGCTTCGCTCTCCTACGATTCCACGGTCGTCGCCCCCGGGTCCTATGTGATCCAGCGCAATCACAGTTCTGCTACCAAAGTATCTATCTATGGCCGGGTTCCTCGGAGCATCATCAGTACCGTACTCTACGCCAACGGGGGGGCCTTGAAGCAGGATAATGCGGTTGCCCTCGGCTTTTCGGGAATCGTGACTCTTGATGGTAGCAATTTGGTTGGTTCAGGTGCTTTTCGGACCTCGTCCTCGGCAATTTTTCATACCGATGAGCTTTACGTTTTCGATAACACCGCTGCTGGTATCAAGAAATCGGCGACGGCGGTCTACTACCATTACAATAACGGTTGGCGTAAAGTAGGTGCTCCGGTCACAAGCGATTTTGGCACGACAGCCGTTTTTTTGCCGGGCACGGGAGTGATCGTAAGAAAAAGCGGCACGGGTTCTACGGCGGCGAAGGCCTATTGGACCTATACGCCCAACGTTAACTGAGATCGATCGCAGCACGCTATTTCCCGATGATAATTGCCACCCTAAAACGATGGGCCGTCCTCTGCCTGTTGCCCGTTTTCGCCCTCGCGGCCAAAGGGGAATCGGTAGGGATCGTGATCACTGCCGCTGGATTGGCAAATTCTTCTGGTGCGGCCTTGCCCAACAACCGGCTCGTCCAGTTGATCGCCAGCCCTGCCGGTCAGCCTTTCGGCGCACCGACGATGACCTCCTTTGTCTCCGGAAACGAGGTTGTGCTGGCATCTTTCGGACTAGACTCCTCGACCACAGGGGTCGCGGGGTCATTGCAGATTCACCTTACGGTTGATCGCACCGCGTTTCCCGGGCTCGCCTCCGGTGCTCAGCTGCTTCTGCGGTGGTTCGATATTCCTTACTCCGCTGGGCAGACCGCCCCCGGTGCCACCACCTATGGTCAGTTCAGAACAACAGCCGTAGTCGATCACGCTACCTCGGGTTGGACCTTGGACCTCGATGGAAACAATGCCTCACTCAACTTCATCACGGTATCCAATGGAGGATCACAGCCGGACACCGCTGGCCGAACCGCGTCGACTGTCCTAGCTGATGTAGCGAACGTAATCAGCGTCAGCCCCGCGAGTGGACCGGTGGCTGGCGGGACAACGGTGACGCTCGCCGGGACTGGATTTACAAGCGCCACGTCCGTTTCTTTTGGCGGCACGGTAGCCTCGGCTATGGTGGTCAATAGCTCCACGTCGATCACGGTGACTTCAAACGCTGCTGTGGCGGGCGAGGTTCATATCACTTNNGTATGTGGCCCCACCGACAGTCGCCTCAATCACTCCCGCGTACGGCGTCGTGGCCGGCGGCACCAGCGTCACCCTCACCGGGACGCATCTTAATGGAGCGACCTCCGTACGTTTTGGTGCCTCTGCTGCGGTCTTTACGGTCGACAGCGCAACTTCAATCACTGCTCTCGGGCCGCCCGGCGTCATGGGCCAAGTCAGTGNNCCCCTGGTCGTCCGTTTGCTTACGTAACTGTTCCAACCGTGATCTCGCCAAGTGCTACAGCGGTGGGTTCCGCCTCCGCCACGCTCGGGGGCCAAGTTTCTTCCGATGGAGGGATCTCCATTACCGAACGTGGCGTCGTAGTCTCTCTCACTTCCAGTAATCCGAATCCGCAGCTCAACGGCCCCGGCGTGATCAAGGTTTCCACGGGGGGCAACACCGGCGTATTCACGGTTCCTGTGACTGGGCTGGGGAACAGCACCTCTTACACGTACGCCGCTTACGCGACCAACAGCGTCGGCACGAGTTATTCGCCCGTCAGCACCGTCACCACGCTCCCGCCTGCGCCGGTCATCACCTCCGCTTCGACCGCANNGGGCACGCCCACGCACTACAGTGCCGTCGGTTTACCTGCAGGTCTACGCATCGACTCTTCGACCGGTGAGATCACCGGTACACCCACCAGCGTTGCAGGCAGCCCCTTCCGTGTTACGATCGGCGCTACTAACGCTGGCGGTACTGGCACAGCCATCCTGACATTCACTCTGGCCAAAGCTCCGTTGACCGTTATTGCCCAAGCTGCGACCCGTCTCTATGGCGCGGCCAATCCGAAGCTTACTGCGACGCTCTCTGGCTTCGTTAATGGTGAGAGTCTCGAGACCTCCGGCGTGATCGGCTCTGCGAGCGTCACCACCTCAGCGACCGCAGCCACTCCTGTAGGAACTGCTGCCCTCATTCCGAGCGTCGGCTCACTCGTCGCAGCCAACTACGCCTTTACCACGTTCAAGGAAGGCACCCTCACGATTACCCCGGCCCACCTCACCCTCACCGCTGATGGGCAGAGCCGGGCTTACGGTGCGGCCAATCCAACGCTCACCACCACGCTCTCCGGTTTCGTCAATGGTGAGACGCTTGCCACCTCCGGTATCTCTGGGAGCGCCAACATTTCGACGGCAGCGACGGATGTTAGCCCGGTGGGAACTTATGAGATCACTCCTAGTGTTGGTTCCCTCATCGCCACCAACTACACGGTGACGACTTTTGTCCGTGGCAATCTGACCATTACGCAGAGCCCGCTCATGGTTGTCGGCGTGACGGTTGACAACAAAGTCTACGATGGCACGGCGACCGCTACGATCCACTTCGCCGCTGCAACCCTCCGTGGCGTGATTGCGAGCGACACGGCCAACGTGGCCCTCGTCACCGCCACAGGGATCGGCAGGTTTGCAAACAAAATCGTCGGCACCGCGAAGCCCTTNNGCTGCGGCTGCTAACTACGTCATCGATCCTCTGACCGGGCTCACCGCGGAAATTACGGCAAAGCCCCTTGACGTCTCTGGCGTGATGGTGTCGGCCCGGCCCTATGACGGTACCACTGGCGCTACCCTCGATTTCGGCTCCGCTCTCCTCGTTGGGGTCATAAACTCCGACGTGGTCTCGCTCGCCACCGGTGGCGCCACGGGCACATTTGCCAATGCAAACGCGGGGCAGGGCAAAGTCGTGACCGTCGCTGGTCTTTCCCTCAACGGGCCCGACGCCGTCAACTATAGTCTCTCCCCGCTAGTCACTCTTGGGAGCATCACTCCGGCACCCGCCACGGTTGTGATCACTGGCCTCAATCACATCTANNAATCTGCTACGGTCTCGGCCGGACCGGTGGCCACTACGACCTTAACCTATTCCGGCACCGGTCAGGTCGGCCCAGTCAATGCTGGCAGTTACACGGTTACCGCTACCGTTGCCGACTCCAACTACACGGGCAGCGCCACCGCCACCCTCGTCATCGCCAAAGCGATTCAGACGATGAGCTTCACCCTGACAGGGACGAACTTCACTGTGGGCTCGACGCTTGGTCTCAACGCCACCACGAGAAGCGGCCTGCCGATCACGTTTGCCGTGGAATCGGGCGCTGCCTCCCTCTCTGGTGAAACCCTCGTTATTACAACGCCAGGGACGACTGTGGTACGCGCCACGCAGGCAGGCGATGCCAACCACAGCCCCGTCAGCGCCGTCCAACGCTTCACCGGCATTGCAGCCGATAAAAAGCCTCAAGAGATCGCCTTCGGTCCGTTGTCGGATCGGGCAACCGACGATGCTGTGTTTAGCCTCAGTGCGACCGCGACCTCCGGCCTCCCGGTGACCTTCGCGGTCGTTGACGGTCCCGCTGCGCTTTCCGCTGACAACCTCATTACTCTCTCTGGCACTCCGGGCATCGTGATCATTCGCGCATCCCAGGCTGGTGACGCCACGTTTGCGGCAGCTCCTGAAATCACCCGTTCCTTCGCTGTGGTCGGCCGCGCCGTCGTGATCGCGGACACGTTCNNAAACGTTCTTTGGTGAGCTTGTCGAGGGCATAGGCCGTTTGGATACTGTGACCGAGCGGAGCACTATCACCGTATCCGCCGGGCCCGGTGTTAGTACCAAGTCAGGGGATATAGCGGCAATCTACTATCCTAACACGCGATCCGGAACCGTGCTCATCGTGGCCCCGAGTTTGGGCATCAACGTCTCGCTCGGATTCACTCTCGATGCCAACAACTCTTACTCAGTGCCCTTTAGTCGTGCAGGTAGCCCGCTCCTGCTGGAAGGTAGGCTCAACGCCAACACCTTCACCGGGTGGATTCCCGCCTTGGGGGTTGGCTTTAGTACGCAGGTCCAGTCGCGCAACGGAAGTACGTACGCGATTTCTGGATACTACCAATCCGACTCGGTCAACAGTGCCGGGGGAGGAACCTCAACCATCGTGGGTTCCAACGGCCAGCTTCTTATCCTAGCGACGACTCCCACTGTAACCACTGGCGCTCTCGGCGCGGTCGCCGCGGACGGAACATTCTCAGTCTCCGCTCCGGGCGCCATCATAACTGGGGCCATTGATGCACCAACGACGTCGGTGTCCGGCACCGTAGTGGTCCAAGACCAGACCAGTGTCCGGTTCTCTGGTGTCTCCGCTACCACTGCCCGTACTGATCGTCTGGCCAATTTCTCTTCCCGCGTTCGCATTTCACCCGGAAGCGGTGGCACTCTCATTACCGGCTTTGTTGTCGGCGGTACTGGATCGAAACGCGTGCTCATTCGCGCGGTTGGTCCCACGCTCGCCGATTTCGGCGTTGCTAACGCAATCGTCAACCCGCGCCTGCAACTATTCGACTCTGCCGGGCGCGTCCTGATCGAGAATGATGACTGGTCTGGCGCCGAGACTGCGGCCGCCTTCAGCCAGACGGGCGCTTTTACGCTTGAGCCTGGCACGAAGGATGCCGCGCTGTTAACCAGCCTCACACCCGGCGCCTACACGGTGCACATCACCGCTGGGAACGAAGCCGGCGTTACCCTAGCCGAAATTTACGATGCCAGCCTTACGCCGGGGACCGATTTGATACGCCTCATCAACATTTCCACCCTCGGTAGCGTGGACAGTGGCGACGGCGTCCTAATCGGTGGCTTCGTTGTCACTGGCAACACGCCGAAACGAGTTCTCATTCGAGGCGTTGGCCCGGCTCTGGGTGCGTTCAGCGTCGCGGGCGCGCTCGCTGACCCTCGCTTGTCCGTCTACAACGGTTCAACGCTGATCGCTCGAAACGACGACTGGTCGACCCCGAACCCACTTGACGGCCAACAAAGCGTCGCTAACGCCGCCGATCTGGCCACCGCCGCCAAGTCTGTCGGTGCATTTGCCCTCGTTTCGGGCTCAAAAGATGCCGCTTTGGTCATCACCCTTGCGCCCGGCGCTTACACTGCCCAAGTCGCCGCCAGCAGCGATACAACCGGTGTCGCGCTGGTTGAGGTCTACGAACTGCCCGCACCGTAACATGCTAGCTTCTCGCGTGCCTGCGCAAGAACCACACGATGGCAGGTAACGTACAAACGAGATGGCTGCGGGTTGCCCCCATTCGGCGGAAACGAATTGAGGATCAAAAACGAGAGGCAGAAAGTGAAGAGCCAAATTCCCGAGAGCAGACAGGTAATCAAAGCATGAATACGGAGCCCGGCAGGCGGGCGGTGATTAACAGCCGGTGCTCTGCTTGGTGAATGACTCTTTAGTAAACCGGGCTCGCCGCTTTTTCTTTTGCTTCGGTGTACGGGCCTCGGACAATCGTACTTTTAATGGGTGGAGGCTCTTTGATCATATTATAGATCGGACAGATGGCTTCGACGGCTTTTTGCAGTTCCTCGATTTTTTCTTTGGTTTCGGGCGACTCAATGTAGACGGCGTAGGCCACGTCTCTGTAGACCGGTGGTCGATCCGTGTTACCGAGGCGAGTGGTGAGCGTGCCTTCTACTTTGAGCTCAAGTCCGTCCAGCTTGATTTGGCGTCTGGCGGCTTCGATCTCGTAGATATGCGTCAGGCACGTGATCATGCGGCCAAGGATATCTTCCTCTGGCACCACGCCCAGATTATGACCGCCGAGGTAACGAGGATAGTCGTGGATGACCTGGAAATTGCTGATGTCCGTACGTATATGTCGGATACCTGTGTGGCGTGGAGGAGGTCTCTCGCCAACGTGAAATACGCTGAGAACCAACGTTACGTTTAGCACAGGATTAGTCGTTGATGCCGGCTACCGTGCCGGCCTTGAGCGGGCCAGCCAGATCGCTGGCCGATCAGGCGCTCTATCAATGCGGGCAAACAACCTCGATTGCCGCTTTGCAAACCATGGCCGGGGCTTGTGACCAAGGCGACGTGGAGACGATGGCGGGCCTAATTCTCATCGACGAAGAGGTCTGACCAAAAGTTATCGCGATTTGTCGAGCGATCCCCGCGAAGCAGAGAGCCGATAGGAGCTCCATCCTAGCTTCTCCAACACGCCCAGGTCGGTCGATGTTATTACAAACCTTACGTACAAAGCCTGGTTTCAACCTCGTTTATCAATAGTAAATCGAATGGGTATGGTGATCAGCATGGGAACTTTGGTGCCCTCAAGCTCGGCTGGCTCGAACTGCCATCTTACAATAGACGCGGCGCCAGCGAGGGCAAAATCCTTATGGGTTGAACGATAACAGTAAATTCCGTTAACCTTCCCATTCGCAGTCACGAGAACAAGGAAGTCCGCCCCCCGTTCACTTCGTCGTTCCTCATATAGGGCGGATACACTGGCTTTACTGTCTTCACGACGATCGCCCGTTTCGCCTCGCTCGGAAGCTTTCCAAACGTCTTTCCCTGAATTGGGCCTAGATCAGCAAGCGCTTTCTCGATTTCAGACAAAGGTGCATCATTGCCCTTACGCTCATTGATGCTCACCGGGGTGACTTTAGGAAGCTGACCGATGAAGGCTTGCCGGTCGAAAAGAACTTGTTCTAGCCGTACGCTCTTAGGCTCTCTACTCAGCACGAGGGAAGCGGCAATGAGGAACGCACCCAAAGCGTGTGATAATCGTAAGCGAGCTTTCATAGGTTTCCTTTTGATTGAAAGCTGGAGGACGAGCCAGGTCAACCCGCTCATCGGGTCAACGCAGGGCTGACAAACGGTCGAAGAGTCACGGGTGAAAAGTTGAAACCGCGAGCGCCGCGCGAACGCTTTCTGCACAGTTGCCGCTAGCCATTGTAAGGGAGGCTTTAGAGGTCGAGAACCGCCCCTCGTTTAGCCGTGATTGGAGTAATGTGAGTGGAATGGCCTGGCCTAGGTCTTTTGCTTGCGGGTTTGCCCGAGACAGATAGACGAGTTCCTGAACCTTCGGGATGCGCGATAAAATAGAGCGTGTATAAAAGTCCCTCTAGAGTTTCCAGCCTCTCGCAGACAAGTCAGAGAAAAGCGCAAGCGAGGACAAAAAAGTCAGAAGAGGGGTCGTTTCAGCACGCAGCGAGACTCGCGCATCGATTCACTTCTTTTCCAGCGAACGGCGTGATGCTTCACCAGAATCTGTTAACTTTTTGATTTCACTCTCGGAGAGGGCGCGATTGAACACGGCTGNNCGAGGCCGCCGATGCGGCCGCCGAAAAAATTGCCCCATTGATTGCTGCGATGGACCGCGCCCACCGTGAAATCTGCGCCATCACTGCCTCCATCAAAGAGTCCTTCATCGTAACGAAAGGGATTGCGTAGCTCCCAGCTGTCGAGGCGCCCGTCGACGTAGACGGTAGAGTTGGCGCCATCGTAGGTCATCGCCACGCAGTGCCACGCACCCATTCCAATTTCAGTCGCGCCACTTGAGTAGGTAATGCACACCGGATGCCCGGGCGTGCCGCCGCCGACGGAAGAAACATGACCGTGGATACGATTGGCGGCCGGATAGCGCTTCATCTCATCGCTGCGGGTAGCAACGGGCGCATTGAGAAAAAGGCAGTACTGACGTTTCTTCCGCGTTTCGTCCCACACGCCAGCGATCGCCTGCCAGGGGGTGCTCGTTTCTCGATAGGTCCATGCGATCACGGTGACTGCCGCATCTTTTCCGTGAATGTCCAAAGGTCCGATTTTGTCTCGATCGATTTGGAACCATTGGCCGGGCTGCAGCCTCGCGGCGTGACGTCCGAACACGCCGCCTTCTGCACGCTCAATCGCGCCGCCTTTTTCTTCGAGGCTCAGTGTGGCCGTCCCACCTTTGGATAGGCGTGGTTTTCCAGAGGTTTCCTGAAAGTCCCAAAAAGCGACGAGACCTTCGCTTTCGAACGCGAGGGGAAGCATCTCTTCGGCTCGAGCGACAGGTACGAGTAGGAGCGTAACAAGGAGGAAGAAAATGGTCCGCATTCGCTCACCGTGAGGCCGTTACTTTCCGTCTCAAGCCTAGAAAGGCCAAAAGGGTCCGGTCGAAAAGAGGTAGGCTCATCTTTTTGAGAACACCGCCGAAAAACCCAGTGCGACGAGAGATATCTTTAAGCGTAACACTCGGAGAGGTGTCCTCGCGCATGAGCTCCCGGTAATTGTGGCGTGCCAAGTTTCGCACGAGGTCGAGCTGAATTGGAGAGCGGTCGAGCGACCGTCGCGATGTATAATCGAACACCTGCTGAGATTTTTGAAGAGAATCGAGGCCTTTCAGTAGCTTGCTAATGAGCAGTAGCCACGGCGGGCTTTTGTTTTTGGAGTAAAGCGACGCTGAGCGCGATCAAGCTGCATCCTACGATCGCGCTGAATGCTACGCCGATGGGCGAAAGGGTCTGCAGCGTGGGTTCAAGCGAAATGATCCAAAGGTAGGCAAAAAATAGTAGTTGTAGTACAATTACAAGCCACTTGGCTCCATATCTAGTTCCGTCCGCCGATGCGGCGAGTATCGCAAGTAATACCAAGGGTAAGCTATTCGGTCCGTGAAAGATGACGGCCTCTGGCTTAAAAAGTAAAAGGCACCAGCAGACAACCGTGGCGACCACCCAAAGCAGGTAACGTCCGAGTGGGCTCGGGACTATGCCCTGATGGACCTTTCGCGACCGGTAGAGCGCCAACGGCAACATGAGAGCCCCCAATAGGAATACTTCCAGTGCTGGGATGAGATGGGCATACTGATTATTTCGACGCATGATCATCAATTCGGCGGACCTGTTTAAGCCAGAGTGCCAATCGATCCCGAGCTGCATGACGAAATTCCTCTTCTTGGTCTTGATGGTCTCGGCCCAGCCCTGTGCGGCGTAGTTTTCTACAATGGTTTCGAAGGTACCTCGATCATCCGGTGTATCCTGTCCTCCGATATGCCACTTCACGAGTCGGTTGCCGGGTGGATCATAGAACTTTTGGTAGCAGACCCAGGGGCCCATGAGTGCTGCGAACGCTAATGCTGCACCGAGCCATGGGCGCCAACGTCCTTTAAAAATATCTAAGCAGACGAGGGGAGCTAGTGGCAGCATCGCAAAGGCCACGGTTGAATGGGTGAGCATAGCCACTCCGGCGAGCGCTCCTCCAGCGGTGTACCGAGCGATCCTGGTTTTGTCTTGGCTGATAAACCAAACGGACNNCGGCGCAACCCAAAGCCCCAGCAGAAATCTTTGGCCATGTGTACAGGCTGCTCAGCATGATGAAGCCGTTAAACGCGCACATAATCGTCCACGCGATGGCGCCACGATAGCTCAAGCCGAGCTCACGCAATAAACCGAAGACCGCTGAAACCCATACCAATTGAAGAAGTATGGCCGTGATTGCACCGGAGAGGAGT
>DKKJ01000376.1:33771-36209 GCA_002455175.1 Opitutaceae bacterium UBA6669
ACGAACCAAGAGCTGTGTGCCTGTCTGCAGAGGAGGGCGGTCGCTAGCAATTCCCAGTGTCTTCGGGCTTTGCCCGTGGAACATCACGGCAGCGATGTCGTGACTGACTCGATTGTCTCCAGGCAGTTGGATGAAGCGCCGTTCTTCCAGATCGAAAACGTCGCGATCGGACCGATAGAGATGCAGCAGGCTGAGGTAGAAAAACCCAATCACCACGGTCACGAACGCGATGGTCGCCGACGTTCGCTTCGAGTCTTTGGGCGCGCCTTTGACTCCCCGCAACCAAAGTCCGACGGTGTNNACGGTCGTAACTTAAAACGCCACTGAAAAGACCTTTCCCAGAAGCGTGTGAGCAAGGTAAGCCCAAAAACAAAAATACCCTAGAAGTGCAATGGCACCGAAGGTGAACGTGGGAACCCAATGTAAGGGGATCGCCCCTGACCTTCTTATCCAATTGCTAAAATAAGAATAACCCGGGGCGAGTGCTGATGCCACGAGAAGGAGCGCGGCGATCGCCGAGACGAGACCGCCCTGCATAATGCTGTCGTGTTGGGTGCGCAGAGGTTCGGAGATAGCAAGCCACCCACCAGGTCTGACTGAACCGTCCATGGCTACCAAACGAACCCGTCGGCCCCTCCAACCTAACGGCAATTCCGTCTCGAACACTTGCCAGCTTTCGCCAGAATCCCTCACGTTCAGCGGTAATTTGAAGTCGAGGTCGACCATCTCGAGATAGAGTTCGTTACCCGGTCGGCTCGGGTAACCGCTGACATAGAATTTGATTCCCGCTCTCGCTGGAAATGGGCCGATCCTGAGTTCCCCCTTGAAGTCATCGTTGCCATTCCACGATCCCCATCGTTGAATGGAGTTGACCGACGATTCGTTCGCGGAGGGGTATTCGCCCCGCTCGGCAAATTTCCCGGCAAGTTCTACCTGCCAAGGACCAGAGGGTGTGACCTCACGCGACCAATGGTGTTGATAGGCCGCAAGCGCCACACACAGAACAGTAAATGCGGTGAGGAGCCAAATGCGGATCATGACAATTTAACTAGCGACTAAGTGGTGTCACCTAGATGCAGAACCATGATCCGGCAGATACGAACCGGCCTGCAAGCCTGATTTCCTTCGCCAGCTCGCCTTCACACGAGGGAAATTCCGTTTGGAGGCGAACGTAGCTCTGTATCCATTGTGACCTTATCCTGGAAATCTTAACTACAGCAATTACTGCCAGGGATTATGAGCTCCGGCTATGCCCTAACGCACGACCCGCCGGTTAGCGGCGCATTCTCATAAGAATCTGCAGGACATACCAGAGGAGCAGCATGACACCGGAGAAAAGCGCAAGGGAGGCTGCTACGTGTTGGTTTGGCCGGTAGTGATGGATGATGTTCGAAGTCGTGTAGAGGATGGAGCCTCCGGCAAACAGCACCATGACGCTCGAAAAGAACAGCCCCAAGTTGAAGCCGAACAGGATGCTGCACGCGACCACGCCGAGCGCCACAAAGCCGCCGATGGTAAGGATGCTGCGGAGGAAGGAAAAATCCTTCCGTGTCAAAAACGCGGTCGCCGTTAGACCGGCAAAAAGCAGCCCCGTGATGATGCCCGCCATCGGAATGACGTCTGGCGAGCTGTAGTGAGCGGCCATGAACATCAGCGGGAGGAAAATAATCGCTTGCGCCACTGTATAAAGCCCCAGCCCCAGGTACTGCACCGCTGGCCCGGAGTTGGACCGCGCCCACTTGTCCGCGAGCCAGGACACCGCCATGAATGAGCCCAGCACAATCAGCCAACTATACTGGCCGCTGAGCATCAGCCGGGCGATATCGAGGCCCAGTTGGGAATTGAGCAGCACATATTCAAGCCCGATAAACGCGATAATGGCGCCGGCCAGANNTGGTACGTGCGCCGGATAAAGAGGGCGCGATCTGAATCAGACGACTCGGCAACCGTAACGAAAGGATTTCTGGTAGAGGATGTCATGACAGGGCGGTGAAGGGGCAAGGGTGCCTTACGACGCTGGGGCGCGACACGTGCTCTGACAATGAGAAATCGGATGGGCCGAACTACGGAGCTAAAAGATCGGACTTTGATGACTTGAACGTGCGCCTGCTGCCGACTTTGCCTGACGAAAGAGTTGGCTGCAGCGGCGAATGAGGCGAGGGGTGATAGGCGCCGTATGCTCGCTTCGGCTTCGGTGCGAGGGTCACCGCTGCCCGATGGCGGCCCGANNGGGACGCGGAGCTTTTCTGATGTCCGAACAGTGCGAGTCGTGGCACTTGAGGTGCGTACCGCGATTTTCATCGTCGTGCCGAACTCAATGACCGGAGGACTAGAAGCGATGGCCTTCACGCTCTCGACGCGTCGCCCGCGCCTCATCGACAACGGGAAATAACCGTCTCCGATCAACACACCGTCCCGGGCGAAGATCACGTCTACGC
>DKKJ01000128.1 GCA_002455175.1 Opitutaceae bacterium UBA6669
TGGCGTGGCGCCGGCCACCGTGGTGCAAGGTTCGGCCATGTTCCCTCGGGATCGGGTGATCGGTTCTCTGGCTAAGTATGCGATCCCGTACACCGAGGACGAAGCAACGGAAAGCTTGGTAAAGAAGCTCGCTCAGTTCTATGCTGATCGCACCTTGACCAAGTCGCCCATCACTCCGGCCGACCAAGCCGAGGCCTATTTCCTCCTCGTCAGCAACCGCCTTTCCAAGACCACCGGGCAGGTGATCACGGTCGATGGTGGATTGCACGAAGCGTTCCTGCGCTAAGGTCGATCCGGCTGGTTTTTTGCGCCTGCGGCGAGCTCGCCGCAGGCGCCTTATGGAAACGCGGAAAGCTGAAAACTAAAATGCTGAGTTAGGGGAGGGAGGCGATGGCGGATCGGGCGCGGCGTTTGCAGGCCTCGTCGTTGATATCCTGAGACGGAAGTGCGAGGCCGCGTTCAAAGTGGAGACGGGCCTCTTTGGTTTTACCCTGAGCGAGAAGCACGTATCCGAGCTCGATGTGGTGGGCGGCAATGTTCGGGCTGAGCTCAACGGCCTTTTCGAGGTGGAAGGCCGCTTCCGCCAGCGAGGCTTTGGGAAGACCGCCGTAGAGCATCCCTGCGAAGAAACGCTTGGTCCCCCCCAATTCGGTGACCTCATAGTGCCAGCGACCTAAGACGTGATGGGCCCAGTCGTAGCTCGGGTTCAACGCCAGTGCTTCTTCGGCGTACTTTCGAACAAGCCGTGCGTTAGAGACCCGTTCTTGGTTGCTGCCGTAGAGGCCCAGTTTGCCGTAGCAGATTGCCAACGAGAGGGTGTAGACCGGGTTGCGCGGATCGAGGTCATGGGCACGCTGCGAATAGATCAGGGCTTTCTCGGACAATGCGCGACGTTTTTCCGCCGAAGGCTCGCTGACGGTGGAGTCCGAGTATTGTCGAGAAATCGCTTGGAGCACGTGAGCATCTTCCGGGTGCCGCTGCTCGACTTGAAGGAGCTTTTCGAGTGCGGTTTGCGGATCAAAGCGCCTTTCAGCTGCGCGCGCTTCTTGTATCCATAATTCAACCTCGGTGGTGTGGGGTTGCGCTGCGGGCAAGCGCGATCCCAGCACAATCACACCGAACCAAACGAGGAAGATGAGGGAGCGGGGTTTCATGAGAGACGTTGGGGGCGACGTGACTTGAGTTGTTGCGCGACGTTACGCAGGAGGGGGCGGAGGATAAAAAGAAGCGGAAAGATAATCAGCGGCAGGGTAATGATCCACGCGGTGAAGGCGTGAATCCCGGCCCAGCCGAACCGCTGCAAGAATACTCCAAACGATTCGTGTTCCAAACTGTCCACCAGAGCCGGAACGGAAAACGGCATCCGTTCGGCTGACCAGATGGTTTCGCCGATTCGTACGTAGACCAGGATCATGACTAGATGAACTGGGCCTAGTAGCTGATTCAATGTCTGCAGGATCGGTTGATTGAGGCGTAGCCACAAACCGACGCCTAAGTTGAGGAGCGAAGTGAATCCTAAGAAAGGAAACATCGAGAGCCCTGTGCCCAAGGCCAAGGTCAGGGCCATTTTGTCGGGGGTGACGCCCTGGGTGAGTAATTGGACGATGGGGTCGGTGATGCGCCTTTGCCAAAACGTCCGAGGAGGCTGCGGGGAGAGGGGACGTGGTTCCTCGGTCTTCATCGGGCTGCTCGATCACAGAGAACCCGGAACGATGCACGCATCTGAACCAGAGATCGTGTAGTTAGAAGTCAGACGAAGCGAAAGGGACATGAGAGCGCTTGTTGGGGGGCAGGAAATGCTTTCACCGCAACGTAAGGGGGGGCAATCCCAAGGAGCTCTATCCGCATGGCCTGTGGAGTTTTTCTAATGACTGTCACGAGCCTTAAACGTCTGGGAAGAAGGCAAAAAAAAGGCGCCCGGGGCAAAGCGGGCGCCGAAGAAGAACGTTCGTGGGCAGACGGGACCGTTGTTAGAATTTTANNAATTTTAGCCGCACACCCGCCATAATTTGCCAACGAGAGTCGCCATTGTTTGGCAGAAATTGCGAGGCGGTGGGGATGGTTATCGAGCCGTCGGAATTGAGCGCAACAGTAGGACGGATTAGCCCGTCGGCATTATAAGCGGCGTTGCCCAGCACCCGGCTCTGGTTGCTATTGCCCGGGTTGGCGAAGGTCTCGATATAGTTGAACAGATCCTTGCTCAACCAACTGCCAAAATTAATGAAGTTGGCGAAGACTTCGACACGTACGGGACCGGCGACCTTGACCTCTTGAGAGAGATAGAGGTTAAGGCGGTTTTGCCAGGGGCCGAGGAAGGCATTGCGCGGCGCATAACTACCGGCATACCGACCAAGCTCGCCACGTGAGACGTAGTCGAGGTAGGCATCGCGTTGGGCGGTCGTCATGCCCGAGAAGTCGAAGCGAGGATCGTTGAGCCCGGTGGGAACGGCCAGCGCGTCGTTTTGCGTGTAGCCGTCGCCGTTAAGATCGCCTGAATAGACGTAGCTGTAGGGAAGACCGCTGCGGCCTTCGTACTGGAGCGTGGCGACAGTCTTGTAGCGGCGGAAGAATTCGAACTCCCGACTGATGCTGGCCTGAAGGCGATCACGCACCTCATAGTCGGAGCGCGTTTCCTCTACCGTGTTCTGATTGAAGATCACATTGAACTGGATCTGGGAGGTAGCGGTGGAGCTGCCCGCAGGTTGGGCCTCACTGGCTTTGCCGCGAGTATAGGTCACATTGTACGACCAGCGGTTCTTGAATGGGCGGCCGAGAGAAAATGCTACGTAGTCAGAGCCGCCGGCACTGGTGTTGCCGAGGAGAGCGGCGACATTGAAGGCCGTGCTCCTGCGACCCGAGAAGCGGGTGCGTCCGTCCGCCCCTGTGCCGACGGGAACCAGATTAATGTTCTGGTAGTAAAATGCCTCCATGACATCGGTGTGGATGTACTCGACGGTGAGATTGGATTCAAGAAACGGCATTTTGAAGTCTACCGCTAGATTGCCGCGCAGATTAGTGGGAGGCTTGATGTCTGGGGTCGTGAACGCGACATTGCCGCCTGAAAAGGTTCCGCTGGTGACTCCGAGCGGACTGGCCGGATCGAACTTGAACATCGGGTTAGGGTCGCTGAACGTGCCGCCGAGGTATTGGCTCAGCGTAGGGATGGAACCGCTGGTCAGCGTGGTGGTGCCGCGGCCCATACCGGCGTTGCCGTATGAGANNGCATCCGAGGAGCGAGCTGTTCGGCGCCATCGAGCGTGCCGTCGTTGCGCAGACCAAAGGCCGCTTGAATGGCGGGATTATTGGTCGGAGCGATCGGTTGACCGAGCACATCGTAACGCAAGACGAATAAGAAGTTAAGCCGTTGGTTCGGCTCCCACTTGGTTTGGGCAAAGAAGCCGGTCTGGTTGAACGCGCTGATATCGGTGCCAGGGAAGTCTGCGGAAGAGACGTTGCGGACGAAGCCAAGCGGGGTGGTGTTGGCCAAGCTGAGCGTGGGACTGTACNNTCACGATCAAAGCCCGCCTTGAAAGTGAACTCCTTCCAAGTGTAGGAGGCGTTTCCGCCGAAGCCGGTATTAGTGGTGGCGATGCCATTGCCCATGCTGCTATAGTCAGTGCCGAAGAGCAGCGCGGTATTGGTGGTGACGGGGGCGCCGCTGGCGACCGACGTCCCTGGTACATTGAGGACGATGATTTCCGGCAGGTTCACCGGCGTAGCGCGTAGGGAGTCGGTGTTGTTTTTGGAAAAGCTTAGCTCCGTCTTTAGATTTAGCGTCCAGTTGCTGAAAAGTTGGGCAGCCCACACCTCTTCGTTTACTGGGAGTTCGTAATATTTAGAGTCCAGGGTGGTGACGCCGTTTCCGAATGAAACGCC
>DKKJ01000018.1:0-5258 GCA_002455175.1 Opitutaceae bacterium UBA6669
GAACCGAACTTGAGCCGGATCGCACCTAAAGACTGATCGCACCTAAAGACGTCATAGCTTGACAATTGACAGAGTGAGATGAGGTGAGCAGGTATCCGGGGGATGGCGAGGTCGTCGCGAATTGAGTATGCGGGGGGAAGGTGCCACGTGATCAATCGTGGGAACTACCGGGGAAATCTGTTTAGCGAGGGGGGGGCGGAGGCGTTTGAACGAGTTCTGGGGGAGGCGGCGACGAAGTCGGGGTGGCGGGTGCATGCATATGTCGTGATGCAGAATCACTTTCACTTAGCGTTGGAGTTAACGGAACCGAGCTTGAGCCGGGGGATGCAGTGGTTGCAGGGAAGCTGGGTGAGGCCGGTTGACCCTTGGCAGTAGTTGAAAAGCGCTTTCCACCTGAAGTCACCATTGGCCCTGATCCGCCCAGAAGTGAGTTGTTGCGCATGAAGCTCCAGGAGCAGCTTTAGCGTTCACACATTCCTAGCGAGTGCATTTTCGGCGCGAAGCTTACGATCCAGAAGATTGGGGATTCGAAGGTCGGCCCCGTGAACGGCCGTATTTCACGCGGCCATAAAGATTCTTGGTTGCCGAGGCAGTTTCCGGACTTGGAAAGAACTATCACACCGAGAGGTTTCACTGGGATAATCTCACTTTATGCCCTTCTTTTGCGCTAAATGGCGTGTCAAGCGTGGCCAGTTTGTGCCCTGAAGGCGAGAAGTCGGTGTGTGGGGTACGCCTATGAACAGGTTGGACCGGTCAAATGATACGCCACCTGGTAGTGACCAAAACTGCCTCAGCAGGCGGCTGGTTTTTTCGTGCCTTTCTCGCCGGGTGTTCGTCAACTTTTGGCCTATGTCGAGCGAGGCAGAAAAGCTGACCCCTATGATGCAGCAGTACTTTGAGGTGAAACGCGGCTTGCCGCGGGACACGCTCTTACTGTTTCAGTTAGGAGATTTTTTTGAATTGTTCTTTGACGATGCCGTCATCGCTTCGAAGCTGCTCGGGCTTACCCTGACCAAGCGCATCGACCATCCGATGGCGGGGTTGCCGGCGCATGCCCTCGACACCTACGTGAGCAAGCTGCTCGCGTTTGGCAAAAAGGTCGCCATCTGCGATCAATCAGAAGCAGCCAAGCCAGGAAAATTGGTGAAGCGCAGTCTCTCCCGGATTCTTTCGCCCGGAACCACGCTTGCTCCCAATCAGCTCGATGCGCAGCGCAACCATTATCTCGCAGCGTTGCGTCTCGATAAACATGGGTTGCATGCGGCTTGGCTGGATTTATCGACGGGAGAGTTTCGTTTGGCGAGCGACTCTCGGACGGAAAATCTTCTTCCGGTCCTCTCTGCGCTTTCGCCGGCTGAATTGGTTTTGGTGGAAGGAGACCTCGAGGCTTGGAAGACGGCGCCTCACGAGCAAACCGCGAAGNNACGATCATCGTGCGTTGGGCTCGGCTGGAGCGTTGGTGCAGTACGCGACCGATAATTTGTGTGCCAAGCCCGAGAATTTGCGATCCCTGCGAGAGTATCGCAGCACGCGTACCCTTCTTCTTGATCCGGCGACACTGCGCAATCTCGAGGTTTTCCAATCCAGCCGCGCAACGCGTGACGGTTCGCTTCTCGCCGCAATCAATCGAACCGGTACCGCGCCGGGAGCGCGCCTGCTCGAACGGTGGCTGGCCTCTCCGCCTTTGGAGCTCTCAGAATTGATTCGCCGTCAGGGGTTGGTGGGAGACCTGCAGCAGGCGCCGGCGAAATTGGCTGAACTGCGTGAGGCGTTGCTGCATGTGCGTGATATCCCGCGTATCCTCCGCCGGCTACAAAATCGGCTACGCAATCCGCGAGAGCTTGGCGGAGTGAAGGAGACGGTGCTCCAGCTCCCCACCTTGAAAACCCTTTTGACAGAGTGGGGTGGGCAATTAGGGGAAATGGCTCTACAGATTCCCGATTTCGAGAGCTTGCGGACTCTGTTGTCGGCTGCCTTGGCTGATGAGCTCCCGGCGGATATTGCGGACGGAAATCTCATTCGACCCGGCTATGACGCTCCGCTTGATCAGCTACGTAGTCTCACTTCAGGGAATAAAACGTGGCTTTCTGATCTCGAGCGCACGGAGCAGGAGCGGACGGGGATCAAGAGTCTCAAGGTGCGGTACAACTCGGTGTTTGGATACTACATCGAGATCACCAAGGCCAATCTCCACCTGGCTCCGGCAGACTATGTTCGCAAGCAGACCACAGCCAATGGTGAGCGCTACATCACGGATGGTCTGAAGCAGAAGGAGAAGGAGATTTTCCACGCCGAGGAAAACGCGCTCAATCGTGAGCGCGAACTGTTCGCCACGTTGGTCAGTGCCGTGCTCGATGATTCGGTGGGACTGGCACAGACTGCAGACCTCTTGGCGGAACTCGATGTACTTGCCGGGTGGGCAGTGCTGGCGCGTGAATGGAATTACACGCGACCCGAGTTGGACGAGGGAAGTCTTCTCGAAATCATCGATGGGCGCCACCCTGTGGTGGAGCAAATGCTGAAGGATCCGCGCAGTGCCGTGGCTGCGGGCGGAGGTGGTTCCTTTGTCCCGAATGACACCGTCTTGGCTTCCGATGATGCGCAGATTGCTCTGATTACCGGTCCCAACATGGCGGGTAAGTCCACTTACATTCGTCAGGTTGCGTTGATCACTCTGCTCGCGCAGATTGGCTGTTGGGTACCGGCGAGCCGGTGTCGGGTTGGACTGGTAGACCGCATTTTTTCGCGTGTAGGTGCCAGCGATGACCTCGCGCGAGGAAACTCCACCTTCATGGTGGAGATGAACGAAACTGCCAACATCCTCAATAATGCCACGGAGCGATCCTTGATTATCCTGGATGAGATTGGCCGCGGTACGTCCACCTATGATGGACTCTCAATCGCTTGGGCTGTGGTGGAACATCTCCACCGCGATCCCGTCCTCGGACCGCGTACTCTATTCGCGACGCATTACCAGGAGCTCACCCAACTGGAGAAGCATCTACCGCGCATGCGCAATTTTTCTGTCGCGGTCAAAGAGTGGAATGACGAGATCGTTTTTGTTCGTAGGGTAGTAGCGGGGGCAGCCGATCGCAGCTATGGGATTCAGGTGGCGAGGCTGGCGGGGCTTCCGCTGAGTGTGATCGACCGCGCCAAAACGCTCCTGGCCAAACTCGAATCGGACGATTCGGCGGTGGAGTTGCCAGCGGTGGCACCAAAAGCGCGACCGAAGAAGAAAATCACGGTCGCGGTGGCGGACGACGCCCAGCTCAATCTTCTTTGAGACTGGATCCGATGGAATCATAGCTCACCGTTGCTGAAGTGAATAGAGATTCGCGTCTGACATGACAAAGCGAAGTCGTACCGCGCGACCGACGAGATCAGCCCAGGTGCTGCCGCCGGTCCAAGCCACCGCTCTTGAAAGTGAGTCTCCGAAAAGCGAGGGAGATTCTGCCAAGCTGTATCCGGGAATCGGTTTCTGATCCTGGTCGAGAACTTCTAGTCGAAGGTATCCTACAGCGCTCGTGGAATAGTTGAGCCAAAGCTGCTGGCCCGAGACGATCACCTCCTTGGTCACGACCTGGCCTTCCTGCGCGCCAGCTTGCAGGCTGGCTAGACCGTCCTCGCGCTCCGTGTAGAGTACCAGATGGTTGGTTGGAGACGCGTAGTGGTGGTGGCGATAAANNCCCCCACTGCCACCATGCTGTTTCTCGCCACCCACATTCGTCGATCGGGACCCGGGCGGAAATAGGCTTCCATGAAGGTGCGGTCGTAGCGATTTCCTCCGCGGCTAGTCATGAAGACACCGTCGGAAATACGTTTCTCCCGATCAGTAAAGACCCCGAGCGTCCTCGCTTCCTCTGACGAGAGAAGCTGACGATCAGGAACGAGCCGCATGGCAAACGAAAGNNTGAGATGTTCGTTGGGACGATCTCCAAACGTCATGCGCTCCGGTGGAGTCCACTGGATAAAGTCCTTCGAGGTGGTGCGTGCAATGGTTCGCATCCCCTCATGAGGGTACCCCTCTTTGAACCCTTCGCCCCATACGCGATAGTAAAGGACGTAGCATTTCTCTGCTTCTGACCAAAATGGAACATTCTGCGAGTCGAAGGCGCCCTCGGTGAAAACGGGCTTTGTCCGCAGAAGATGCCAATGGATTCCATCGGCTGAGCCTAGCGCAAAAAGTCCACCCCGAGCGCCGCCGAGGGCTTTAAATCGTGTCTCAGGGGTGGCGGCAGGGTTGCGATCGATGAAGGGAGAAAAACTCGAAGAGATAGCGGGCATACCCGCGAGGATGATGTTGGTATCCCTGCGGTCGCCATACGGGTGCAGTCCAAGTGCGGGTTTTTTCCAGGAGCGGCCGTCTGTGCTTTCCGCATAACAGGTGACCTCGTGGCCTGGTCGATCGGTATTCCAGCCGCGATAGTACATCCGGAATACATCATCGTCTTTCAAAACGGTGACGTATCCAGAAAAGACGCCCTCCCACGGTTCATCGAATGAGAGTACCACCCCCTCTGGTTGCGGTTTGCCTAGGACGAGACTGACGTTCTGGGCGTCCTCGATTAGATAGGTGTCNNAAAACGGTTCAAGGCGATCGCCTAGATCCAAGGGAGCAGCCTGCACTCCTAAGCTTGCGAGGAGGATGACCAAGCCAATGTTGAAGGAGCTCCCCACTCCGTGCGATAGGAAGCTCCGCCTAAGTAGGTGCCCATGACAACGAGATCTGGCAGCCATGTGACGACGCTGAGGTGAACAGACGGATTGAGCTTGGTTAGCGGAGAGCCCTTTAGGATGGGCTTAGAACGAACGGGAAACCCGTACGGTGATGGTGCGCGGGATGCCTGCGCTGATGACATTCCGGTTCACCGCGGCGTGGGCGTAATATTTGTCCTCTAGATTCTCTACCTTGAGATTGAAGGTGTAGCGGTTCCAGGAGTACGAGGCAAATGCGTCGAAGACATCATAGGAAGGAAGCCAGAAGGTGTTGCCCGTATCGCCAGGGCGGCGGCCCCGGTAGATGTACCCGGCACCCAGAGAAAAGCCTTTGAGCGCGCCGTCTTGNNAAAGGCGCTCGCTTGATCTTCGGGAATGTTGGACGTGAGAAGTCCCGATAGGTTCTTCGGATCCATCTTAGAGCCCGCGAGGATGAGTTGGACGGAAGGATGGGGCGTAAAGAAAAGGTCGAGTTCGTAGCCGGACATTTCGTCGCCGGCCTTTTGAATGCGATAGCCGGCACTCGCGCGAATCGGATCCGG
>DKKJ01000018.1:5281-5455 GCA_002455175.1 Opitutaceae bacterium UBA6669
GGCGATAGACGACCCCGTAGCGCGGAGTCCATTTCGTACTGGCGGGAGGCGCGTTGCGCACGCGGGTGAGGACGTTGAACCCTTCCGAGGTATTGCGATTGTAGCGGACGGAGGCCTGGAGAATGAGCTTTTCGTTGAGGAAGTAGGCTTGTTCTTGGACGGCCGCGCCGAAAT
>DKKJ01000221.1 GCA_002455175.1 Opitutaceae bacterium UBA6669
CGGAAAGGCGGGTGGCGGAATGATCTGGAATCCACTCTCGAACGGCCGTCTCGCCTCAGGGCTTGCCGACATCCCGCGCTACATCAAGGCGGGGATCAGCATCGGGATGGGAATCGATGGCCAGGCGAGCGCTGACGTCTCCGATCCTTTCGAGAACATGCGCATNNCAGCCTATCGACATTCTCAAGCTGCACACCATCGGGACGGCTCGCACCATGGGTGTGGCCAAGGATGTTGGCACACTGGAAGTCGGAAAATTCGGTGATTTCCTCGTTGTCGACCCTGCCAACTTCGATACCGGCCCCGTCTTTGACGTGTGCGCCACCTTGGTGTTCGCCTGCAAGATTTCCAACCTCGAGCAGGTCTACGTCGGCGGTGAGCGGGTCGTTCAAAACGGCCAACCGCTCAAGCACAACATGAAGGCGGTTTCCGCGGACGTCCACGCGCGCGTCGCGGCTGTCCGTGCCCGGACCACCGCAGCCAGCTCTCCTGCGCCATGATTCGNNCGGGGTCACCGCGCTGATCCTCATCCTCGCTCTTTCCGCTCCGCTCTGCACTTGGGGAGCTGAGAAACTGCTAATTAAAAACGGCCTTCTCATGACGATGGCCCCTGGCCAGGAGAAGCCTTTTGTGGGTTATATTGCGGTGGGAGAAAACGGAAAAATCTCAGCCCTGGGTGTCGGCGCACCGCCCGCCACCCTCACGGCGACGACGGTTTACGACGCCACCGGCAAGTTTATTACTCCGGGTTTCGTTTCAGCCCACAGCCACATCTGGCAAACCGCTTTCCGTGGGCTCGCTGCCAATCAGTATGTCCGCGGCTGGGGTGGCTTTGTGTATCGGCAAATGGCGGTACAGTCCACCGCGGAGGATTTTTACTGGTTCACGCTCCACGGCTCTCTTGATCATCTCATTCACGGAATTACCTCTGTCTATAACTTCACGTACGGGAGTCGCGGCGCCGGCGACTTCGCCCGTCAACAATGGCGGGGGCAGATCGATTCAGGGGTGCGCTTCATCCACGCCTATGCTCGCGATCGCGAGCTTCCGCCAGAACAGCAACGTGCAGAACTGAAAGCTTTCCTTGAGGAGACCAAAGTAGAGCGCAGCCAAAACCCAGGTTTTCTCCGCATGTCGATCGCCGGCTCTTATGCGAACGCCGCCACGGTCAAACTCGATGCAGACCTGATGAAGGAGTTTGGCCTGAGCAATCAAACGCACTTCCTCGAGTATCCGTTGGATCGAGCACTGCAGCAGGGCACGTTTAGCTATCTCCTCGACGCGGCCATTCTTGGCCCGGATTTCTCGTTCGGCCACTTCATCCACACCACCGATGAAATGTTGCGCACCGTGTCTGCGGCAGGATCAGGATTCTCGTGGAATCCGCTTTCCAATGGCCGTCTGGCATCCGGCATCGTCGACATCCCCAAATATCGTTCCTTTGGCGTGAAGATCGGCATGGGGGTCGACGGACAAGCGAGCGCGGACCTTCCCGATCCGTTCGAAAATATGCGTATGGGCCTTTACATGGTTCGGGCTAAATATGAGAGCGCTCTGGTGCTGCAACCCGCGGACGTTCTTCGCTTCCACACCCTGGGAAGCGCCGAAGTTCTCAACGTCGCCGATAAGGTCGGCAGTCTCGAACCCGGAAAATTTGGCGATGTGCTGGTGATCGATCCCAAGGCAATCGATCGGGCTCCGGTCTTCGACGCCTATGCGACGCTCGTTTTCGCCTGTAACACCATGAACCTCGAGCGTGTTTACGTCGGCGGAGAACTGACCATTCAAGGCCATCGTCCCACCAAACACGACTTTTCGAAGATCGCTTCCGAGCTCTCGACTCGTGTCACGAAGCTCAAGCCACCTGGCCCACTTCCCTGATGTCAGCCACCCTTTGTCCCTCCTCGTGTGAATCAATCTTTACTCTGTATCTCATGAAACGACTGCCCATTGCTTGTCGCACACTTCTCGTCGCCTTTCTATCCCTATGCGCGATTTCTTCCGTCGCCGCAGCGACGGCGAAGATCCTTGTTACTGGAGCGACCATTCTGACTGTGAAACCCGGTGCGGAGGAACCGTTCGTTGGTTACATCGCTATCGGCGACGATGGTAAAATCGCAGCCATCGGAGCCGGAGCGCCTCCGGCAGGCCTCGCTGCTCAACAAACAGTCGACGGCACAGGAAAGATCATCATCCCTGGTTTCATCTCGGCGCACAGCCATATTTGGCAAAGCGCTTTCCGGGGTCTCGCCCCTAACGATTGGGTCCGTAACTGGGTCACCGTCACTCGCTCTCAAAGCAACCAAGGATCCGCCGAAGACTTTTATTGGTTCACACTGCACGGGTGTCTGGATCACGTGCGCCACGGAATTACGTCCGCCTTTAACTTTACCCAGGGAAACCGGGACCCGGCCTATCAAGAAAACCAGCTCAAGGCCGAAATCGACTCCGGCCTCCGCGTCGTCCACGCCTTCGCCCGTAGCAGCAGCGGTTTGGGTGCGGTTCCCCTGCCCCCGGATGTTGTGCGAAAACAGTTCCTCGACTTCTTGAACTTCTCCAAGACTTATCAGGACTCTCCCTTCCTGCTGAAAGTCGGCGTAGCTGGTTCAGCCAATACTAAAGAGTCGGTCGCCATCGACCGCTCCCTGGTCAAGGAATTTGGTCTGGTCAACCAGACCCACTACCTCGAGTTTCCGCTCGATACCGAATCCCAACGCTCTCAGTTCCGTTTTTTTGTCGAAGCGGACGCGGTCGGGCCAACCCTTTACTTCGGTCACTTCATCCACACCGATGACGCCATGCTCGAGACGGTCGGAAAGGCCGGCGGCGGTATGTCCTGGAATCCGCTTTCCAACGGTCGCCTCGCTTCAGGACTGCCCGACATCCCGCGCTACCTTCGATTTGGAGTGAAGATCGGGATGGGTGTCGATGGTCAGGCCAGCGCGGACATTGCTGATCCTTTCGAGAACATGCGCATGGGGCTCTACGGTATCCGCGCCAAGTACCAAAGCGGCACGATCCTCCGCCCCATCGATGTGCTTCGCTTCCACACGCTCGGAAGCGCCACGGTCATGAACGTCGCGGACAAAGTAGGTTCTCTCGAAGTCGGCAAGTACGGCGATTTCCTGATCATTGATCCTGCCTCCGTCGATCGCGCTCCGGTCTACGACCCAGTCGCCACACTGGTCTTCGCCTGCAATACTCAGAACCTTGAGGCGGTGTATATCGGGGGCGAGCTCGTCAGCTCGTTCTGCAAATTGACCAAGGCCGACTTTGCCAACGTTCAGCGCGAGACCCACGCCCGGGTAAACAAGATCCGCGCAACGACTCCAGTGGCGCCCTCTGCACCCTAAGGACGACGAGCGACTTCCCTGCTCCATCGGCCATGAGATTTCTTCTCAGCGCGTTCCGCCTCGCCGCCGTCGGTATCGTCTTTTCTACGACGCTGGCCGCCGTCCCGACTAAGCTTCTCGTCACGGGAGCTACTCTTCTCACCGTCAAACCCGGCGAGGAAGAGCCGTTTGTCGGGTATCTGGCAGCGGGTTACGACGGGCGCATCACCGCGATCGGCCGAGGAACACCTCCTTCCGATCTCAGCGCAGAGAAGACGATCACCGCCGACGGAAAGATCATCATCCCAGGTTTTATCTCCGCCCATAGTCATGTTTGGCAGAGCGCCTTTCGCGGGCTCGCGCCGAATGAACTCTTGCGAAACTGGCTCACCGCGCGGCGTGGACAGAGTGAATCAGCGACCGCCGAGGATTACTATTGGTTCACCCTCCATGGCTATCTCGATCATTTGCGCCATGGAATCACGACCGTTTATAATTTCGCCGCCGGCGGTGGGGATCGGTCTTTCCAAGAACAACAGTTCAAAGCCGGAATCGATTCCGGCGTCCGCTTTGTTCACGGCTGGTCTCGATCCCGCCAGCTCTCTGACTCTGAGCAACGCGCCGCGCTTCAGTCCTTTCTTACCTACATCCAGCGCTACTCCACTTCGCCGCTTCCACTCAAACTCGCGCTCTCCGGTTCCGCCGCCTCACGCGAGGCTGTGGCGCTCGACGCCGNNGGTCTGATCAACCAGACCCACTTCCTCGAATATACACGGGAAAAAGAAGAACAACGCACCCGCTTCGCAGACTTCGTTTCAGCCGGTGCCCTCGGCCGCTCGCTCTACTTCGGTCATTTCATTCACACAGACGACGCCATGCTCGCTGCGGTGGGCCAGGCGGGCTCGGGTATGTCCTGGAATCCACTGTCTAACGGGCGTCTCGCCTCGGGCATCGTCGACATCCCAAAATACCTGAGTCACGGAGTGAAAATCGGAATGGGCGTAGATGGACAAGCCAGCGCTGATCTGCCTGACCCATTCGAAAACATGCGCGCCGGACTCTACGCGGNNATCGATGTGCTCCGTTTCCACACGCTAGGCAGCGCGATAGTGATGAACATCGAAAAAGATGTTGGCTCCCTCGAGGTCGGAAAATTTGGGGACTTTCTCCTGATCGATCCCGCGTCGGTCGATCGCGCTCCGGTTTACGACCCGTATGCGACGCTCGTTTTCGCCTGCAATGTGCTCAACCTCGACGGGGTCTTCATCGGGGGAGAGTTCCAGGGGCGTTTTGGAAAGCTCACCCATCCCGATTTTCCTTTGGCTCAGTTTGAGCTTCACCTGCGTGTTCGCTCGCTCCGGAGCAAAGCAACCCGCGTCCGCTTCACCATGAAAAAGATCCTCGCCTCCCTTATGGTCATGCTCGCCGCCGCAACTGCGGTGACCACAGCGACCGCCTCCACCTTGCTCGTCAAGAATGGGCTTTTTATCACTATGAAACCGGGGCAGGAAACCCCTTTTCTCGGGTACATGCTCGTCGGAGGCGATGGTCGCATTGTCGAACTCGCCGCCGGATCACCTGCTGCCAGTAAAACCGCAGATCGAGTCGTGGACGCCCAAGGCCAGTTTGTCGCGCCAGGCTTCATCTCTGCGCACAGTCACCTGGCTTTCAGCCCCCTTCGCGGCGTCGGTCATAGCGAAACACTCTACGGTTGGATTGCCGCCAGCGTACGTTGGCTGAGCCGCACCGACGCAGATGACATCTATTGGTTCACCCTGCATGGATCGCTCGACTTCCTGCGTAGCGGGATCACCACGGCCTACGATTTCACCACCGCGGGTACCGTGACCACCGGCTCCTTCGCTCCAATCGCCGCGGGCGGAACTCTTCCCCGCCCCGTATTCAAACCCGGTCCGTTTCAGGAAAATCAAATCAAGGCGAAGGCCGATGCCGGCCTGCGTTTTATCAACAGCATCGGATTCCCACGCGGAGTGAGCGACGAAGAAAGCCTGACGTTTTTCCAGAAACTAAAAGATTACTCCGACAAGGAGTATCAGGGTAATCCGCTCTATCTTAAAACCGCGCTAAGCGGTGGCCAGCAGTGGGGCCCGACCAAGGGCACCGCTTTCCTCGAAGCCAAGGCGATGAAAACATTTGGAGTGATCAACCAATCCCATTTTCTGGAAAGCCCTGACAACGTCCCCGAGCAGCAGGCAAAATTNNTGCGGGCCGCCCGCGCCGGCGCGAGCATGTCCTGGCAGCCTGCCTCCAACTCACGTCTCGCTTCAGGCGTGGCCGACATCCCTCTTTATCGCGCTTTCGGGATGAAAATCGGCGTGGGATTGGACAACCAGAACTGCACCGACAACTCCGATCCGTTCAGCAACCTGCGCATCGGCATGGCGCTCATCCGCACGAAGTACAAAGACGCCAAAGCCATGTCGGTTTCCGACATGCTGTTCTACCACACCCTTGGCAGCGCACAAATCCTCAAGATCGATGACAAGGTGGGATCCCTCGAACCTGGAAAGTTTGCGGATTTCCTGATCGTTGATCCGCGTTCGCCTGATACCGGGCCACTGCATGACCCCGTTGCCACGTACGTCCTCGCCTGCGGTCTGCGCAATCTCAAGCAGGTCTACGTTGGCGGCAAACTCGCCGTCGATGACGACAAAATCCTGACCTACGACGAAAAGGTCGTTCGCAAGGAAATCGACACCCGCATCGCCCGACTCGGCTTGGAAATCACTAAGGCAGAAAAGACCGCCACCAAATGAACGTCTCCAAGCTCTTTGCTCCGCTCTCCGTCTGCCGCTCGCCAGGCAAGCGCTTTCTCTCGTGTCTCGCTTTTCTGGTGACAGCCCTGACGGTCGTCACCGCCGACGCGAGTTCACTCCTGGTCAAGAATGGGCTGTTCATTACCATGAAGCCCGGACAGGAAAATCCATTTCTCGGATACATGCTCGTCAGTAGCAGCGGCCGGATCGCTGCCCTGGCAGCAGGCGCCCCTCCCGCCAATCTCAAGGCGGACCGAGTAATCGACGTCGAAGGGAAGATGGTTGCCCCCGGATTCATCTCGGCACACAGCCACCTAGCGACGAGTCCTAACCGTGGTCTTGGGCACACCGAAACGCTCTACGGCTGGGGCTGCGCCAACGGACGCCTGAACCAACACCTTCGGGCGGAAGACGTCTACTGGTGGACGTTGCATGGCTCCCTGGATTTTCTCCGCAACGGGATCACCACCGCCTACGACTTCACGATGTCTCCAGGACTCGGCGGTCAGGCGGTAGGTGTCGGCGAAGTGGTGCCGCCTCCGACGCTCCGACCCGGTCCGTTTGAAGAAAATCAAATCCGTGCGAAGATCGACGCCGGGATTCGTTTCGTCAACAGTGTGGGGCTCCCGCGCGTTGGCACGCCGGAAGAGATCGCGGCACGTTTCTCCGCCCTCTACACGCACGCGTACAGCGAATACGGAGACAATCCGCTTTTCCTGCGCATGGCGATCAGTGGCGGCCTGCAACGCGCTCCCACCAAGGAGACTGCCTACCTAGAAGCCGCGTTGATGAAGCAGTTCAACGTGATCAACCAGTCTCACTTTCTCGAAAGTCCGGAACGAGTTCCAGAGCAACAAAGCAAGTTCTACTGGTATGAAGAAGCCGGAGCACTCGGACCCAACTTCATTTTCGGCCACTTCATCCAAATCACCCCTGACATTCTCATGCGCGCCGCGCGCAACGGCGCCTCCATGAGCTGGCAGCCTACCTCCAACAGCCGACTCGCTTCCGGCATCGCGGACATTCCCCTCTACCGCTCCGTTGGCATGAAAGTGGGCGTCGGACTAGATGACCAATCGTGCACCGACATCTCCGATCCGTTTCAAAACCTACGTATCGGTATGGCGCTGATCCGCACCAAGTACAAAGACGCGAAAGCGATGTCAGTGGGTGACATGCTCTTCCTCCACACGCTCGGCAGCGCACAAACCCTGCAGATCGATGACAAGGTGGGCTCACTCGAACCCGGGAAGTTCGCCGATTTCCTGGTGGTCGATCCCCGCTCTCCGGACACTGGCCCTATTCACGACCCGCTCGCCACCTATGTGCTCGCCTGCGGCCTGCGCAACCTCAAGCAGGTCTACGTTGGCGGGAAACTCATCGCGGACGGACTCAAGATGGTCGGGCAGGACGAAGTGAAGATCCGCGCAGAAGTGGACCAACGCATGGCGCGCATCGAATCGCTAGCCGTGGCCGCCGACAAGGCGAGCCGCCCGTAAGCACCGTGAACAACCTTCTCTTTAAAACTCACCTATGACAACCTCGCTCTCACGTATCGTTTTTGCCTTCGCCGCGCTCGCTGCGCTTTTCGGTTCATCGCTTCACGCTGCCAAGGCCACCCCTCTTCCCGACGATCCCGCCGTGACGGACCAGGACCGAATCTACATGAAACGTGCCTACGAACTCGCCGTATCCGCGACGACGAAGGGTAATACCTGTTATGGAGCTCTCCTGGTGAAGGACGGCAAGGTCCTCATGGAGGGAGAAAACGACGCCATCACGAGCGGCGACACGACACACCACGCCGAGACCGGTCTGATCTCCAAGGCCACCGTCGCCCTCGGTCGTGACGTCGTTTCGGGTGCTGTCCTCTACACGAGCACGGAGCCGTGCATCATGTGCTGCGGTGCGATCCGTTTCGCCGGGATCAAGAAGTTCGTCTACGGCACCACGGCAATTCAAGTGACACGCCTGCGTGGCACCAAACTCCCCGATCAGCCTCTCCAGTGCCGCGAGGTTTTCCAACGGATGGGATTTGGAGACGTCGTGATTGTGGGGCCGGTGGACGAAGCTCGCGGTCTGGTCGATCACGCCGCCGCCCTGGCCAAGGGCATCCGCTAAGACGCCACTCATCGCTATGCGTGCGCTTCGCTTTCTTGCGCTTTTCGGCACACTCGCCGGAGTGTTTTCCAGCTCGGTAGTTGCGGCCCCCAAATCGGAAGCCACGCCGGTGACACTCGAGCAACTGGCCTCCTTTCCCGTGGAGATGGGTCTAGGAGAAAATCCGCCACCAACCAAGCTAGAGATCCCGGCTGAAATTCGCGCGCTCGATGGAAAACGGATCACTATTAAGGGATATCTGATTCCCCTCGAAATCGAAGGAGGCCGCGTCCGCCAAGCCGTCTTGCTTCGCGACCTCATGAGCTGTTGCTACGGAACTATCCCGGCACTCAACAGCTTCGTTTTGATCGACTGCTCTCAACATTCTCTCGCTCCAACGATCGAGACGAACGTTCCCGTTACGTTGGTGGGCACGTTAAAAGTCGGAGAAATCCGAGAACAGGACTTTCTCGTCGGGCTCTACCGCTTGAGCAACGAGCCTCTCCCTGCTGCCCCTTAGGACAGGCAACGCCCATACCAGCCGTGAATCATGAGTGTCTGAGAGAAGTGTACAGCTGAGGGAAATCCCGCCTCGGAGAGCAGCGCCTCCATCTCCGGCAGCGAAAGGATGGATACGTCTTTCTCGTAAGCGGCAAACAGGGCGCTGATTTGCTCCTCCGTGGAACCCGTGAAACGCATCATGCGGCTCCAAGTCTCCCAGAGCTTTTCCTGCGGAGTCGGATCAAGTCGGCAGAGATCGGCCGTCACCAGAATCCCCTTCGGATACAGTCGGTCGGCGATCTCGCGGAAGAAAGCGATCCGATGGGTGCGTTGGGTCAGGAAGTGCGAAACCAAGATCGCCGTGGCGGCGTGAAAGGGTTCGCCGGCGGGAAGATCGTGGAGGTAGGTCGCGTGGAACTCGCACCGTTCGATGATGCCCTCTTCGGCCGCACGTCGCCGACACTGCTCNNCACTGCTCCAGCATGGGCACGGACGGATCCACCGCCACAAAGCGCCAGCCGGGAAAGTAGCGAGCCAGCGCCAACAATTCGGCGCCCGTCCCCACCCCCACACACAGGACGCGCGCGTCAGAGGGCAGCTCCTGCAAGATGAGACGCATCTGAAGGTGCAAACTCGCGTGAAACGGCGCCAACCGCACCCAACGCTCGTCGTAGGTCGACGCCTGTTTTGAGTCGCAGTGGTTGGAACTCGCGGGAGTGGACATGAGTGAGAAGAAAGTCCGGTCGGGGAATGGAAACTGCGGTGACGGCTAAGGCGGAAGCACCGTTCGTAGCGCGCATGCTAACAAAGTCGTCAAGCGCCTGCGAAGCGACGCGCGCCCCCAACAGCGTCCTTGAACCGAGCCCCATCGCGGATCCCCTGAGATCGAAGGCAGATGAATGTCCCTTGCAAAATTAGCGAAGTTCGCAACGAGACCTGCTTCTTTTATCCACACGTAAGCAATAGGATGTGACATTCATGAGGCGGAAGGAGATGCGGACCGCAAAAGAAAGTATTTGCATCAAAACTGATTATTCAGCCAGAAGAACAAGGCCCCACTCGTTCCAGAAACGACCTGTCCGGGTCGCTCCGCCCTAGAGCTCTGGACAAATCGCGCTCTGGTTAACCCCTTGATTCGACCCCATGACCACCCCGTTCGCTGGCGTCCTCGCAGTTGCTCGCATTGCGGCTGCCGTTTCTTCCGCATTGCTGCCGCTCTCGCTCCTCGCGCAGAAGACCCCCACTTCGACTTCGGATGCAAAAGCCGACGAGCCGGTCGTGCTGTCTCCCTTTGATGTCATCGCCAACTCCGACGGCTACACTGCCACCACCACCCAGGTGGCCACGGGCTTCAATCGTGACGTCCGGCGTACGCCTCTCGCGATCAATGTAATCACCGATCAGTTTATCCGGGAGGCTGGCTTCACCTCCTACAACGATCTCGCGGACTACATTCCCAACGCCTATGTCGAGAACAGCCCGCTGGACGGCAATAGCACGGCCTTTGCTCGCGGCCATGGCACGAGCTTCTACTCCATGGACGGACGTCGTTACTACACCGATCCCGTCATCGCTGCAGGTGGCCGTCTCGAAGTGATCAAAGGTCCCGCCACCTTGTTCTTTGGACGCGCCCAGCCCGGCGGTATCTTTAATTTCAGTACGCCGCCTCCCTCGCCTACGCGACTGAATCAGGTCACCGCCTCCTACGGCACTTACGACAACCAGATCGTCAATCTCGCCTCCCAGGGCAGCATCGTGCCGGGAAAAAATTGGCTCACCTATCGGCTCGACCCGCAGTGGCAAAATAGCGAGGCCTTCGTCGACAATAGTTTTGCAGACAAGAAATTCGGCCGTGTCACGCTCGGGGTGCGCCCTCTGAGGTGGGTCAACTTCCGTCTCTCGTACGAAGAGACCTACAGCAAANNAAAGCGACGGGAACCATGCGTTCTCCCTACGTTTTGAATCCGCAGTACGTTTCCGACTACAAAGCTCCGCGCGCAGAACAACTCGCCTGGGCAAAAGCGGCGGGGCGCGCCGGGGTCAACGCGACCGATGCACAGGCAGTGACCTTCCTACAAAACCGCTGGCGTGAATCGAGCGCCAACTGGGCCACAGACACGATCACGATCTACAATCTGACGTCCACGCTTCCACGCTTCGTCGGGGTCGATGACAGACTTACTCCTTACGGCTGGGAGTACAATGACGGCCTCCGCGGAACGCTGGGACGTACCGAACTGCAAGAATGGGGTGGAACCATGAATGCCACGCCGCTCGACTGGCTTTCGCTCAAGGCCACCTATTACAAGTACGACCTCAATCGTCTCCGAAACCTGGTAACGTTGAACACGCCCAGTGGCGACGGCCTCTTCCGGGCGACCCCCAGCAGCACGCGCAATAAGAACGACTCCCAAACGATCTCTGCCGAGGCGATCGCCAACTACCCGGTTTTCCGCACACGCAATACCACTCACATCGGAGCCTCGTGGTATCATGACGATTTCTATCAGTTCACCGCCACCTCCAGCGCGGCCAGCATCCCACTGAACAGTTTTCCGGGAGACATTCGTCCCACCACCAGCACCATCTACACACCTNNCCCGGCTGGAATCCCTTCACCCAAGACTATCCCGACATCCGTCAGTATCTCGCAGTCACCGGTGACCACATCGCCGTTCCGACAACAAGTCAGTTCAACCGTGATCGTGCTGTCTACGGGAGTCACATTCTCGAGCTCTTTGACGGAAAATTGGGAATCCTCACCGGCGGTCGGATGCAGAAGTACCGAAATGACTTCACCGGGTTTCACGTCGATGCCGACGTCTACACCCTCGGCGCGTCCTGGGAGATTGTTCCAGAATTGGTGGTCTACGCCAGCAAGAGCACCTCGTTCGAACCCAGCACTCAATCTTTCGTTGAAGGCGCCGGCACCACGGTGGAGGAGCGGCTTNNCCGGCCGCGGCTGGGACATCGGCGCCAAGTACAGCCTGCTCGACCAAAAACTGCTCGGTACATTCACTCTATTCGAGACCATTCGCGTGAACGATTTCCGCACCGTCGACTCCCTTCGGACCGACAACGACCCTCGTAACCTCGACGCAATCACAACCAACAACGTCACCTGGTACACCTACGGTGGAGAACGTTACAGCAAAGGGGTCGAAGCAGAGATCACCTATCAACCCAACCGCCAGTATGTCATCGTGGCCATGGTCAGCTGGATGCCTGTGGCCAAAATCGTCGCAAATCCAAGTCTCGCCAACCTGACCCTCCTCAATGGCACCGTAATTAAGAATCCGCAGTCGGCTAACCAGGTGGGTCAGCGCTCGTCAGGTTCTCCTGAATACAAAGCCAGCTTCTGGAATCGCTACCGGTTCGACACCGGAACACTGAGCGGACTCAGCCTCGGCTACGGCATTTCCTATCAAGAAGAGGTCTTCGTTTCCACGGACCCGACCATTGCCGTGAAAGCGCCCTCCTACACGGTTTCGCGCGCAGCCATCGAATACCCTTTCAAAATCGGTCGGCAGAACGTCAACGCCTCCCTGATCATCAGTAACCTTTTCGACCAACGTTTCTACCGAGGCCTGATGCGCGCCGAACCGCGGGTGATCACGTTGCGGCTCAGCACGCAGTTTTAGCCCGCTCTTCGAGCAGACGAGTTTCTTATTTGCCGTTCTCGGACGAATTGAGCTGGATTCCATCATGTTCACAGAGGAGCGAGCGCTCTGGCTCTANNACTAAGCACCAAGGGGCCTTCAAAGTTCGGCTGATTCTTCCCACCCCGGATTTCTATCCGATGGCGAATACCCGCGATCACGCCTTTGCCGCAGCCGTGTTTGCCCAAACGCGTGCCTTCATGGGCTTATCCGACTGGGCGTGCCATCTCGTACCGCAGTCCGAAGAGGAGGAAGACTTTCAAACCGCGCTCAGGCAAAGGGGCGTGGAGGG
>DKKJ01000145.1:0-266 GCA_002455175.1 Opitutaceae bacterium UBA6669
TCGATGGTGCAGAACGGATAGTTGGCCGCTTCCGCTTTCCGAGAGCGGGTGAGGGCGTTAAAAAGAGTGGACTTGCCTACGTTAGGGAGCCCGACGATACCGGCTTTGAGCATAAAAAGGACAGAAGAGCGGTGGGAGTCGGTGCTTGACAAGCCATTTGTCGCGCCGTGCACTTGTCGGCTTTTCAAGCAAACTCAGGTCTTTATTCTCGTACCCATGGCACTCACCATCCGTCTTTCCCGTATCGGGGCCATTCACAAGCCGGT
>DKKJ01000145.1:285-4872 GCA_002455175.1 Opitutaceae bacterium UBA6669
GTCCGCCGCTACGCCGGCTTCCTAAGGTAGGTTTGCGAGCGTGCTGCTCGCTCCTTCAGACGATTACAGAGCCTCGGATTTCCGAGGCTTTTTTATTGATCATCAAAGCCTTACCCGAAGCCCTTTCAAATTTTCGGCGTTCCCATGGCCCTCCACGTTGATGTGATCACCCTTTTTCCACGGATGTTGGAGGGGTTTTTATCGGAAAGTATTCTGGGAAAAGCACTTGAAAGGAAGTTGCTTTCGGTGGCGGTACACGATCTGCGGCAGTGGTGTACTGATAAGCACCGCACGGCGGATGATCGGCCTTTTGGGGGCGGGGCCGGTATGGTGGTTAAACCTGAGCCCGTTTTTGCGGCGATGGAGCAGTTGCATCGTCCCGGTGCCCGGCGTATCTATTTAACTCCGGATGGCACGCCTTTTAACCAGGAAATGGCGGAAGTGCTTTCACGAGAGGAGCATTTGATTCTTTTGAGCGGTCATTACGAGGGGATTGACCAGCGGATCCGTGATCGCGTCATTGATCAGGAGATTTCGGTGGGTGACTACGTGCTNNTCCGAGGCATGTCCGTTCCTGAAATTCTCCTTTCAGGTAATCATGCCGAGATCGAAAAGTGGCGGCATGCGAGGCAAGTGGAAAAGACCCGTCAGGTCCGACCCGATTTACTCAAGTAAAATAAGCTCTGTTATGAACCCGATCATCAAGGAAATCACCGCCAGTCAGGTGAAAAGTGACCGTCCGCCGTTCAAAGTAGGCGATGGTGTCCGCGTGCACACGAAAGTTCGCGAAGGCGACAAGGAACGTGTCCANNTCCTACGGCGAAGGCGTGGAGCGTGTTTTCCCGGTCAATTCCCCCAACGTGGAGAAGATCGAGATCGAACGTGAGTCCGAAAACATGCGCGCTCGTCTCTACTATCTCCGTGATCGTCAGGGCAAAGCGGCTATGGCCGTCAAGCGCAAGTCCTACGACGACAAGGCAGTGGCTGCTCCGGCAGCGGCGAGCTGAGTCGCGTATTGAGACGATGGGAAAGGTTGCCCCTTTCCTTTTGTTAACTTTAATCAAAGCGAGCCTTCTTGGGCTCGCTTTTTTGTGTCCCAATCCGAGCCTTTTCTCGAACTGCGCTGTGCAGTTTCACCTTTAACTTTACGCCTGATATGACCCTGCAAACTCTCCTTCTCGCAAAAGCTGCCAATCAAGCCCGTGGCCTGGCCATGGACGCCGTCCATGCCTGCCAGTCCGGACACCTGGGACTTCCTTTGGGTACAGCGGAGATGGGAGCAGTGCTTTATGGTCACGCACTCCAGCACAATCCGGAACGCCCTCGTTGGATTAACCGCGACCGTTTTGTTCTCTCTGCCGGACACGGCTCCATGTTTCTCTATTCGTGGCTCCACTTGAGTGGCTACGATCTGTCGCTGGCCGACGTCAAAGCGTTCCGTCAGCTCCACAGCAAGACCCCCGGCCATCCCGAGTTTCATGACACGCCTGGGGTTGAGGCCACCACTGGTCCGCTGGGGCAGGGTATCGGCAACGCCGTGGGTATGGCGGTAGCTGGCAAGATGCTGGAAGCGCACTTCAATACTCCGGAGCATACGATTTTCGATCATCACGTGATCGCCTTGGCCGGCGATGGGTGCATGCAGGAGGGCGTAGCCTTGGAAGCCGTCGCCTTTGCCGGACATCAAGGCCTTGATAACCTGATTCTGATCTACGATTCGAACGACGTGACGCTCGATGCTATGGCGGATAAGACGCAGAGCGAAAACACGGCCCTCCGTTTTAAGGCCTTGAACTGGGAGGTGCAAACCGTCGATGGCCACGACATGCCAGCCTTCCTCAAGGCGCTGACCAAAGCTAAAAAAACCAAGAGTGGTAAGCCGCAGCTGATCATCGCCAAGACCGTCATTGNNAGTTTATCGATGCGGCCAAAACAAGCCTCGGTCTTCCTGCGGATCAGCACTTTTTTGTGTCTGACGACGTGCGCGCTTATTTTGAGCAGCACAAACAGCGTCTGGTTCGTAACTGCAATAAGTGGCACAAGACCTTCAAAGCGTGGCGTGAAGCAAATCCAGAGAAAGCAGCGCTTCTGGATTCGGCCACTCCGGAGACCCCGATCAGCGCCGAGCAATTGCTGGAAAAAATCCCCCCATTCCCGGCCGATGCCAAGCTCGCCACCCGCGCTGCGGGCAAGGCAGTACTTCAGCCCATTGCTGCCGCGTTGCCGCTCTCGATCGGAGGCAGTGCCGACCTCTACGGCTCGACGCTCAATCAAATCGCGGACGCCCCCGATTTCGACAAAACCAACCGCGCGGGTCGCAATTTCANNTGGCGGCCATCGCCAACGGCATCGCTTACGACGGCCATTTCCGTCCTTCGATTGCCACGTTCTTGGTGTTTGCGGACTACTCGCGCCCCTCGATGCGTTTGGCAGCGTTGTCTAAACTTCCGGTGGTGTATATCTACACCCATGACTCCGTTGGAGTGGGTGAGGATGGTCCTACCCACCAACCAGTGGAAACCGTTTCGTCGCTCCGGGTGATTCCGGGTCTCGATGTGATCCGCCCCGCTGATCCTGAAGAAACGGCCGGCGCGTTTGCTGCGGCGTTCGCTCGCACGGATGGACCGACACTGCTCGCGCTGACCCGTCAGGCCGTGCCNNGCTGATGGCCTCAGGTTCGGAACTCCAGTACGCCGTGGCCGCGGCGAAAGTGCTCGGCGCTGGAACACGAGTTGTCTCGATTCCTTCGTTCGAGCGTTTTGCCCGCCAAGGAAAAGAGTATCGGGATTCGGTGCTGCCACCCTCCACTCGCAAGCGGGTCTCGATCGAGGCCGGTGTGACCGGACTTTGGGCGCAATTTGTCGGCTTGGACGGCGTGTCGATTGGCATTGATCGCTTCGGCATGAGCGCTCCCGGTAATACGGTCTTTAAAGAACTCGGTATTACGACTGACGCGGTGGTGGCTGCTGCCCAACGTCTTGGGTGAGAATGCGGGAGTCGCTCATCGACTCCCCGCTTTGAGTAACCTCACTAGGTGTCCCGTCGCAGCGTGACGGGATACCTCTACCGCCAAGGGCGTGATGAATTTTTTACCCTTGGCTTGCCTTTTTGATTAGGCGCCTAACTATCACGGCTACGAACTATTCTGGTATGCCGCTGCTGATGTTGAAGGATCTCCCGCGTTATGAGTGCCTTTTGGAAGGCGCTAAGCGCTTTCCTGATCTTGATCCTTCAGCGGTCGAAGCCTACTTGCATCTGTTACGGACGGGGGATGAGGTTTTCCGGGCGTCAGATTCTCTCCTGGCGGCGAATAACATCTCACAAGGGCGTTTTACCGTCCTGATGTTACTTTTGGACAAACAAGCCAACTGCCCGCGCGCGAGTACTCCAGCGGAATTAGCGGAAATGGCTGGGGTGACCCGCGCGACGATGACTGGGTTAATCGATACCTTGGAGCGTGACGGGTTTGTGAAACGAGAACCCGATCCCCATGATCGCCGCATGATGTCAGTTAACCTGACGGTGGCGGGGGAGGAGTTTGTGGCGCGGTTTCTCCCGCAGCATTTTCGCAGAATCGCCGCGTTGATGTCCGGACTGACCGAAGCGGAACGTAGGACATTGGTACAGCTTCTCGGAAAAGTCGTCCAGGGGACGACCGAGATGCCCCCACCGGCGGCGTATTCCCATCACGAAGACAAGCCATCGATGGTTTAGTCGCTCACTTTTCACCTACCAGCCATGCTTAAGAAGTTCTTGTTTCTCGTTGGCGGCGTCGCCGTCATCATTCTCTGCCTGGGGGCCTCGAAGGTCGCCCAAATCAAGGCCCTTTCCTCCCAGCCTCACGGGATGCCACCAGCGGCTATCTCCACAGTAAAAGCCGAAGAAGTGACGTGGCAGCCCACGATTCAATCCATTGCGACGCTGGCGCCGGTCGAAGGGGTGCTTTTGGGTGCGGATGCCGATGGAATCGTCAGCAAGATTACCGTTGAGAACGGTGCGGCGGTGAAGGCCGGAGACATTCTCCTCGAGTTCGACACCACGGTGGAGGCNNACGCTACAATATCTCGAAACTGGATCGTGCGCGGGCCGAGGAGCTCTTGGAAAAGAAGACGATCAGCCAGGCAGAGTTAGACGCTGCCGACGCTCAACTCAAGCAGACCGAAGCGGATGCCGCGGCGTTGCGTGCACTCATGGCGAAAAAGGTGGTGCGGGCGCCCTTTGACGGTCGCGTGGGCATCCGTTTGGTCAATCTCGGACAGTTCGTGGCGCGTGGCGCGGCACTCATGCCACTGCAACGTCTAGACCCGATGTTTGTGAACCTACAAATCCCGCAGCGCCAGCTTCCGCTGGTTTCGGTGGGGCAAAAGGTGATGGTTCGCATCGATGCGTTTCCCGATCGCGTCTTTGAAGNNTAGTCAGTGCAATCAATCCTTCCGTTGATTCAGCGTCCCGCAATGTTTCCATCCAGGCCACGATTGCTAACCCCGATGAAGTCTTGCGTTCGGGGATGTTTGCTCGCGCCGAAATCGAACTGAACACGGGTAAGCCTTTGGTGGTAATCCCCGCCACTTCGATTGCTTATGCGTT
>DKKJ01000347.1 GCA_002455175.1 Opitutaceae bacterium UBA6669
CCCGCCGTGAGCGCTCCCGACTGCTCAACCGTTGAACCCTTGAAAACTACGCTGGGAACCACGTCGTCGGTTTTACGTTCGGGCAGAATGCTGGCGTCACCCACCGTCAAAACCGGCGCGGGAGGCGGGGGGACTTCCTTAGCGAAAGCAGGAACACCCGTGCGGACTTCCTCGGCCTTGGCCACAGAGATCATTTCCGGCGACATGATCCGGTAGCTGCGCGCCCGATCAGGATGACGATGGAAGGTGTAGGGCGTTCCTTTTAGGATAGCGGCTAGAGCCTGCTCCGTGGTCATTCGCCCCGTGATTTCCGGAGCGGGGAGCTGTTTGATTTCCTCGTACGGGAACAGCACTTCCACTTCACCCTGAAGCGCCAAGCTCATCAATGCGATGCCCATGGGTTGCGCTTTGACCTTGAAGACGACGGTCTTGGCAGGAGCGGCCATCGCAAGGGATGCCCCAGTCAGGGGAAGCAGCAAAGCACAGGCGGTGGCGCGGACGTACGGAATAAAACGCATGGAAAGTGTGAGCGTGATCGCCAGAGACTTGCCGGTTACAAGCGGGCGGGGTCAAGCTGAGAGTTCAGAGAAGGCTTTGGATACGACGGTCGCGAGAAAGAAAGGTTGCCTCATGTAGAGGACAAAATGCGTTGCGCCAGCACAGGATCATCACGGCGTTATACGTCTGGCCGGAGGTTTTTGAGTCAACGTGCGAAGCGGTTTTTACAATACGTTTATGGCCCCTAAGTTGACGAGGGTGGCGGTAAAGTTTGCTGGCATTAGCGAAAGGGGATAGGTCTTGTGGTTCATGGACGCTTACCCCCTGAGAGTTCGGCTATGTGCCGTGGTTTTGATGTTGATTTGCACACTCACGCCAACGGTGATGGCGGCCGAAACCCGGGCGGGCTCCACGGCGTTAGCGGTATCCGCACAAACGACGGATTTCCGCGTGGTTTGGGATCAAGGCACGCGATTTCCCTCCATTGATATGCAGGTTGAGGTGAACGGCGTGGTGAGCCGTAAGGTGGGAGTGGTCCTGGAGTCGCGCCCGTTTCAAGACACCCTCGGTTCCGGGACTGAATACCGACATCGCTGGACGCAGGGAGACGTTCAGGTCGAACGCGAGGTGCGACTTTATGCGGACTCTGGGTTGTTGACCGTCGGGGGACGATTGCGCAATGGGAGCACCAGGGAGGTGCGGTTGGGGGCGGTAAATCTGCTGGAGGTTCGGGGTTGGAGTTTGGATACGAGCGCGACGGAGGCTCCCGCTGCGGTGTACGCGTCTCGTCCCGCGATCATGACGGTGGTCCCCCATGGGAAGGCAGGTGTCTTGACCGGCGGCGTGCACGATTACGTCAGTACCGGTGTCCTTCTGCTCGCGGATAAAGCGAAAGGCACCACGCTGACCGTGGCCTTTCTTCGCGGCGATCAGGCACGGCCGGAGATCACCGCGTCCCACCGCTTGGACNNCAGCGCGTCCCACCGCTTGGACCGAGCAGAAAATCGTTTGGCTGCGACCTCGCAGTTTTTGGATCGCGTCTTGTCGGCCGGGGCTACGGTGGAGCTGGATCGCGTGTCGGTGACGGTTTCCGCCAACGCGTTTGAGCCTCTCGAAGGTTTGGGTGACGCCATGGTTAAGCTCTCACCCGTGCCTGTGCGCAGCGGTCCGATTGCCCTGTGGTGTTCCTGGTACGCGCATCGCATGGAAGTCAGCGAAGAAAAGGTCTTGGCCAATGCCGCGGTGGCGGCCCGGCATTTCAAGCCCCTCGGGTTCGATGTCATGCAGGTGGATCATGGATGGCAAAAAGGCGACATCACGGGAGATTGGGTAGCAAACGAACGGTTTCCGCGTTGTTTGGCGTGGTTAGCCAACGAACTGAAAACCCGTTATGACTTGAAACTCGGCTTGTGGATTTCTCCCACCGATGTGGCTGAGACCAGCGACTTGTATCGAGCTCACCCGGAGTGGATGCTGCATGGGAGCGACGGCCGCCCCAAGATGCACTGGAAATGGTATTGGGCTCCTTATCCGGACTGTTACCAAATCGACGCGACGCGACCCGAGGTCGCGAGGCATATCGAGAGCGTTTTTGCCTCATTAGCGCGACAAGGCGTTTCTTATTTTAAGATCGATTTCATCGCTGCCCAAGGTCGCGAGGAATTTGTGCCCCATGACCCGACCGTTCCTCCGGGCTGGCCCGTGCTGCGTCGAGCGNNGCGATAACGTCCGCATCTTGGCGACGAGTTTCTGGCAGAACGGTCGTGGATTTCAGCGGGAAGTCTGCGACATGAGTGTGCGCATGCACGCCACCATTGAGGAGGCGCAACTCCGCGCGGCGATGATGACCTTGGCCAACGCGAGCATTTCCTGGAGCGATGAACTCAGTTATCTGCCGCCGTCGCGCATCCGTATGATGCAGCAATGCCTGCCAGCCGGGAATCCGCCGATGCGACCCCTGGACCTGCTGGAGCGCGAGGTGCCGTCCGTATGGCATCTTCAGCCGAAGACCTCGGTCGAAGCGTGGGATGTCGTCGGGCTTTTCAATTTGGATGAAAACGACAGCGCGGTTCGTGACGTGTCCCTCGCCGCGTTAGGATTAAAACCCGACGAAGAGGTGGCGGTGTTTGAGTTCTGGGAAGGCCGTTATCTCGGAACCTTCAAAAATGCTGTTTCGCTCACGTTGCCCCCGCAATCGTCACGGATCCTTTCGCTGCGACGCCTCACGGGCAAACCGCAGTTAATTGGGACCGATATGCACCTGCTGCAAGGTTACCACGAGGTGAAGGCTCTTTCTTGGGACGAAACGAACAATGTACTGTCTGGGACCTTCCAACGCATGCCCGGCCTCTCGTCGCGCGCGTACTTTTTGATCCCAGACGGATTTACGCCCAAATTTGAGTTTCCTCTGTCACCCAAGTCGGCCCGGCTGACCCATGTCAGTGGTCAGGTGTGGATGCATGAGGTGGAGTTTGCCGAGAGTGACTACACTTGGCAGATTCCGTTTGAGCGCGTCCCGCTGAAAACCGTCAAGGAGCCTAACTAATTCGCGAACGAATCACCGTGATGATTCGTTCCAGTAAATCACGACATTCTTGGTGGCTCGACCCGCAGCGATAATATCGAGGCGTCCATCGCCATTGAGGTCCGCCAGCTTGAGGTCTTCGCAGGCCATCTGATTATCGTCGATCAACGCGTGTTCCTTCCAGCTTCGGCCGGAGGGATCCGTGGCGATGAAGAGTTTGATGCCCACTTTTTGACCGGGACGAGTCGGTGACCCGCGCCAGCCGGCAACCACTTGGTCGTAGCCTAAACCCAAGACGTCGCCGACTGCGAGTGCGTGCCCTTCGATGAGCGCACCGTCGAGCAGGAGACGTTCAGGGGCGGCTACGCCCGGTGTGGCGGAGGGAGCGTAGACGACCAGTTGATTCCCATGCATGGGCTCGATGGTGGTTAGGTAGGTCTTTCCGGCCGGCGTCTTACCCACGCGCACTTCGCCTGCTGGCGCGGTGGTCAACGTACGGGAAGTCCAGACGTCGGCTTGTCGTGTCAGCTCTCGGACACCTTCCTTCGCGGCCACGAAAAGCGGAGCCACCGCCGCCTTTTCTTGGTAAGTAGGATCAAAATTGTGAGCTTGGTGGGTTTCGCGGTCGAGCACGACCGTCGGCCAAGGGTCATCCACCCGAGCGGGTTTTTTATATCCAAGAAAGACGATGCCATCGCCTTGACCGCCTTTGTTCCCGCGTCCGTGGAGCGGAAGCACGGCGAGGAGAGCCCCGTGCGTTCCGTCGTGTATCCAATGCATGCGGTGCGTCGTAGGTTCGTGAGGAAGTCGGACCGGTCGCCACGGTTGAGTCGGATCTTGCGGACGATCGAGATAAAAAAACGCGCCACTTCCGACCGTGTCGCCCGGATTCCACTCCGCGCCCACCGCGACCGCGGCCTTCCCGTCGCCATCGATATCCTGGGCGGCGATGCACACATTATCTTTCACAGTGAGCTCCCGCGCCATGACGAACTTCTCCCATTTCGGGCTCCGGTACCAAACAATTTCCCGCGCGTCCGCCAACAGGATATCGTTGCGGCCATCACCATCGACATCGGCAATGGCTAGGCCGTAGCCAATCTGGATTTTGGGATCGATCACCTGTGCCCGAAAGGTCGCAGCAGGGATTGCGGCGGCGAGGGCCTCAGGTGCGAGGAGAGTGGCGAGGCAGGTCGCAGTGAGAAGAAGTGATTTCATCGTAGGCGAAGAAAGGTGAAAAATTAGACTTTAGGGTACTCCCAACCCTTACGATAGTTCCGGCGTAAGAGCGCATGTGCGGCCGCGTCGTTGGTGAATTGCTCCCGCTCTCCGTCCCAGGCGAGGCTGCGACCCAGTTTGAGCGAGATCATCGCCAGAAGCGGGAGATTGGTGGAAAGATGGATGTCTCCAATATCGCAAACCGGCTTGGTGCCGCGGGAAATGGCCTCAAGAAAGTCGGCCCACAGCTCCTTGATGTTTTGCGCATCGGGCGTGTGCAACTGAGCGGGCTCGCTGATCGGTGTTTCGCGCGGGTTGGAGGGATAGAATGTCCAACCTTGTTGCCAACCCACGTGGAGAATCCCCTTGGTACCGTAGAAGTAACAGCCAACGTTTTCGCCCTTGTCGGTAGCGTTGCCAGCGAAGCGCCGGTTTTCCCAGTACACGGTAAAGCGGTCGAACGCGTAGGTAGCGAGTTGGTGGTCGGGAGCGTCGCTGGTTTGTTCTGATGCGGTGGAGACGACGGGGCCTGCGATGGGGCGTCCCCCTGCGGAAAAAATCGTTTTCGGATAACGCTCATCGGTGATCCAGAGGACTTGATCGAGCCAATGTACTCCCCAGTCGGCGATCGTGCCGTTGGCGTAGTCGAGGTAATTACGAAAACCGCGAGGATGGATTCCACGATTGCCAGCACCGATCGTCGGCGTGCGGGGGTCGCCGCCGTTAAAGGGACGAAGTGGTGCGGGCCCACACCAGAAATCCCAGTCCAGTTCTTTGGGAACGTCGACCGTGGGGAGTGGAGTCTCGGGGCCGCCACCGTAGTTGACGAAGCACTTCACCATGCCGATATCGCCCAGCTTGCCTGAGCGTACGAAGTCACGCGCGCTCACGTTATGCGGGGAGATCCGGCGATGGGTACCGACTTGGACCACCTTCCCCGTTCGGCGCGCCGCGTTGACCATCGCGCGACCTTCCATGATGGTGTGCCCGATGGGCTTCTCGACGTACACATGGGCTCCGGCTTGCACGGCCGCGATCGTGGGAAGCGCGTGCCAGTGATCGGGGGTAGCGACGATGGCAATCTCTGGCTTCACCTGACCGAGCATCTCCCGATAGTCTTTGAATTGTTTGGGTGTGTCGCCTGTGCCGGACGCAACATTCTTCTGCGTCGCTTCGAATTGACGGGCATCGACGTCGCAAAGGCCCACCACCTGGCACGCGCCGCTGGCCATGGCTTCTCGAAGGATGTTGTTTCCCCACCAGCCGCAGCCGATCAGGACGGTGCGGTATTTTTGGGTGGTCGAGGCGGCGCGTAGAGACGTCGGCAGAGTGGCCAGGGCGCCGGCGGCGAGGGAGGAGTGGAGGAAATGGCGGCGATTCATGGGGGAAGGTGAAAACTAAGAGGGCGGGTGATTCGAGGTGAAGGTGGGTGAAGTGGATCGAGAATTACGATTTGAGCCCGAGCCCGATCTCGCGACGCAGGTAGGCGATGGATTATTCCAATTCGGCTTTTTGGGTGTTTTGGGTGATGAGTTTTCCCTCGGGCCCGGGAGGGGCTTTGAACGGAGTGAGCGGCGTGCCTCGCGCTGCGAGTGCGGTGAACTTTGCTAGCTTGTCGGGTCGCTTGTCGTAGTACTGCCAGAACTCGGGTTGCTTATAGGGGAAGATGCGCTGGGCTCCGGAAATCGTTTCGATCATGATGGGCACCTTGGGGCAGAGCTGCGACCAACGCTGAGAGAAGACTTTCCAGTCGATCAAGCCGTCACCCGCCGCAGTCCACTGTACGGCGGCGCCCTCGGGTGTGTCCCAGATCATGTCGTCGCGAAGACTGGAGCAGAGGGTGACGGGGCCGAGCGTTTCCAAGACATCCATCGGATCTTCCAAGGTCCACGCGGCATTGCCGGAGTCGATATTGCAGCCGACAAAATCGGTGCCGGCGTCCTCGATCAGTTGTCGCGTCTCCCATGAGTGCATGTCGCCACCGTGATTTTCCATGGCGATCTTGATCCCTGCGGTGTGGGCATCGCGTCGGCAGGCTTTGAGTACGGTGACGGTATCGGCAATCCGAGCCTGAATGCCGCCCGGAGTCTTGCGGTCTTCCATATTCCCGAGAATGGCGCGGTAGACCGGTGAACCCAGCGTCTTGGCCACACGGATACCGAGGCGCAAATGCTCCTCGGCCGTTCCCCAGTTGGCTTTGAAGGTTTTGGAGGTGGGGCAAATGCTCCATCCGCCGACATATAACGCGAGACCCGCGGCGTCGGCTTGGCGACGGACCTCTTTCAACGCGGAGTCCTCGAGACTCTCGAAGGCGTCCAAGTCAGAAATGAAGAGCGTGTCGAGGCGGAGAGAGGCAGCGTACCGGATAAGATCTGGCGCTTTCCAACCCATGGCGCGGACTGCGAAGTTATCGATTCCGAGAGCAATTTTCGGTTTCGCACTCGCGCCGGAAAGCGATGGGCGCATGACGGCGCTGGCGGTGGCGGCGAGGGAAAGGGTGTGGAGGAAGGTGCGACGGCGCATGGAATAAAAAGCGTTAGCGTGCGGCGACGTTTTTGGGTGCCGTGGTCATGGGAAACGTGTCGGTCCGGAATGGAGTGACAGGAAGCCCATCGTCCGAGAAGAGATTGCAGACCGGGTTGTCAGCCCAGGCGTAACGCACGGCGATCGGCTTGGCCACCGCAGCGCTCCACACCTCAACCTGATTTGGAGCCACGATTTTCCCTTGGGCCCAGTGCCAGACTTTGTCTTCGCCGCAGATGGCGAATCCGCGGGCTTCGGGAACATCGTAGGGTCGCAACGAGCTGCCAAAGCAGTCCAGCGTGACCGTGATCTTGTTGCCAGAAACGCTCATCTCTTTGTATTCAGGACTGCGGTACGGCATTTTCAGGCCGTAGTCCTTGACGAGAGCCCAGNNCGTCATGTTTGTTGCGAGGATGGATGTCCCGGCCTTCACCCAAGTCGATCGTGACGGCTTGGCCGGTGTAAGGGAGCCGCAGGGTCTTGGTTTGGGTTTCTCGAAGTTCTGCCCAATCGCTTTCGCCCGGCGCAGATTTTTCCGCGCGAAAGTCGGCGAGCTGTACCCAGTAGAAGGAGAGGTGGGGATGGCTCCACTCCTTGCGCCACTGTTCGATGAGGAAAGGGAAAAGGGTTTCGTGCTCATAGGCGCGGCTAGCATTCGATTCGCCCTGATACCAGAT
>DKKJ01000437.1 GCA_002455175.1 Opitutaceae bacterium UBA6669
CTCCGGACTGGGTAACTTATTTTTCGTATGGATTGTGCAGGCCGACGGCCTGCCTCCCGCCGAAATCGTCACCAATTCACTCGTCAACAATGTGACGAATTTGACCCTTTTGATGGGGGCGCCTGCTTTGCTGTTTGGACTTTCGTTTGGCCAGAAAGCCAAGGGGAAATCGCCTGGTCGTAAAAGGGCTTCCAAGCGAGCATCGGGAACAAGTCATAATGCTGTCACCGCTGTGCGCCTGAATCAGCTGTCTTTGCTGTTTACGTTGGTCGCAGGTTTGTTTTTTGCCGGAGCCGCTTGGGTGCTATCTCAGGATGGAGTTTTGAGCGCAACCGATGGAATCGTTCTTTGCGGAGGTTTTGTTTTTTGGATCTGCGTACAGGTATTCGATGTGATGAAATACAACGTCCACCGAAGTCGGACGATTCCTGCCTCTTTCTACCTGGATCTCCTGGGGGTCATTCTAGCAGCGCTTGTTTTATACACCGCAATCGACTGGTTGGTGGAGTGGTTGGGCCAACTGCAATCGTCTGGTGGTGGTGCTGGCACGCTCGGTTGGCTGAGCGGTCTGCTCATGGTGGTGCCCAACGGCCTGATCGCATTTTATTATGCTGCCAAAGGGCAGGGAGAGGTCGTGTATGCCTCCCAAGTAGGGGACGGGCATATTTGTATCCCGCTCTGTCTTGGACTGGCGGCACTCATCAAGCCCGTGACGGTGCCATCGAGTTTTGAGTTGGGCCTCGGTCTCATCGTCGGCGCGCTCGTAGTTCACGTCCTCGCCGTTCTCTGCTTCCGTGGTTTGCCGCGAGCTGCGGGATGTCTGCTGGTCGCGGCCTATGTTTGGTTTTTAATCAGCGGATTCGCGGGATGAGCCGTTAGGAAAGCGGATCCTCGCGGAATTTTTGAGCTAGTTCGAACCAGAGGGGCTGGACTTTGAGCCACTGAGGATCCTTGCGCAGCTCGTCCATCGTCGCTGCAAGATTATTAAAAATCAGGTAGGCAGATGGGCCGATTTTGATGCACGCATCGTATCCGGCGCCTTCCGCCTCGATCGCAAATTCAAAGTCGCCCACTTCGTAGGTCTTTTTATTCATGGCCGTACGAAGAGGACGTGAGTCCCGAGGAATCTGCAGTCGGTAATTGTCCTTTCGTGCGCCCTGATAGGCGATCAATTTTTCTCCGGACGAGCTCAAGCCGAGTATGGCCCATTCTTCAAAAAGCGTGTGGAGGTAGGTCGTGTTGAAACGACGGAAATAGGAGTCGATGAGAACTTCGGCGGTCGGCAAATCCATGGAAAGCAACCTAGACTGCCTCGCGTGATCTGGGAGAAAAGCGAAAACCCTCTCATTTACGGACGAAGNNGAAGAGACCTTTCTTTCGTTAGAAAAATGTGAGAATCACGCGTGCAGAGCGCGGTTCATATCCGTCACCTGGATCAGGGGCGCTTTTCGCATCCTTTCTTCGCGGGAGCTAATCGCGCGACGTGGCTTTGGAATCTGAATATTAATCAAGGCCCGTGCTCTACCGTAAGCAGAGGTGAAGCGAATCCTTCGGTCTGTTATCCGCGGTCAGCGTTGCCAGGGCTATCTTGGTCAGATGAAAAAGTGGCTTGGTTGCGCATCAAAAATGTCTTCTAAACTGCGAGACCGGACCCGTAGGTTGAGTAGAAATCAACCTCGACATAAGCCGGCACGGCGATTGGTCTGAGAGAGACGTCTAAACTTGTCTGCTGACTATACGCCGAAGGTTTGCGCTCCGCGCGGCTTTGCTCAGGGCGGATTCGACTTCGAAGTAACCGGGCAGTTATTTTAATGACTACCGTTACCTGCTGAGGGTGAGGTAGATTTGTATAGGTAGGAGGATAGGAGCTTGCTCCGTGAGGGGGCATCGTTTCCATTTAGAAGATGTCCGTCAGGTTAGAACCATCCTTTCCCGTTTCATCGTCTCTTCCGTGTGCACCGGAGGAGGTTGAACACTTTCTATCTGTGCCTAGTGAGGCCACGCTCCAGCTGATCAAAGGCTTGCAAGGACCGGTGATCGTTTTAGGCGCAGGCGGAAAGATGGGCCTCCATCTTTGTTTAATGCTGACCGAGGCGGCGCGCCGGGTGGAAAACCCCCTCAAAATCATCGCGGTCTCCCGCTTCACCACGTTGCGTGACCGTGAAAGCTTCACCGATGCAGGCATCGAGACAATCTCGGCTGACCTTTCCGTTCCTGAGGAGCTGGCGAAATTGCCCGATGCTCCCTTGATCTTCTTTCTCGCTGGCGTGAAGTTCGGCACGGCGACGTCACCGCAGCTTTTGGAGAAGATGAATGTGGAGATGCCCCGGTTGGTGGCATCGCGTTACCGTAATTCCAAGATCATCGCTTTCTCAACCGGATGCGTGTATCCATTTGTCGACGTCGCGTCTGGCGGGGCCACCGAGGCTACTCCGACCGATCCGGTGGGTGAATACGCTCTTTCTTGTTTGAAGCGGGAGCACGCGTTTGCCGATGCCTCGCGCCAGTACGGGACTTCAGTAGCGTTGATCCGACTCAATTACTCGGTGGAGTTCCGCTACGGAGTGTTGGTCGATATTGCGATGAAGGTGCTACGTCGCGAACCTATTGATGTCAGCATGGGGCATGTGAACTTGATTTGGCAGCCGGACGCGCTGAATCATGTGATCCAGTCCGTCACGGTGGCGGCCTCGCCCGCTGTTCCGATCAATATCACCGGCACTTCGATCCTGAGTGTGCGCGAGTTGGCTCTCCAAGCGGGGCGAATTGCGGGAGTGGATCCTATTTTGGTGGGACATGAGAAAGAAGNNAAACCGCTTGGTTGAGCAATGCGTCATGGTCGCACGCTCTTTTTGGTCCGCCGCCAGTATCGGTGGAAACAATGCAACGTTGGGTTGCGGCCTGGCTAACTGCGGGTGGATCCACCTGGGGCAAGCCCACGGGATTCGAAACCCGGGATGGGAAATTTTAAGGGATTACAACATGAAGACGATTGGAACTTTGCGTGAGCATTTGCTGGAGGGGCAGGTTATCCCGGCATTGCCTTTGGCTCTCGACCGTAAACGCCGTTGGTCGGAACGTCGGCAGCAGGCGGTGATGCGCTACTACATCGACGCAGGAGTCGGCGGCATTGCGGTTGGAGTCCATTCGACGCAGTTCGAGATTCGCGATCCCAAGCATGCCCTTTATCGACCTGTACTCTCGTTGGCAGCACAGACGATCGACTCTTGGGCGGGCCTGAGGCGTCAACCCTTGGTGAAGATCGCGGGGTTGTGCGGGCTCACGCCTCAAGCCCGGTCTGAAGCGGCTATTGCTCGTGAACTGGGTTACCATGCCGGTCTGCTGAGCTTGGGGGCGTGGAGCCAGAGTTCCGAGGAAGCGATTGTTAAACATTGTGCGGCGGTAGCGAAGGACATTCCTTTGGTGGGTTTTTACCTGCAACCGTCGGTCGGGGGGCGTCTGCTCAGTTACCGCTTCTGGCGCAAGTTTGCTGAGATCCCCAACGTCGTGGCGATCAAGATGGCGCCCTTTAACCGCTATCAAACGCTTGATGTTATCCGTGCTGTGCTCGAGTCGGGGCGCACGGATATCGCACTTTATACCGGCAATGACGACAATATCATCGTCGATCTCTTGACCAAGTTCCGATTTGCCGGTGCAGAACGCTTCATTGTCGGCGGACTGCTGGGCCAATGGGGAGTATGGACCGAACGTGCAGTCGCGCTTTTGAAGGATCTGAAAAAGGCTCGAGTGAAATCCAAGTTGGATGCTGTCTGGCTTGATCGAAATGCCGCTCTGACCGATGTGAATGCAGCGGTTTTTGACGCACCTAATCGGTTCGCTGGTTGTATCCCAGGGATCCACGAGATTCTTCGTCGCCAGGGGATTTTTGAAACCACGCATTGTTTGAATCCTCGCGAGAAGCTCTCTCCAGGCCAAGCGGCTGAGTTAGACCGGGTCACGGCGGCTTATCCCTGGTTGGTCGACGACGCCTTTGTCGCCAAGCACGTTGATCGTTGGCTCGCTTGATCGGTGAACTGGGAACGAGGCTTGAAAAAGCGCCTCGTTCTTTGTCATGAGTGGGTTTTAATCAGACTCCCATGCACGCTGCTGAGCTTTTTTCGTTGCCGGAATCCCTGGCCGCTTTTTCTGCCGAGTTTCCCGCCGACGCGGCACCTTGGGATTGGATTAAANNAGCGATTGGAGCGGCGGCGGCCCGTGCTACGCGTGAAGGGCAGCATGCGCCTCGTATTCCGGCGGGTGTACACATCGAAGGTGATGTCATCTTACATCCGTCAGTTCGACTTCCTGCGTACGCCACCTTGATCGGACCCGCCTGGATTGGACCTGACACTGAAATTCGTCCCGGGGCCTATCTACGCGGCAATGTGATTGTCGGCGCGGGATGTGTCCTGGGTAATGCCTGCGAGTTTAAAAACTGCGTCTTGCTCGATGGTGTCCAGGTGCCGCATTTTAGCTACGTGGGGGACTCGGTGTTGGGCAACCGTGCTCATCTCGGTGCGGGCGTGATTCTCTCGAATCTAAGGCTGGATCAAAAACCCATCACTGTCGTGGTACGTGACCAGGTGTATGCCACGGGGTTGCGTAAGTTTGGTGCCTTGCTCGGCGATGCTGCGGAGGTGGGTAGCAACGCGGTCCTCAATCCTGGAACGATCCTCGGCAAACGGGCTTTGGTCATGCCGACCGTGTCTTTTTCTGGGTTTCTGGCAGAAAACATGATCGCGCGCGTGCGTCAGGCGGTCGTGCAGATGCCTCGGCGAGACTGAGCGGAAACCTTGGATTTGAGATTTGAGCTTTCTCGCCAGACGGCGAAGCTCGCTGGTTTCTTATGTCCAGAACGCTCACTGGTATCCAGCCCTCCGGCACGCTTCACATCGGCAATTACTTTGGGGCGATGCGTCCCGCCATTGATGCCCAGGCGAAAGCCGAATGCTACTTTTTCATCGCTGATTACCATTCGATGACCTCGTTGTGGGATTCGACGCAGCGGCGCCGCAATACCCTGGACGTCGCTTTGGATTGGCTGGCATGCGGACTGGATCCTGCGCGGAGCGTTTTCTGGAAACAGAGTGATGTTCCTGAGGTAGCGGAGTTGATGTGGATTATCGGCACGTTAACACCCATGGGATTGCTGGAGCGTGCGCACAGTTATAAAGATAAAACGGCCAAGGGGATTTCTGCTAATTTTGGACTGTTTGCTTATCCTGTTCTGATGGCGGCGGACATCCTGTTGTATGACACGCATCGCGTACCGGTCGGCAAAGATCAGAAGCAGCACGTCGAGATGACTCGCGACATCGCTATCAAGTTCAACCAAACCTATAGCGAGACGTTCGTGGTGCCAGAATCAGTTATCCGCGAAGACGTCGCAGTGGTGCCGGGGCTCGACGGTCAGAAGATGAGCAAGAGTTACGGCAATACCATCGACATCTTTGGCGACGAGAAGGCCACGAAGAAAAAGATCATGGGTATCGTCATGGACTCGCGGACTCCGCAAGAGCCGAAGCCAGATGCGGACAAAAATGTGGCGATCCAACTCCTCAAGCTCGTGGCGCCTGAAGAGGTTTCGACCGACTACGAGCGGCGACTCCGTGAAGGAGGACTTGGCTACGGTGATCTGAAAAAGGCCCTTTTCGAACACTATTGGACTTACTTCGCACCGTATCGGGCCAAGCGTGCGGAATTGGCTGCGAATCTCGATCACGTGAATGCACTGTTGCGTGACGGAGCCGCGAAGGCGCGGGCTACAGCCAATGGCGTCTTGGGCCGCGCGCGCGCCGCCTGCGGACTCTAATGCAACGAGGGGCGTGAACGTGGCAGGCCTGCTTAGTCGCGCCGGCCCTCCAATCGGTTGTCGACCTCGTAAGTTAGATCACCGCGTAGCGTGGTTCCTGGAGTCGAGCGATGGCGCTCATGATGTGTTCGCTCGCCTTTTGGTAACGCTCGCGACCTGCTGACGGATCATCATAGTCTGCGGGGGAAATGAGTGGACCGAAGGCCACTGAAACACGCACACCGGGTTTGATCCCACCACTTTTGCCAAACGCGTGATGCGAATTGAAAATTCGCGCGGGCAACACGGGAGCCTGGGTTTTGCATGCAATCAATCCCACGCCTGCTTTCGCTGGCTGTAGATTTCCATCGAGCGATCGTGTGCCTTCAGGAAACAGGATCAGCGCCTTGCCGGATTGCAGCGTCTGCAAAACGCGCCGGATAGCCGCGACATCTGAGCCGCCGTCACGATCAACTGGGATCGTACCGACGCCGTCCAGCCACCAGCTCGCAATGCCCGGTTTCCAGAGCGTTTTACGAGCGAAGAAAGCCATCTGGCGTGGTACCTGCGAGCCGACAATGGGGGGGTCGAGATGGCTAGCGTGATTGCAGGCGACAATAAAGGCGCCCTGTCGCGGGATGTTTTCGAGACCGGCGATTTCGCCGCGGAAGCAGATATCGTAGATCGTCAGTGCGATGTAATGAAACAGCCCATACAGGCGTCCCATTAGAATCTGGTCATAACGGCGGCTCATGAAGCGGAGGATTGACGGAGGTGCTGCTCGACTTGCTTGGCAACGTGATTGACCACCTCGTTCAACGTAAGGTAGGTGCTATCAATGGCGATCGCTCCCTCGGGAATCGTCAGCGGCGCTGTCTTTCGAGATGAATCTAGTCGATCGCGTTCTGTGATCGAATCCGTTTGTCCCTCTTGCGCGCGGCGGCGGGCACGCTCGGTCGGATCCGCATGCAGGAAGAAGCGCAGTGGGGCATCAGGAAAGATCACCGACCCAATATCGCGTCCTTCCATGACCAATCCGCGAAATCCATGCGCCAGCGCCACATCGACCTGGCTGCGCTGGTAGGTGAGCAAGCGTGCTCGCACGGCGGGTAAAGCCGCGAAATGTGAGACGGCTGCATTCACTTCGGGACTACGGATTTCATCGCCGGGACGGCGACCATTGATCTCGAGCCACGCTGCCTGTCCTTCCACCCGTGTTTCCAAGGAAAGCTCATGGAGTGCGCGCTGGGAGTGAGATGGGTCGTCGGATCGAACTCCCAGTCGGAGCATTTCTGCAGTGATGGCGCGGTAATGGAACCCGGTTTCTACCTGCATGAAGTTGAAGCGCGCAGCCAAGGCTCTCGCTGTGGAGGACTTTCCGGAGGCCGCACCGCCATCGATGGCGACGATGAGAAGGCGAGTGGGAGAAGCCATGAGGTCAGGAGGCACGACGCAGCGTATCCAACAACGTGAAAAAGTGGGGGAATGTCTTCGCGCAACAACCTGGGTCTTTGATGGTGAGCCAAGGGGTTCCATCGCCTCGCAAGTCGTATGACCCCAGGATCCCGAAACTCATGGCAAAACGGTGGTCACCGTACGTCTCGATCACCTGATCCTGTCGCAAGGGTCGCGGTGTAATGGTCAGCGAGTCGTGTTCTTCGATCACGTCCTGGCCCAGCCGCCGAAGTTCACGCGCCATTCCAGCTACACGATCGGTTTCTTGTTTTCGCGTGTGGGCGATCCCAGAAATATGGGTAGGGCCTTTCAGCAGAGGAGCGATGGCAGCGAGGGTGAGGAAGGTGTCGGAGATTTCGTGGAAATCTTCGTCGAGGCGTTTGCCCGGTGGACGAGCTTGAACACGGCGCACCACCTCGAGGTAGGCGGAGTCTCCTTGTAAACCGGCGCCGGGAGGACGGAGCCCTGGTAGTTCGAGCGATCCTCCCACTACGAGCGGCAATGTCTGAAAATAACTCGCGGCCGTGGCGTCGGGCTCGATCACATAGGTCGCGGGTGCACAGTAGGGCTGCGAAGGCACTGCGAACGACATGGTTGCAGCATGGGTGTCGGGACGAGGAAGGGTGACTCCGAACTCCGCCATCAAGCGCAAGGTCATCTCGACAAACGTCCAGCGCACGCTGCCAACCAGCGCCACTGTGATGGGCTCGCGCGAACGCGGTGCGATCATCAGCAGGGCAGAAAGGAGCTGGCTGCTTTCGCTGGCGTCCAAAGAGACAGTCCCGCCGCGCAGGAAGCCTCCCTTGATTTCCAGGGGAAAGAAACCCTCTTCACCGAGGCACGTGATGGGCACGCCGAGCGTTCGTAGGGCTTCGATGAGGGGACGCATCGGTCGCTTGCGCATTTGGGCAACGCCGTCGATGCGATAAGTCCCCCGCGGCGCTGCTGCACACAATGCGGTCAGAAATCGTGCTGCAGTGCCCGCCAACCCGACGAAGAGTGGAATTGGGTCAGCAGAATTGGTTTCCGCGTAGGCCTGATGTTGGCCGCTGAGATGAACCGTGCCAGCGGCGGCATCGGCTTCAACTTGGAAGCCAATCGCCCGCAGCGCTGCGGCCATGAGTTGCGTGTCTTCGCTAAACAGTGCGCCGGTGAGTGTCACCGGAGTCTCGGCCAGCGCAGCGAGGAGCAAGGCGCGATTCGTGAGGCTCTTCGAGCCAGGCAAAATCGCCGATCCCCGCACAGGTCGGGTGAAAGGAATGACCGGGAGGAAGTCGGGCAACGTCATGCAGCGAACAGAGCTAGAGGTGTGGGATCGGGAGCCAAGTGCTAAACTTTTTCGGGGGCGATTTGCGTTTAGGGGCGGCGCAAAAGGCGCACTCCCGCTTGAGAGAGTTAGGACAAAGTCGTCTGAAGCGAACGGGGTGAGGGTCGACCGCCTCTGGGCCCCCAATTAGGGCCGAAACCCGTCGCGGTATGCTTTTCCCCGTTCGAGCCGTGCTTGCACCTCTAGCCAGTCGCCATTGGCCAAGGCAGCGTGAAAGCCTTCCAACTCGGTTTGTAGTCCACGCAGTGCACGGAGGACCTCTTCCCGGTTATTGCGGAAGATCTCGATCCACATGGTGGCGTCACTTCCGGCTATCCGAGTGGTATCACGCAGGCCGTTGCCAGAAACGTTACGCCACGCGGGTGGGCGCTGGCTGAGAAACGTGCAGAGCGTGGTGGCTAAAGCCTGGGGCAGATGACTGATGTGCGCGACGATCTCGTCGTGCTCGTCGGGCGAAACAGTCGTCACTTGGGCTCCCAGGTGAGTCCAGAATCGAGCCACGTCTTCTACTGCTGCCGGGTCGCTTGAGGGTAGTGGCGTGACGAAGCAAACGCGTTTCTGAAACAAGTCGGCAGAGCCATTTTCCCACCCCGTCTTTTCACTTCCTGCCATGGGATGAGCTCCCACGAAATGAGCGCGATTTCCCAGCGCCGCGGCGCAAGCCCGGGTCAGTGCGGCCTTGGTGGAGCCCACGTCAGTGACGCGTGCCCCTTCTTTTACATGTGGGGAAATCGTGTGAGCCAACTCGATGATGCGTTCAACGGGCGCGGCTAAAACCACCAAGTCAGCCTGGCGCACCGCTTCCTCTGGAGTTGAGGTCACGTGGTCACACCAGGGTTGAGAGGCCAGTTGGATCCGAACCTCGGGACGTCGAGCCCAGATTGTGATGGTTTTGGCGGCGCCGCGAGCTTTGGGGGCCAGGGCAACGGAGCCACCGAGTAAGCCGGGAGCAAGGATGGCGAGGTGGGAAACGACGGACATACTGGGTTCGTTGAGGGCGATACGCTCAGGCTTTTTCGCCCAGTTTAACGATGGTTTCGAATTCCTTACGACTGACCGGCATCACTGACAGCCGAGTGTGGCGGATCAGGGGGATGTCTTTAAGAGCGGGAGTGGACTTTATTTCCGTGAGGGTCACGGCGCGAGCGAAGGCATCCTTTGCTTTGAGTTCAACAGCCACCCATGGATTGGGATTTTCTTCGGCGGTGGAGTCGGGAAACGCAGCTTTTGAAACCTCCGCAGTGCCCACCACCTCCTTAGGGCCGCCGCTGGCGTAGAAAAGCACCTGGTCACCTTTCTTCATACCCTGCAAATTATTACGCGCTTGGAAGTTCCGGACGCCCGTCCACTCCGTCTTTCCGTCGGCCACAAACTGGGTCCACGCATACGATTCGGGTTCTTGTTTCACCAGCCAGTATTGGGTTGTCATGGAAGAGAGGGGGCGATGCGCTGCCTAAAGAATGGACCCGACAGACGAAGAAAAGGCAAAAGCCGAGCGTGCGGTTCGCTTGCTTTACATCCTAATCGGGGTGGGAATCCTTTTGCCCGTGTTTCTCTTTTTTGTTTATCGTTAGGACCCCACCGCCTGTTGATGAATAGAACGCTGCTGCCGATCCGCCTGGTTTTTATCGTGCTGTGTGCTGCGGCCGGATGGCTTGTCTGCTTTACGATCTCTGAATGGGATCGCTACCAGGGGGTGGCTGCGTTTGCCGGTCTTTCGATCGGTGTCCTCGTGGTTTTGGTCGATCTACTGCTCCGAGGCTTCTCCTTACGAGGGCTCAGCGCTCNNGGTCTTGGAGTAGGGCTTTTGATCGCGTATCTCTTAGGAGCGTCGCCTTTGCTCGAGCAGGGAGATCCTCAGGTCATTTATCTCGTTCGTTTAAGCCTGTTTCTGATCTGTGGATACCTGGCGGCTGTCATCGCGCTGCGCGGAAAAGACGAGTTCAATCTCATGATTCCCTACGTGCGTTTTGTGCGCCATGAGGTCGATGTCCCTTTGGTCGTGGTAGATACTAGTGCGTTGATTGACGGACGGATCGTCAAGGTGTGTGAGGCCGGATTCTTAAGTGCGGCATTGGTTATCCCCCGATTTGTCCTCAACGAGATTCAGTCGGTGGCGGATTCTCCAGACCCTCATCGTCAGGCTCGTGGTCGACGCGGGTTGGAAGTCCTCAATGAGCTGCGGAAAAACAAGCGGCTTGATCTACGCATTCACGAAAGTGAGGCCAATCGGACTGACATTGAAGCCAAGCTGGTCTTCCTCGCTCAATCGATGCGGGCTAAGCTTTTGACCACCGACTACAACCTGGCGAAGATGGCGGAGTTTCACGGTGTGCCCTGGTTGAATCTGAACAGCCTTTCGAAAGCATTGCGCCCTGCGTTGAATTTGGGCGAGTCGGTCGAAGTAGAGCTGGTCAAAATGGGCAAGGAGGAAGGCCAGGCGATCGGTTTTTTGGAAGACGGATCAATGGTGGTGGTGAGCGGAGGGCGCACACTTCTTGGTCAAACCGTACAAGCGGAAATCACTGGTGTCTTGCCTTCAGCCGGGGGAAAAATGGTCTTTGCTCGGATCGGTTCTGAAGTCCGAGAAAAGCCCTGAGCGATCCGCTGAGGTTCGCCCTAACTTTGGTGTTTAC
>DKKJ01000091.1 GCA_002455175.1 Opitutaceae bacterium UBA6669
CGTGGGTTCCGAGGTGGTGGGTATTTCCATCCGCGGTCTAGCTCCGGCGCAGAACGCCGTCATGATGGACGGCGACCGTGTCGCCTCCTCGGATTCCGCTGGCACCGGGCGCGGCTTCGTCTTCGAGCAGACCTCACTTAACCTGATCGAGTCGGTGGAAGTGACCAAAGCTCCGACGCCCGACATGGACGCCGATTCAACGGGAGGAAACGTGAACATGGTCACAAAGAGTGCGTTCGATCGGGTCGATGCGCGGTACTTCTCGTATGCGGTGGGCTTCAGCCACCGGTGGGGACGACGGGCGCCAGCGGACTCCTGGGTCAAAGAACCCATCAAGGGGCTGATGCCGTCGTTGAATTTCACCTACTCCGATATTGTCGGGGAAAACAAGAACCTGGGGATTCTACTGACGGGAACGTGGCACGTTCAAGCAACCGCTGATATTCGCTCGGCGCTCGACTATCAAAACACCCTGAATCGTCCCGCCTACGTCTACTCAGCTGCCTCAACCTTGATTGGATCACCGCGAAGCCGGTTTTCACTCGGGGCGAAGGTGGACTACAAGCTGAGTCCTCACACGGTGATTACCCTCAATTCGTCGTACAGCTGGATGCATGACTCTCAAGTCACCCAGCAACAGACGTTCTCGACCGGCCAGGCTCTCGCGACCTTCGATGCCAACGGCAACCGGGTAGGAACGGGGACGATTGTCCCGAATTTCACGGATACGTTCACGGAAGTGCTCCCCGCCAATAACTCACTGAGCACGCTGAGCGTGACGACCATCGATAAGACCGGGGGTACCTACCAGTTCAAGCCGTCGGTACGCCACCGCTTCGACAACGACCGCTTGGTAATCGACTACAACGCGAGTTGGTCGAGATCGGATACATTTTATGATGCTCACCCTTACGGAGCTCACTACAAGGATCAGCCGAAAGGAACGGTCAGCGCGGTGCTCCGAAACATTGGGTGGACGGTGGATCGCAGCCGGAGCCAGACGTATCCTGATATTGTGCAGACGGCGGGACCGGACGCAGGCAACCTAGCCAACTACTCCGACATGATCCTCACGCAGCCCAATCGCAGCGGTCGCGATGAAATCATGAGTGGTCGCTTCAACCTCAAGCGTGACTTCGACCAAGCGATTCCCATCACCGTAAAAACGGGATTCAACTACCGACTCCAGAAACGAGCCATCGCCAACGACAGTCGCCGCTACACCTACATCGGAGCGGGCAATATCTCGAAGTTCCTCAACACGACGGGCCGCTATCAGGAGCTGGTCGACGCTTACCGGGATGAAGTGGGCCGGTACACGCCTGCGCCCTATCCCGATGCCTACGCTGTGGCGCAAAACGCGCGAGATGTGCCAGGAGACTGGCGGGAAGACATCACCTACCATTTCACTGAGAGCTTGTCTAATGAGCGGTCCATGTCGGAGGGGGTGGGCGGCGCTTACCTCATGGCCAACGTGCGATTTGGGGGGCTGACTATCTTAGGTGGAGTTCGCGTGGAAGAGACGCGCACGGAGGGGAGTGGCCCTCTGCGCGCTCTGACTCCTGCCGAGGTGGCGCGGCGGGCGTCGTGGGTGCAACCGGTGACCGAGGCCGAAACCGAACGTCGAGTTAAAGCCGAGTATGCGGGCCGGCTCGAAAATAGTGCCAGCTACCGCAGTCTCTTTCCCGGTATTCACTTCAAATACGAGACGAAAAATGGCTGGGTCGCTCGGGCCAGTCACACCAATGGAATCGGACGTCCCGACTTTGGCTCGATCATGCCCAATTCGACCGTAAATTTTGCAGACGGGACGGTCACCTATTCCAACCCTGGCTTGAAACCGCAGTATTCAGAGAATTTCGACGTCAGCCTGGAGTACTACTTCGAACCCGTCGGCCTCGTCTCTATCGCTGCTTTTACCAAAAACATCACCGATTTTATCTTTCAGGATCGCAGTCGTTTTGTCCCAGCGGGTTCGGACAACGGTTTCAATGGTGACTACGAGGGCTACACCATCATCAGCTCTGCGAACGGGGGCTCGGCCCGTTACCGTGGGCTGGAGCTGAGTTTTCAGCAGCAGCTGACGTTTCTGCCCGGGTACCTCAAGGGGCTCGGTCTCAACGCCAACTATACCTACCTCGAGACCAAAGGCGACTACGGCGGCACTGCCGTTTCCACCCAGGTCGCGGGGTTCAAGCCGCGTACTGCGAACATCGCGGTCAGCTACCGCCAATCCAGGTTAAACGTCGTGGCCCAGTGGAACTGGGTCAGTAGCNNGTAGCTACTTGCTCACCAACTCGGCCAATCCCGCATTGCTCCGGTTTGAACGGGCCAGGACGCAAGTCGACCTCAAGACGAAGTACGCGCTCTCTCGCAACACCAGCCTCTTCTGCGATGTCGAAAACGTTTTCTCGGAGCCGCTCAACAACAACTATCTCTACGAGGAGCAACGGTCGAGCCAGACGCGGCTTACCACACCCAAGATTGTAGCGGGTATTCAGGGACGTTTCTGAGCTCGCCGGCGAAGTGTGACATTTTTTGGAAAATTCATTTAGGGGTCCGGTAGGATCACCCCGTCTTGTTAGGGTCACAACCCCCTTTGCAGCCCCATTGTTCCAGCCTGCACGCCTTCCAGTCGGATCCCCTGTAACGTAGGGCCCTTACCGCGGGCCGGCGTTCGTTCGAAGGAACTCCTCCCTATGAATTCTCCGAGTCCATTTTCTCTCTCACGACGACACTTCGTGCAAACGATGGCCACAGTGGCTCTGACACGACAGGTAGCCGTCNNCCCCAGTGTCCAGGTGACGCTTTGGCCCTGGAGTCTCCACCAACAGGAGCGGGTCATGCTTGAGCGTAATTTTCCCGAACTACGCATCGCCGTGGGAGAGATCGATGACCGGGGACGTTCAACCAACAGCGATTTGGATGAAGCCTGGCGAACGTCTCATTTCTTCCTCTCGCCCGCACGCCGGGCGACCACCTATGCCCAATGGGCCGCAACCGGCCGCCCCTACGGTCTTTTCGGTTCCGCGTTTGATCCTCTCACCAATCGTAATTCGCGACCCGACGGGGACACCCTAGAGCAACTGAGACAAGGGATCAATAGCGTGCCCCAGGGAGCACTGCAGAGGCAATACGGGGATCGTACGGTGTTTGAGAAAGCGAATTTCATCTTCTGCCGCGACTCACTTTCCCTGCAGTTTTTGCGACAACAAAATCTTCAACCCACGCCACTTGCCTTTGGACCCGACAGCACGTTTGCGATCGCGGTGCGCGACGAAAAGCGCGCGGATGACTGGCTGCGTCGAAATGATTTGGCTGACCAGGACTTCATCTGCGTCCTCCCGAGGTTGAGGTACACCCCGTACTATCGAGTGAAAAACTTACCGAGGTCCGAGGCTGATTATACGATCGATGCCTTGAATGCCCGCTCGGCCACCAGTGATCACGCTCCTCTGCGTGAAGTGATCACCCGCTGGGTCGAGAAAACGGGGGGCAAGGTCATCGCGTGTCCCGAGATGACCTACCAAATCCAGACGGCCAAGGAGCAGCTCGTGGATCCGCTTCCCGACAAGATCAAAAAGCACGTCGTCTGGCGCGATGTTTTTTGGCTACCGGATGAAGCTGCATCGATCTATGCCCGTGCGCGCGCGCTGGTCAGCATGGAATGTCATTCTCCGATCATCGCCTTGGCGAATGGCACCCCTGCGATCCATATTCGAAATCCAGTGGATACCGTCAAAGGTCAGATGTTCCGAGACATTGGCGTCGGTGACTGGCTGTTTGAAGTGGGAGAAACAGCCGGTGAGGAGATGTGGAAAGCCCTTCAAATCATCCACGAAGATCTGCCTTCGGCTCGACGACGTGTGCAGGCCTGCATGGCTCAGCTATCCGAGGTGCAACGCACCATGACGCTCGCGATTGCGAAAGCCGTCGCGGATTCTTCCTAATATTATTCGGAGATTTCTTTAAGGGCTTTGCCGGTCGAGATCGTCTTAGGCGGGTTCACCTATGACTACCCCCAACTCTTCCGATGCAGTGAGCGTCGGCTTTAACCGATCGCTCATTTGCTCCGTACGAATCATTTTAGATTTCTTTGCCCTTCGTCTCGCGTTCACGAGACTGCGTCTCCTTTCCGTGCACGCAGCGGTAGGGGTTTCAGCCCTACTTGGAGTTTCCTACACCCAGGCCGCGTCGTCCACTGCTGGCGAGACGTCGGGCACGGTCACCGGGCAGGTCAGCAACGCAGCGACCTCCGCGTTTCTCGAGGGAGCGAGAGTCACTGTGCTTGGCAGTGACGTTTTTGTTTTATCCGACCGGGAAGGCCGGTACCAAATCGCGGCGCCTGCTGGAAACCCGACCCTCGAGATCACGTACACAGGGTTGGATGCCCAAACCATCACGCTGGGCGTTACTCCCGGCTCCAGCATCACCCAGAATGTCGCGCTCACGTCGGGTGTCTATCAACTGGAAGCGTTCAACGTCGAAGGCTCACGCGAAGGTAATGCCCGCGCGGTGACGCTGCAACGTCAGGCCGCGAATGTGAAGAACATCGTGGCCACTGACGCGTTGGGAAACCAGGCCAACGGAAATGTCGGTGACTTCTTGCAGCGCCTTCCTGGGATCACGGGTGTCTACGTGGGTTCCGAGGTGGTGGGTATTTCCATCCGCGGTCTAGCTCCGGCGCAGAACGCCGTCATGATGGACGGCGACCGTGTCGCCTCCTCGGATTCC
>DKKJ01000155.1 GCA_002455175.1 Opitutaceae bacterium UBA6669
GGTTCAGCTCGCGGAGTGCTCGCTTGAACAAACTAATCGCCATCGCGTAGTCGCCGAAGTCCAGAGCCTGAATCGCGAGGGTGGATTGCTCTTCGCCGCGGTGGAGGGAGGAATGGACCGCTAATGCAACCGCTTGAGGAACCTTGGAGGGATCCACTGCTTGCTTCTCCCATGAGCGCTTCAAACTGAGGTAGATAGCCTTAGTCGCAATGAAGATGGGATTTTTGTGAAGCGTGTAGGGCTCGGAATCGTCATACTCTGCGCTCTCTGTGGCCGCCGAGTCTGTTTCCTCGTCATCAGCCGTGCGCACGCGTTCTGCCGACGACGATTCGTCATCATCGTCGTTGCTCCAGCTCTCCTGGTCCCAGCCCATGAGGTGGGCAACGTGATCGATGCGGTCGCTTCGCGTTTTAAACTTATCGTAGAGACCGAGATAGCGAATAATCACGCCATCTTGCTCACGCAGGTAATTTTCCCAGTCGAACTCGTTCCAAGCGAGTTCACCGCGGTCGTCCCACTCGTTTTCGGAGGGCCCCTCAGATTCAAAATTACTCATTTCGAGGGTACGGTGTGAGACCGTGTCAGCACCCTGCTCGACTGATCCTGAAACGCAACGCGAAAACCAGTTTCGAGAAAAAGGGCTGCTCGACCACCAATTTTGTTCTTGAGTAAATTAAAATAGTTTGCGGTTAAGGGGCATGCCTTCGCCAGTAAAGTATCGAGAAGACGTTTATTTCACCGGTCATGTCCAAGGAGTGGGCTTTCGCTACACCGCGTTACAAGTAGCTAAGGAATATGAGGTGAGCGGAGTGGTCTCCAACTTACCCGATGGGCGGGTCCGACTTCTTACTGAAGGAGAGCTCTCGGAGGTCCAAGCCTTTGTGGCTGCGGTTGAGGAGCGTATGCATGGCCACATCCGGAAGACGGAGCGTAGGGTGGTGACGGGAGGCGCGCCTCTCAATGGATTTGTTATCGGCTAGCAGTGAACGTTGCCCTTGAGTTCTTAGATGTTTCCTACGGCTACTCTGGGCAACCGCGCTCGTCGAGTGGTCTCGGGTTGAATGGAATCTCCTTTCGAGTGGAGTCGGGGGAAATCTGCGGTTTAGCCGGACACAATGGATCGGGTAAAAGTACTCTGCTGAAGCTGGCCCTTGGTCTACATCGTCCAGATCGAGGCGTGATTCGAGTCTTTGGTCACCTTGCAGGAAGTGCTTCGGCGCGTGCGTGCACGGGTTATCTGCCTGAGGCGCCGTGTTTCTATCGGTTTTTGACCGGCCGCGAATTGGTTTTGGCGTCGGCGGCGCTGGGCGGGGTGGCGCGGCGAGATCGGAACCGAAGGGTGGACTCCATCTTGGGTGTCGTGGGACTGTCGGGTGCGGCGGATCGACGGATTGAGACCTACTCGAAGGGCANNGTATGCTTCAACGGGTAGGGATGGCGCAGGCGCTGGTTCATGATCCCGAACTTGTGATTCTCGACGAGCCGTGCGCGGGACTCGATCATGACGGACTTACGTTATTGACCCAGATTCTTGCCGAACGGCGGCGACAGGGTAAGACGGTGGTGCTCACGTCGCATCTTTTCTGGTTTCATTCCCTTCCTTGCGATCGTTGGATTTTTTTGGAGCAAGGCAGTGTGCAAGGAAACTCTGGCGGAGTTGCGCAAGAGAGCGGGCGGAGGGTCGCACCGTGAATGGGGAAATGCGCGCCTTATGTATCGGGAGATTGGATGCGGTGAGCCGAGTTATGGCGGTCGCTATCCATGTCAACCGACAGATGTTTCGGGAAAAGCTGCTCTTAGGATTTCTCACGGTCTTCGGGTTTTTTGCAGGCAGTACCTGGTGGCTGAAAAGCTGGCATTTCGGATCTGTTGCAGGCGTGTTTGTGGCCGAAGTGGGATTTGCGATGATGTCATTAGTGGGGGCGTTCTTTGCTGTGTTTATTACTGTCCACACGTTCTACTGTGAGATGGAGCAGCGAACGGCCCACGTGCTTCTGACCAGAGCATTGAGCCGCTCCGAATTTATGTTAGGAAAATGGATCGGAGTCGTTGTTTTGCTCGGCCTCTTTTTTACTTTGGCTGCAATCACGCTTGGAGCACTTTTTGCCTGCGATCGCTTCGCCGAGGAGGCATTTGGGAGCGGCCAGGGAGTGGGGCTGGGACAATTTGGACTAGGAGAAGTGGGGATGGTGGCCGGCTTCCTGTGGGTAAAGAGTGGGGTGTTGGCGGCTTATGTCTTAGGCATAGCCGCGTTAGTCCACACGCGCACCCTGGCATTGGTGATGAGTTTTCTCCTGTGGGCAGCGTGTCAGCTGCAGTCCGTCGTGCTGGATTCGTTCTCGATTTTAGAAGCAACGTCTGCTCGCGGCTTGCTCACCTGGGTCTCTTTCGCTCTTCCCGACTTCCANNATTTGACCTGAGCGATTGGGTGATTGCGGGCAGCGAAATGACGGGAGAACTGGCGGGGAGAATCTTGCTCTACGGCGGTGGATATGGAGCACTCGCGCTCGCGGTTGCGGTGGGAGGATTTCACGTTCGTGAACTTTAGAGTTAGATTCTCCCTGAAGGTGGCTGGTCGGCTAATCTACGGTGTGGGTGCCGTCCTTTTGGTCGTCTGGGGTGGATACGCGAAGCGATTGAAACCGACTTCGGTCTCTCCGGCGAAATTGAGTTGGAATCCGGGAGTGATCTCCTCGGGTGAGGCGCTTTTAGCTCGGGGAGGTGGTCTGTCAGCGGTCGCGGCGGATTTTGCGTGGATCCAGGCGATGATGGCATGGGAGCGAGGGAACGAGGCGGAAACGGTCAGGGGGCTTCATGCTGCGGTGCTGTTCAACCCCCGACCTCACTCCTTTTGGGTGAATGGAGCGCGTATCCTCGCGTTTGATATCGCCTCGTGGAGACTGGAGCGTTTGGAGGCCGCGATTTCACAGGTGCCCCGAGCTGCGAGAGCGAAAATCTTGGAGGAGCAAGCGCGTCAGGCTTTGTCCTTTCTTGCCCGCGGCGAGGAAGTCCTAGGCCAAAGCGCTGTGCTGGCAATCGAGTCGGGATTGATTCATCTGCATGCGCGTAAAGATCGGTTGGCAGCCAGCGCTTGTTTTCGGCGCGCCATAGAGTCCGGGGCCACACCTGATTAGNNGTCACCCGAGCCACGTACAAGCTGCGCCGAGAGGAAATCGTTAGGGGAAACTGTTGATGATGTTGGCCTAGAACGGTGCCATAAATGACGGGTACGTAACTAGGAGACGGTGAGGTCACTTAGGTGGGATTCGGAGAAAAGGAATTGGAGGTAATTGAAAATCAATAATTTATGTTTATAAATCGAGGGGGCTTTGGGAAATAACTTGCCGGAAAGTTAATTCTTTTTAAGTTCATCCACTCACTAAACAAAAGTGGACGCCACCGACGACAACCTTCATCCGATTTTCGACCGATTGGTTCCACGTGCGGACAAAGAGGCCAAATTGCGACAGGTGGCTAAGGTCATTTGGCTTTATGGATTGAGTGGGTCGGGAAAAAGCACGTTAGCCGTGGCTTTGGAGCATACGCTTTTCGCTCAAGGGTATACCACTCATCTACTTGACGGAGACAATATCCGGACCGGGCTCAATCGCGGTTTAGGGTTCTCGGACGCGGATCGGACGGAGAGTTTACGTCGGGTGGCGGAGGTGGCGAAATTGTTCAATGATGCCGGAGTGGTAGTGATTTGTTCTTTCATCACACCCTTGGCGACCCAGCGGGAAGCAGCTCGGGAAATCATTGGGACGAATCGGTTCCTTCCGGTGTACGTGGCCGCGTCCTTTGAAACCTGTGCACGACGGGATCCCAAAGGCTTATACGCCAAGGCGGCGCAGGGTGGGGTGACGCAATTTACGGGGCGAGATTCTGCCTTTGAAATTCCGCTTTCTGGCGAGGCCGCTCTGGTTTTGGAAACGGAATCTGAAACCGCCGATGTGTCGTTACGGCGTCTGCTCACCTTCGTTCGCCCCACCTTGTCGCGCAGCCCGTCAGCTGACGTGAATCGATTCTGGTTTTCTGATCCTTCATGAGTTCTTACCATCTCACTCACCTTGCGCAGTTGGAGCACGAGGCGATTTTTATCATGCGCGAAGTTGCAGCGCAGTTTGAGCGGCCGGCGCTTCTCTTTTCAGGTGGGAAGGATTCCATTGTCATGGTTCGGCTGGCGCAGAAAGCGTTCGCACCGGCGAAGATTCCGTTTCCGTTGGTTCACGTGGATACGGGACATAATTTCCCCGAAACCATCGCCTTCCGCGACCAAATGGTGAAGGAGACGGGTGCTCGGCTGATTGTCCGGTACGTGGCAGATTCTATCAAAGCGGGCCGGGCGCAGGAAGAGAAGGGACCGAACCCCTCACGGAATGCGCTACAAACCGTCACCCTGCTCGATGCGATCGAGGAGTTTAAGTTCGATGCTTGTTTGGGCGGAGCTCGCCGAGACGAAGAAAAAGCGCGTGCTAAGGAACGCTTTTTCTCTCACCGCGATGAATTCGGGCAATGGGATCCCAAAAACCAGCGGCCAGAATTGTGGAACCTCTTTAACGGGCGCAAACACCCGGGCGAACACTTCCGAGTTTTTCCTTTGTCGAATTGGACCGAGATGGACGTATGGCAATACATCGCCCGAGAAGGTTTGGCCATCCCGACCATCTACTTTTCCCACCGTCGCCGCACCGTAAATCGTAATGGAGTGCTGCTAGCGGAGACGCCGTTTATCACCTTGACCGATGGCGAACAGTACCTGGAGCGTGTGGTCCGTTTCCGAACGGTGGGGGATGCCACCTGCACCGGGGCCGTAGAGAGCGGCGCTTCCACCTTGGAGGAAATCATCCAGGAAGTCGCGTCTGCTCGGGTTACTGAGCGAGGCGCGCGTGCAGATGACAAACGTTCGGAGACCGCGATGGAAGACCGCAAGAAG
>DKKJ01000064.1:0-32784 GCA_002455175.1 Opitutaceae bacterium UBA6669
AGCCCAGGACGCTCGATTGAAACTCTGAACTCAACCGTGGAGGGAATAGTAGCGCGCAAAAGTTTTAGAGCCTCATCCAAAACTGTACTCAGCAACATGGGCTTGCGCTGCTGCTCTTGCACCCGACTGAAAGCCAAAATTTGCCTGACGAGATCAGCCGCACGAGCACTCGCCGCAGACACTGCATTCAAACACTCGNNCGCTAGTTGCTTCCGCTCGATGAACTCGCCGATCTGCGTTCCCACTAACGTCAACAGGGCAAGCAAATCGTCGTCGAGTGGCATAGGTCGGCGCCCAAAGAACTCGAACACGCCATAAACCTCTCGGCGCATCACGATGGGAAAAGCCAATCCGCTTTTCAGCCCCACCGTGGAAGCCTCAGTCCGACGGAGAAAGCGAGAATCATTTTGAAGATCAGGGAAATGCACGGGGCAATTCCCTTCCCAAACTCGTCCCGGGAGTCCTTGACCGCGGACAAACGAGAGCGAACGGGTGGCCTCAGCAAAAGACTGCATGGTCTCTGTCGGCGAGTGCCACATCTCCACGCAACGCAGGAGCTTCGCAGCCTTATCAACCGCCCATAAATCGGCGAACTCCCAGTTAAACTGACGACAGATTATCTCTAATAAGCGCCGCATCGATTCATGCAAAGGCGCTCCTTCAGAAAGGACCCGAATGACCGCATGGTGCACCGCAGCCCGGAGTTCCCCCCGTTTCTTTTCCGTCACATCCGCTGCGGTCCCTACTACGCGATATACCTCCCCGTCTTCATTTCGTACAGGAAATGCGCGATCATGTATCCAACGCTCCGACTGATCTGGCCTAATGATCCTAAACACCTCGTTATACGTACCTAGTCTCTGGCGCTCCTTGACCCTAGCCATCACGCCATCTCGATCCTCAGGATGAATCGCCTGAGCCCAGGCTGACGGGTCCTGGTACAAACTTTCGCAGGTCCGACCCCAAATCACTTCATAAGCAGGGCTCACGTAGAGAATCCGACGTTTCTCCACATCGGTGATCCAAAAGACTTCATTGATCGCCTCGACGACCTGTCGGAACTGTTGCTCGCTTTCCTGCAGAGCGGCTTCGGCGCGTTTTCGATCCGTGATATCTTGAAAGGATCCTCGAACCACTACCACTTGCCCGCCTTCCGTGATGGGATGCCCAATCGTTCGCACCCATTTGTGAGCCCCATCTCCCGTCGTGAGCTCCAACTCCAAATCATATGCCTTTCCTTCGGCGATCGCGATCTGGATCGCACTCTGAATACGCCGAAGGGATTCTCCTTGGTAGTAGGAAAGACCCACGCTAACGCTCGTGACGGTTTTTGGATCCAGGCCATGAATACGGGCGACTTCTTCCGTCCAGCTCCCTTCCCCAGTTCGAACATCGAACTCCCAGCCGCCCACTTTCGCAATGTGGCCGGTCTCGCGGAGCAGCGCTTCCTGACGACGGAATGTAGCCTCGACGCGTTTCTTTTCCGTCACGTCAATAAAAGTAGAAAGGATGACGGCGTCGCCGTTGAAGGTCAGCACCTGTGAGGAAAACTCCGTTACGAATAGTTCTCCCGACTTTTTTCGGAACGTCTGCTCTCTTCCCCTCACCACGCCTTTTTCCCGTAGTTCCTCCACGAATCGTGCAGCTTCCGCGGGATCCGGCCACAGGTCGCGTACCGAGTGGTGAAGAATCTCGACCCGTGTATAACCACAAAGACTTAGCCAGGTATCATTGACGTCGAGGACAACGCCATCCTCCATCCTCACCAGCGCAATAGCCGCCGGGTTGTTCGCAAAGGCCTGGGCGAATTTCCATTCCGATAGTCGCACCGACTCTTCCGCGGCTTTGCGCTCGGAAATATCTAGCAAAAAAGCCGCCACACCTTCGCTCGTGGGAAACAATCGAACCTCGAGCCAGCGGCCCGCAATTGGAGAGAGAATCTCGAACGATTGAGCGCTGCGTTCGTGCATCACTTGCCGATAATGCTTCTCCGGTGCAGCTCCCACGAGGTGCGGAAAGATCTCCCACAGCGAATGCCCGAGCATCTGCTCTCGCGTCCGCTTCAGTAGCGTGGCCGAGCGGTCATTAACAAAGGTAAACTTCCAATCGGTATCCACCGCAAAGCACGCCTCGGTCATGCCCTGCACGATTTCCGCCAATCTACGGTCAGTCGCATGGAGTTGGCGCTCTTTTTCCCGCAGCACGATTTCCGCACGTTTTCGCTCGGTAATATCCCGCAAGATGACTGTGAAGATCTTCTGTCCATCAATCTCTATCTGCGAGATCGAGGCCTCGATCGGGAATTCCTCACCATCGGCACGTCGTCCCAAGAGCTCACCGAGCGAGCGCATAGAACGAGAGGTGTCGCCCGTTTTTCCGAAGCCTTGAACGTGTCGTCGATGCGCCTCCTGATAGCGCATGGGTATGAATTTGCTTAAGTCCTGATTGAGCGCATCGGAGGCGGAACAACGAAACACACGCTCAGCCGCAACATTGAAGAGCACGATCCGTTGCTCCGCGTTGACGCTGATAATCGGATCCATCGCCGAATCAACGATTCCCGCCAACCGCGCCTCACCCATACGTAAACGATCCCGCACGACTCCCAATTCCCGGGCTCCCGCATGCAGTTCGTCCTGCACCTGGCGCAAGACCACCCCTCTCGTCTGCTCACGAGTGGCTAGCTGGATCAATGCGACCAAAAGGATAATTTCACTGCAGATTTTCCCGAAGTGCGCCGCCAATGCATGCGGGTCCTCCGTTGAGGCGAACAGGGCCGTCAAATGCGCCAACGCTTGTGCTCCCGCATACCCTGCCAACGCAGGCGCGATGCGGTAACTCGCCTTCTGCCGCCAGGAGATTATGCCGAGACCCAACCAAATTACCGCCGCAATGACATTTTCAGACAACGCACCAGCACTTCCTAAAAGCGCTACCCGTAACTTTAAGGCAATCACGAGTAGGACCATGACGCCGACCACCATCGCGATGACTTCTTTCTTGCGCACAAGGTGACCGTCGCGCCTCGCCAACCACAGAGCCGCACCGAGGGCAAAGGGAAGGACCAAGCCTGCGAAGGTCCAGCTCCATCCTAGCCAAACACGGCTGCTCTCGAAGTCTTCACCGAGCGTCCTGTCCCAGGCACCCGCGGAAGAAAAATCCACCGTGGCCATCACCGCAGCCAAAGCAAAACAGAGACTGAGCCATCGAGGAAGGTTGCCATCCAGTCGGCCACGGAGGGTCCAAAAGTAGCCCGCCAGAACGGCCTCCAACAGGATCATCGCGATATCCACCGCCGTGTGACGCAGAGAACTAGGGTCATCTTGTCCCCCCAACGCCGCCCCTGCCCCAATCGCGCCAACGATCAACAGCGGCGCGTATACCCACACGTACTGCCGTAAATTCAGCGATCGATCAACCATGGCTGAAGCAAGTCACTCATCTAAAAAGACGCCTTCGCAATTCCTCAAATGTTACCGTTAAGCAGTATCAACTGATAAACGAAAAGCTTAGCCTACCACCTTGCGACAGCAATCATTTAGCATAACTCCAGATGCATTTCTGAGTCTAAAGCAAACCCGCACCTACTGACGTCCAAGGCGCTGGGCGCCGCGTAGCGCCAAACAAAACATTATCGCTATTTATAAGCAATAGATAACCCAATCAAGCAACGACTCACCGCACTCCGACAGGATACCGCTCCTATGGAGCGGTCAGACCTAGTCAGCGCTGACATCCTGACGCCAAGCCGTAAGCGCTGTATCCAGCTCTTGAACACGTTCAGGATTCTTTGCGCTGACATCGATTGTTTCACCTATATCGCGCTCCAAATGGAAAAGCGCACGGCTCGGAGCTGCGCCAGGCTTTGCCTTAGACTTCGCTTCTCCAGCCGCAGATTGATTGACCACTAACTTCCACGGGCCATGGCGAACCGCCAGCCGTTTCGAATGAGACCAAAAAAGCATCCGATCAGAGAGCGGTTCTCCGCGAAGCAACAGCGAAGTAAGGCTGACTCCATCGAGTTTGAGTCCGCTTGGAATCGGCACCCGTGCAAGGTCGAGTAAGGTGGGCATGATATCCATGGTGATCGCGGTCTGATCAGAAACACCCGCTTTGATTTTTCCCGGCCACCAAGCGATGCCGGGAACACGATGACCGCCTTCCCAAACCGTGCCTTTCGTCCCAGCTAATTTTCCATTATTACTTTCCCGCGTCCCTCCGTTATCACTACAGAAAAACACCAAGGTGTTCTCGGTCAGCCCCAACCTCCGCAGGGTGTCCACAATGTCTCCGACACCCTTATCTAATTCTTGCACCATCTCCTGATAGGCCCGCGGGATCTGATCACCTTCCAACGGTGGCTGCGCGTGCGGACCACGCACGGGAGGATCTTTGGGTCCCTGCCAGGGCGAATGCGGTGCCTCGTGCGCTACATACAAACAGAAAGGCTTCTTCTGATTCTCCTCAATGAACCGCACCGCATGCCGGGTGATTAGGTGAGTCGAGTACCCGACTTCGTCTTCGAGCTGCAAATCGCGCCACCAATCCTGAAAGCCTGCTTGGTCAATATGGGAGTGAAAATCGACATTGCCGCTAAGAAAACCGCGGAACTCGTCAAATCCATGATGCACCGGGTTAAATTTTAACGCGTATCCTAAGTGCCATTTACCCATGAGCGCGGTGCGATAGCCCGCCTCGCGGAGCAATTTCGCAAAGGTGACCTCAGTCGTGGGGAGTCCATGACTGTCGCGTTTGCCCATAGCTGGATCCGCGTACACCACGTCAGCCACCCCACTCCGTTGCTGATAACGACCTGTCATCAGGGCCGCGCGCGTGGGTGAACAGACCGCTCCATTCGAATGAAAATCCGTGAACCGCAACCCGCCGCGAGCGAGCTCATCCAGATGGGGCGTTTGATAGCGATCATTCCCGTAGCAACTCAGATCCGCATAGCCCATATCATCAGCCATGATGATGACAAAGTTGGGCCGGGGTGCCACCTTCGTGTAACCGACAGACACGGACAAGAATGAGAAACAGATAAGAAANNAGCGTGAAAGGAAGCGCATGGATAATTCGACTCAAGGGGAAGGGGCCGGCCCACATTACGGACGTGTCCGCGTCCCGCGACGAATTTCTTCGAGCCGTGTACTCATCCGAGCGACGCGTTCCGGCTCCAGCGACCAAAGGTTGCGCGTTTCCTGCAAATCCTGCTTGAGCTGGTAAAGCTGGCCCTCGGGTTCGCCGCCCTTCGGCTCAATTTGTTTGGGTGTACTAAAACCTCCGCTACCGCGCGAGGGCACATACTTCCAATCCCCTTCTCGCAATGCGAATACACCCGTGAGCGAGTGATGCACCGCAAAGGTACGCGCCGGCCACGCTTTCTCCGGAGCACGACCCCTAAGCGCGGCAAGGAAACTGAAACTATCCTCTGCACTCGCATTGGGCAGGGGCCGACCGGTGATCTCAGCCACCGTCGCAAAGAGGTCATTGAGCTCCACCAGCGTTTCGCTCACAGCACCGCCGCGTACGCGACTCGGCCAGCGAACGATAAAGGGCACCCGATGCCCTCCTTCATACACGTCCGCTTTCGTGCCACGCAGGACTGCATTGCTGCGATGACCTCGTTCCGACGTGTAGATTGCGCGAGCGGTGGGCTTGTAGCCTGCAATGTCGTCAGGCTCGACGGCGTCCCACCCATGCCAGAGCCCACCGTTATCACTCGTAAATATGACCAGAGTATTCTCCTCCATTCCACCTTCTTTGAGCGCAGCCAGAACTTCGCCCACGACCCCATCAGTCTCAGCCACGAAATCCCCATAGACTCCAGCACCGCTCTTGCCAATCCACGCTGGGTTGGGAACGACCGGCAGATGTGGCGACGGCAGAGGCATGTAGAGGAAAAACGGATCACGCTGACCAGCTCGAGAACGGACAAACTCCACGGCACGACGCGTCGTCGCAGGCAAAACATTCTCGAGCGTGAAAACCTCTGACCGCACCCCTGCCACCTGATTCATGACGAGGGAGCGTTCTTCCGGCGTGGCGACGGTGGGCAGCTCGGTTACTCGACGTCCGTCGATAAATGCATAGGGCGACATGTCGAGTGAGGCCGAAATTCCAAAAAAAACATCGAAGCCTCGATCAAGCGGCCCGCCAACCGTATCTCGCGTATAGTCAACGTCCGCACCCGCGCGAAAGCCAACTGTGCCGCGATAGGGGAGGGATTCACCTGACCGACGGGTCCATGTCATGCCAAGGTGCCACTTCCCGACACAGGCAGTGGTATAACCCAACGGCTTGAGAAAACTGGCCAAAGTGAGCCGATCTGCATCGATAAGCGGCGGATCGAAACCGTCGAGCACTCCTGACTTGAGCCAAGTGCGCCACGCATATCGTCCGGTCAAAAGTCCGTATCGTGTCGGCGTGCACACCGCAGACGGTGTATGTGCATCCGTAAATCGAATACCCTGTCCTGCCAATCGGTCCAAATGAGGCGTTGGGATCTTCGACTGTGGGTTGTAACACTTAAGATCGCCGTACCCTAAATCATCGGCGAGAAAGACAATTACGTTCGGCCGGTCTTCTGCACTGCTTCCTAACGCGCAAAGAGCGGACAAGAAGAAAGCAGCCCAGCTGAGCGCACACCTACGTTTTAGTTTCATTAGGATCTTCGAGAGATGCTCCGCTCGCTCGGTTATCGAAAAGCAAAAACAGGCAAGCGGTCTGAGGTTGGCAGAGATCATTTTTGGAGGAGATAAGNNAGCATGAGGTCGCGGGCGTCGTTTTCAGGGAGGCCATCGAGAAGTCCAGGAGGCATCAACGAAACCGGTAAGGTCTCCTCCTTCACCATATCCGCGGCGGAGAGCGAAATGAGATCCGTCATCGTCTGGAGTTTAAGGGTGGTCGATGTTCGCGAACGAACGGTGCCGGCGAGGGTGCGGCCGTCTTTGAGTGTGAGTGTGGTCAGGCGATAGGCATCCGGTACCACCGCATCCGGAAAGAGAATATTTTCGAGGAGGTAACCCAGGTTGTCGCGGGCAGCGCCAGTAAGGTCAGGTCCTAACGCACCCCCTTCCCCATTGAGTACATGGCAGGCGCCGCAAAGCGTGCGGAAAACGGTGCGTCCTTTCACAAGATCGGCACTTGCGATTTTTTCAGGGGCAAAGCGGGCACTCCACCTCTGAAGCGCTTCAACCCGCTGTGCTTCCGTTTCGTCACGTACCGGCCCCCAAAAGTCGTCGAGTTGACGATCGAGTCTGGGATCGTGATAGCCACGGATCTGTCTTACCTGCGCGGCGGAGAGATCGGTGCGTGCTAAAATCCCCGCAGCCACAGCATCAAGCACTTTGGCCGCCCATGCCGGACGCGACACGAGGACAGCCATCACCCCTGGCCTCTCGACTCCGTATGTTTTCGGCCACTCGGCAAGTAAGAGGTCCGCGATCTCAGGATCGTCAAACGACGCAAGGCCCGACGCCGCTGCCGTGGTGAGACCACGAACACGCAAGAGTTCAACGGAAACCTCACGCAAACCAGGTGGGCGTGCTTCAATCAACACCTCGAGCGCTCCTCGGCGCAAAGCAGTTTCTGCAGCAGCGTCGAGAGCCACCGCTCGCACCTCGTCAAGAGCACGACCGTCGCCGAAAATAGCGCCAAGATCACGCACCCGTCGTCGCAACGCATCGGTCGCACCTCTACCAAGTTCTTTTTGTATCGAGTCCCACACCGCAGGCTTCGGTGCACGGCGGCGACCGCTAAACCCTTGAGCAAGCCCGTCGAGCACAGCGAGGCGGCTCTCCACAGAACCGGAGGCGCTGGCAGCAAGCAGGGCGTTGACACGCTGTGGAGCGGTATCGATTTCTTCGGCAAGACGTCGCGCTCCCAGGCGCTGTAGGCGTGGGATTTGGGCGCCCGCGAGTAGGGTTTCAAACGCGATCTCGGGCTGGTCGGCGAGGGGCATAACCCCATACCAGAGCATTAGGGGAAGGTTGTGATCTGCGGCATCTTCGGAACGAGCGATGAGCTTCGTAGCCACGGTAGCCGCCCCAACAGCGGGCAAACGTTGCAGAGCAGATGCGAGCGCAAGCCGAACCCGGGGAGCGGGATCGCTTTCGGCGAGTCGTACTAACACCGCCACGACAGCTGCAGACGGCGGCGCCGAGAGATCATCGACAAGCAGTCTCACCGCCCAGGCACGAATGTGCTCATCGGGTCACTCGAGGAGACTGAGCAGGCGCGCCGCATCGCTCCGTTGCATCGCATGCCGTAGCCACAATCCGCGAAGGCGGTGGACCGGATGGGCCGCACTTAAGTCGAATCGGTCAAGCTCGCGAAGTACCTCTGCGCTATCCCGCCCCTCAGCGGCACGGTCGATCAAGACACGCCGCGCGGCGCGAGCGAGCCAATCGTTCGAGCTTCGCTGGAGTGAAACAAGAGCGCTCACACCGAGTGAAGCAAGGTTCTCAGGAGCGGGCCTGGACGAACCGTAGTTAAGCTTGAAGATACGTCCGCTGGAGCGGTGGATGCCATCATTGTCGTGACACTCACCGTCATCATTCCAATCACTCACAAAGACTCCGCCATCGGGTGAAGCGAGAAGATCGAGACCGCGGAAGCGGGGGTCGGGGAACAGAAAGGCGTCCGGCTCTCGACGGCCGACGAACGCGCTCCCCTCTCGTTCGAGCCGTTCGACATTAAAACGTCGCCCATGAAAGTTGATCGTCAGAAGTTTACCTGCCCACTCTTGGGGCCATTGCCCGCCCTGATAGATGAGCAATCCGGTATGCGCGTGGCCGCCGCCAGCCGCACTGGTAGCACCCGTGACACCTTTGCGTACGTCCGTCCAAATCTCTCCCGTCGCCCAATGCACGTGATCAGCATGCTGGTCGATGAGTTCATAAACGCGCGGATTCGGATCGTCCCCGGACATGCGACGAAAATGCGCTCCAGGAATCGCATGCCAGAGGTGACCGATAACGGTATTTATGAAAAAAAGCTCTCCGTTTGCATCCCAATCCATCCCCCACGGATTGGTGGTGCCCTCAGCAAAACGCTCAAATGTGCGGCGATGCGGGTGATACCGCCAAATACCGGTGTTGAGTGCTACTCGATCGGAATCCCGAGTACCTGGTTTTCCAATACGCGAATGGGCAAGAATGCCTTGTCGGCCATACAACCAACCATCCGGTCCCCAACGAAGACCATTGGCCACCGTATGGCGGGCTCGCACAAACTCGAAGCCATCCAGGTGAATCTCCGGAGCGGCATCAGGCACATCATCACCATTGCGGTCCGGAATAAAAACTAGCTCCGGCAGACAAATTGCCCACACCCCTCCGAGTCCTATCTCGATACTGGTAATCCTCTGGGCGCCAGCCCAAAAGACCGTGCGTTTGTCATGGCGGCCATCATTGTCGGTGTCTTCGAAAATAACGATTCGGTCTCGCAGCTCCGGATGCCATCCCACCGCGCGTTCAGAATACGTGTAGTTCTCGGCTACCCAAAGTCGACCACGGGCATCGGTAGCCATGGCGATGGGTTGACGGACTTCCGGCTCAGCAGCGAAGACCGTCGCTCGAAATCCTGCGGGCAATACCACTCCCGCCACCACCGTCTCTGGCGCCATGAGTTTGACATGCTCATCTCCGGTATCGAACGGCGCTGCTGCCAGCAGCCGAGCAGCTCCCAGAAGTAACCACAGAGAGGACCGTGAGAAGAGACGGTACATGAGCGATCACCGAGACGGTTTCGGAATCGGCACACCGGCCGTGCGCGCTTTCCAAATCTCAACCGTGACATCATTGACCTGCGTGGGACCGGGTGTGCTACGTCCATTGCTAACGATACGCGCGAGAAGAAGTGAAAGCCGCGCCACCTCCTCTGGTCGGGTTGCAGCGAGGTTGGTCCTTTCACCAGGATCGGTCGCGAGATCGCCAAGCTGCACCGCAGGGAGCTGCAGCTTTTCAGCCTCGGCTTCCGTCGGCGAGGACCAGCCACCTGACCCACGGGCGAGGAGGAGTTTTAGGTTACCCTCACGAATCGCAAAATGACCAGAGATCGAATGGTGCACAACCGGAGGACGCGGCGACTGCGGTCGGCCTAAGAGCGTTGGGAGAAAACTCGTGCTATCCTCACCAGCGTCTCCGGGAACCGGAGCTTCAACGATTTCGGCGGCCGTCGCGAGCAAGTGAGNNTCGGCGGCCGTCGCGAGCAAGTCAGTGAGGCACGCGATATGATCCGACACCGAACCCGCACGCACACGCGCGGGCCATCGGACAAGAAACGGCACACGATGTCCGCCTTCCCAAAGATCAGCTTTGAATCCACGGAACTGAGCACTCGAAAAGTGCCCGTGGTTTTTCTCCAATTCGGCCGCCTTGGCAGGTACAGCCGAGCAGCCATTATCCGCCGTAAAGATGACGAGGGTGTTCTCGTCGATCTGGGCTCTTCGCAGAGCAGCCATAACTTCCCCTACGACCCAATCCGTCTGCAGAGTAAAGTCGGCATAATCGCCGAGACCGGTTTTACCTGCCCAGTCTCGGCTCGGGACAATGGGCGTATGCGGCGATGGCAACGCCACATAGATAAAAAACGGCTTTGCCTTCGGGTTCCCGGCTGGCGCACGCGCTTCGATGTAGTTTACAGTCCGACGAGTAAGTTCAGGCAAAACATCGACTGCTTGGAAGTCGGGCGCAGCAGGACCCGCGCGAAACCAGCTGGTCTGCCTCACTGTAGCGGCGCCTACCGAACGATCATTGTCGATGTAAACGTAAGGCGCCATGTCAAGCGAAGCACTAATCCCAAAAAAGCTTTGAAATCCCCGGGCGATCGGGCCGTTCCGAATCGGACGCGTATAATCGACTTTCACCTGATCCACGTCGACTGCATCCGTTGGACCGCCCGCCCAGTCCATCCCCAAATGCCATTTCCCAAAGCCGGCTGTGTCGTATCCGTGATCGCGTAGAAGTTCGCCGACGGTAAGGCGATCCGGTGCTATCAGCGGCGCGCTCAGTCCCCACAACACGCCATTCTGAAGGCGAGTCCGCCAGGCGTAGCGCCCCGTGAGCACGCCGTAGCGCGTGGGCGTGCACACCGCTGAACCACTATGCACATCCGTCATAATCATGCCCTCTCGCGCCAACCGATCCAGATGGGGCGTGGGGATCTTTCCTCGCTCCGGATTGAGGACCTGCACATCGCCGTATCCAAGGTCGTCTGCGAGGATATAGACGATGTTCGGAGGATTGGACGCGAACGCAGCGTTGATCAATAAGACCACAATGGTCGCAACGAAAAGACGAAGGAAACGGAGCATAGAAGGGGAAACGGATGACAACAACGGAGGCTCAGAACCGGAGAATTGCTGTCAGCTTCGCCGCGAAGGGCTGGCCGCGGTGAAGGGCGACACCGATATAATCTTCATCGGTAATATTCTCTAGGTTGACGCGCCAGTCGACGCGATAACCACCGATGGTTGTCGGGTACCCGGCACTGACATCGATGCGGTCCCAAGCCGCAGCTTTGAGGAGATAGCGCGCCGGATTATCACCGGGACGCAGCCAACTCGTGTAAAGATAACCCACCCCGATCCAGAGTTTGTCGAGAGGCCCCTCCTTGAACTGATATTTCGACCAAAGACGGAACGAGTGCTCAGGAGCGTTGGCGAGTTCGGTACCGACGCGGCCCGGCCGCTGTTTGTCTGAAACCACCTCCGTATCAAGAAACGAATACGATCCCAGGACTTGAAACTGTGACGTAGGGTTCAGCTGGAACTCAGCCTCGAAACCACGGGCACGCTCTTCTCCGGAGAGCTCGAATGTCGTGGTGGAGGTAAGGTTGTTGAAAATGCCGACTTGAATACTTTCACGCGTGGAATCGAAGAACGTCAGTCCGCCACTGTAGCTTTCGCGATTGAACTTAATTCCCACCTCAACGCTTTCGCCTGTCTCCGGCGATCCCGGAAAACGTGCATTGGGCGAAGCGGACTGCGTGAAATTCGCGAAAACGTGCACCCCCGGCGTAATCCGATAAGAGGCGCCAATCTGCGGTTTGGTCGTACGGTAGTCGCCCAGCGTGGGTGCGGCAGCAGTTAGAAAGCTCCACTGCGATGTTTTGCTCTCCATTCGGCCAACCCCGGCAAAAATCGTCAGTCGCTCTTGCAGCGTTTCCAGGCTGCCGATCGCATAGAACACGCGATCCACGTTTCCATCGTCGTTGTAACCGCTGGTCTGAGGCAGGTAGTCGCTCGCCAACCCGGTGCTGTAGTCGCGGAGCGCGATATCGAAAATCGGGAAATTGCGTTGCGGTAAACGAGTATTCGCCCAGGTGCGCGTGCGCGAACTGAAATCTTGTTCATTGGCTCCGCCGACTAAACGAAGCTTGCCGATGGGCGTTCCCCACTGGCCCGTGAGATCGATCTGCCATCCCCGGAGCTGCCGTTTATCGTCATGGCGATTTCCAGTGAGAATCACATTGCGGAAATCAGGCGTCATCGATGCACCGACGCGACGCAGCGCATTGAAATAATGATCGCCATCGACCGCCGCAGCCCGAAGGGAGATGGCCTCGGTGAAATTGTGTGTCAGCTCAAAATACGTCGATATCTCCTTGTAACGTGCGAAAGCCTCTGGGCCAGCGACGTTGAAGGAGCGTTCCGTTCGTTGAACCGTACCTGTAGCCTCATCAAACGGTTGAAGAATGAAGGTCTCACCTTCGTCGAGATCCTGGAAACGGAACTCCACGCGAGCGGTCGTGCGGCGATTGGACCACTGCAGTTGAGTATTGAGAAAAGTCTGATCATAGCGCTCAAAATCGCGGAATCCCTCCGACTTCTGCCGGGTGCCAATCACGCGATAACGCAGTTGGGATTCGCCTCGGGTGAGTAACGGTCCCGTAGAATCTATGGTGAATCGCCGATGGTCGAAACTTCCATATTCGGCAGAGAGCGAGGTCTCCGGTTTGGCGAGAGGCTTTTTGGTGAGGATGTTCACCACACCGCCGGGCCCACCAAATCCAAAGAGCACTGAGGTGGGACCTTTAACCACCTCGATGCGCTCAATCTCAGCGTTGTCGGTGCGAGAACGACCAAGCCCAGGATTGCTGAAATAATTTCTCCGTGGCGTCCCAGTATTGAACCCTCGGAGCGTGAAGGCCTCGTTGTTGTTGGAACCACGGCGTAGGCTGGGTACGTAGCGAGTGGCCTCGGTGAGGTTGAGCCAACCATTATCTTGAATGAATGCGCTCGTAATGACGTTGGCGGTGAAAGGCAGCTGGACCAGCGGGATTGAGATACGCGTTNNAACGGCGAGAGGACAATGTCATCGGCGGTATTCGTTGGAAGAGCGGGACCATCAGCCGCCGTAGCGGTGGCTAGTCCGAAAGCGAGCCAAGCGGGGGCAGGAACTAAGGTTTGCGGGGTTTTCACGGGTTCAGCTTCTTTTTTTTTTACAGAAGAGTCATTCTTCGCCGAAGATGGGCCCTCAGCGGAGTCGGAGGTAATGGCGAACGCTCCCGTTCTCTCGTCGCGCTTCGCGCTGAGTCGCGTGCCTTGAAGGATCCGCTCCAGCGCTTCAGCCGGCGTCAGTTCTCCTTTGATCGCAGAGGTTTTTACACCCGCTACCGCGTCGCCTGAATAGATGAGCTGTACGCGCGACTGGCTCGCAAAACGACGGAGTGCCACGACCGCATCACCCGCAGGGATGTCGAAGCGAAGTCGTGCGTCGTCACTCGCGTGGGACTTCGCAACGTCGCTCACCATCGTAAGGGCAAATACCATCACGACGAGAAACCAAAGCGTACGCAGACGCTGAAGCGGCAGGGGCATAGACAGGGTAACGAAACAAGGGACCTGAAGAGGGGGCCCTTTAAGAACGACGGGGCAGCGGCGACAAATGACTATGCGTAATTCTAAAAAACTGAACGCTCACCCCTCACTGCAGCGTCGATTCACCTCTGAATACGGTCTGCCAACGTCAACGCTGGCACAGATGAATCTCGTTACCGATCAACTGTGCGGAGACTCCGAAGTTCGCCTCCAAGAGTCGGACCAGCGTATCGGTATCTCCCGCTCGGAACGAACCACCAATCCTCAAACCAGCAGTCGCAGCATCTTTGATGACCAGACGTCGCAGGCCATAGCGATTGAACTCCGCCACAACCTCAGACAAGGGCGTTGGGTCAAACTCCAGACGCTGTTCCTGCCACGCGAGTTTCTGGCCCATCTCCAGTGTCGAGACGACGGCCACGACGGCCGGCGTTTGCGCATCGGCAGCGACCATTGCCCGATGTCCGGCACCCAAGACGGGTGCAGGCTCCGTCGATGGGAGCAACGATTGCTCGCTCCGCGCGTTGAGAACTCCAACTTTCCCCTCGGTTACCAGGACTTCGACCGCAGACGTCTGCAGCCGAATATTAAACGCCGTGCCCACCGCGTGCACACGTACCGACGCGGTTTGCACGACAAAAGGCCGCGTCGCGTCATGCGCGACGGAAAAGTGGGCTTCGCCCCGCTCAAGATAGAGGCGCCGATCACGATCGGTGAACGCGACACGAACTGCACTATCAGTATTTAATGTAACCATCGAACCATCGGGCAATTGCAACGTGCGTTGCGCGCCAACCACAGTCTCAGAATAATCGGAATAGGTGACATCATGGAAGCGAGCCAGCACGCTGAAACACACGATAACCGCGATCGCTGCCGCCGCTGTCAGTACTGCGACCATCGGCCACGGACGCCGTGGCGGTACCACACGACCAAGTGGAAGATCGGGATCGGGTTCACTTCCACTTACCGGGCGTAATGCTCGCAACCCATCGAGCGCTCGAGACGCCGCCGTCATCTCTCGCCAAGCCCGAGCGTGACGAGGATCAGCGGCTTTCCACACATCAAACTCTTTTTGCTCGGCAGGTGAAAGCCCAGCATCGACCCGGCCCAACCAATCCGCAGCAACTGCAGCGATGGTATCAGAGTGAGGTGTTCGACGTCNNCCCGCAACGACGCACGCCGTGGCCAATCTGGACGTTGACGGTACGCTCCGAGATGCCCAGGCGCGCTGCAATATCCCGATGGGAAAGCCCATAGATCTTTCGTAGCTTGAGCACCTGACGGCAGCGCACCGGAAGCGCTTCAATCGCTTGAGCTAAGAGATCAAGCTCTTGCTCACGGCTGGCGAGTTCCGCCGCCCCAGGCCCGCCTTCCAACACGAGGCACTTATCGNNCAAAAGGCGACGCACGACTCCGACGAAAAACATCGAGCGCAAGATTACGCGCCGTCGTGAAAAGAAAGCCACGCGCCGAATTTAAGCGCCCCTCAATCCGAGCTCGACAGATTTTGAGGTAGGACTCCTGCACGACGTCATCCACATCGTGCAACTGCGGAAAATTGCGTCGCAAATACGCGCGCAGCCTCGGTTCGTGCGGCTGCACTTCCTCGATAAACCAACGCGCATGTTCAGAATCGAGTGGAGGCATGGGGTGATGCCAAAGTTAGGGCGAGTAATCCGCGCCGTAAGCAGACGCGCAAGCGAAAAGTAGGCATGTCCTTGCGGTACGATCAGCTCCAGGAGTGGAACGACAGTCGTAACTCGAACTGTGTAAAGCCGCTCTATCCCACCCCACCCTCGATATTCCGTAGAGCGAAAGCCCATACAGGGATGCCGACGAATCAACCTGAGGTGCAAGACCTCTCGATGGACGTCCAATTTTCCACAAGTGCAACCGCGGCAGGGCACTGAACCACACTTGAACACCTAAGATGGCACTTACACGGTTCGTGCGCGAGACTGGGACCCTCTTCCGGCCGTGAGCACAGCCCCAGTTAGTTACGCGGGTTTTAAACATTTCCTCACGACTCAAACGTTTCCTAGACTGCGTGTTTAGATCGAGTAATGGCGCGTTGGTTACATGCTCTAGTGATCTGTCACTTTTTCGCTTATGATACACCGCCCTCGCACCTCCTGGTTTTTTCCGCTGTTCCTCACCGTTGTCGCATGGGTCCACCTGAATTCTGATTCCCTCTTGTCACTCAATGCCCAATCTCTGGGTGCATGGACTCCGGTTACTCCACGTCTTACCAGCGGTCCTTTGGAGAAAGTGATCTGGGCGGATGGTCGCTTTATGGCACTCGGCCGAGGTGGGGTACTCAACAGTGTAGACGGAACGACCTGGGTACCGTTCGCACCGAGCGCCATTTCTTACAGCTCAGTCTGCTATACGGGTGATTTGCTCTTCGCGACCACCAACGAAGGAACTATTTTCTTTAGGGAGGACAGGGTCGTCTCGTCCAGCCAACAACGCAGTGTACTCACTTTGTGGGATGGCGAGCAGGTTCTTTTCTTTCACTCAAACTCTCTCGTTACCTCCCGAGACGGTCAAAACGATTTCATTACACGGACGGCACCAGAGGGAGACTATCGAGATATCCATTGGAACAATACGGAGTATTTAGCCGTCGGATCGTCCGGACGAATCGCTCGCTCCACAACGTTGGCAACATGGTCAGTTGAAACCGTCTCTCCCTCGACTCGTTGGTTGGGGGTTTCTTCCAATGGAAATGTTAATGTAACCGTGGGCGAAGGCGGGCAGATCGCACGCAGCGTCCAAAGTGGCTCTTGGAGTCTCATCGCCTCGGGCGTAGCCACAACCTTGCACGATGTGCTGTGGGACGGACAACGCTTCATCGCCATAGGAGATGCCGGCGTGATCTTACAAAGAAATGACGGCAGCCACTGGACACCGATGGCGTCCAACACCACGGCCAGCCTCCTGGCAATTGCTTATTCAGGAACCTGCTACGTCATCTGCGGTGCAGAAGGAACGCTCCTGTTCAACGGCGGCCTCACCTCAGGGGTTCAACTCGACTCCTCTCAGCAACGTCTCGAGGGCAGCGCATTCAGCTATCCGCTTCGCGTGACCACCGCCCCCGCCCATCCGTGGCGCGTGGACGGTCTACCCCACTGGATTTCGATCAACACGCNNCGGCGCAGGCTCTTCACTTTTTCGAGTCGCTATCAATGGATCGGGAACGCGCATCGTGGCGGGGATGCAAATCGGTGAAGTGCGCGTGAGTAGCCAGGGAGGAACCTGGCAGTCACGCACACTCCCCCTCTCTGGCTACGTCTTTTCCCTGAATCACCTGAATGGTCGATTCCTCGCCGGAGTCGGCGGCGGCATCGTGAGCTCGCCTGACGCGGTCACTTGGACGAGTCACCTCCTGACCACCCCTTCCGATCTCTTCGACTTCGCGTGGGGGAATGGTCGCTACGTCGGAGTCGGGTCGACCGTCGTGACGAGTGCCGACGGCACGACCTGGACCACAGCACCTGTTTCAATCAGTCCAAACGCGGTCGCCTTTGGAGCTAATCGCTTCGTCAGCGTCGGACAGAGCGGGCTCGTAGCCACTAGCACAGATGGTTTGAGTTGGGAGACCCAAGCTTCCGGCATCACGCAAACGCTAAACTCCGTGGCCTGGAATGGCGCGCGATTCCTAGCGGTCGGAAACCGACNNACCGACGCACGATCATTAGCAGCACCGATGGTATCACTTGGCAATTGGTACGAAGCGACGCCCCCACGGGCGACCCATCTGACCAACGCGATCTTTATTGGGATGTCGACTGGGATGGGTCTCGCTGGCTAGTCGCGGGCGAACCCCTTCTTGCCAGCACCGACGGCGTCACCTGGTCCACGGTACAAGAGGGCCTTTCGGCGCGAGCGCTCGCGATCGATAGCCAGCAAGTTCTGGCAATCACCTTGGCCGAAGGTACTCTGACCACTCAAAATCGATCAGCTCCTAGCGTCGCTTTCTCTCCGACCAATCAGACACTTTATCAGGAAGGCGGTACATATTCACTAAAGGTTACCACAACCGGTNNAGGGGTTCCCAGCTGGATCACCGCGACACCTTCTTCAGGGTTGGGCCAGACCACCGTGCAGCTATCCATTGCTCCACTATCATCCAACTCGGGTCGAGTCGCCACTCTGCGAACCGGCTCCGCTTCCCATACGATTGGACAAAACTACCAGACAGAGTCCACCGTCACGACCATCGGGATCTTCCCTGGAAGCAGCACACCGGCTGCTGTGACTATCCTCGCTGGTGGTGGACGAAATGCATTGGTTGCTGGAGTTCCGGGTCGCGGCCCTGTCACGTATCAATGGCGGCTAAACGGTGTCGCCCTACCCGGCGCCACGGGTCGCACACTCTTCCTACACGATCGAAAAACATCGGACTCAGGCCGCTACGACTTTGTCGCCACTCGCAATGGGAGCACCTTTACGCCGGCGGGCGTCGCGGTCACCGTGAGGCCGCCCGACTTCACCGATGTCCCGCCTACGGCCGCGGGGCAAGTGGGCGACGACTATCACCCCTTCTCTCTTGATCTTACCAATCTGGGAATAGCCCCCAACGGGTATCGCTGGTATCGCAATGGTCAGCCCGTTTCTGCATCTCAATCGCTCCCAGGAATCGTCCTCGACACACCCGGGGTGTGGTCGTACCAGCTGGAAATCACGACTTACGCCGGAGATACCTATCGCTTGCCGGCAACGTCAGTCACGGTCACTCCTGCAGCAGTTCCGACCGGCCCACAACTAGCAAACCTCTCCTCGCTTTATATCGCAGGTCGAGGAGCCAACTCCCTCATCGTCGGCTTCATCCTAGAAGGACGGGGTACGCGGCGGTTGGCCCTTAGGGGAATCGGGCCTGGCCTCAAGCCCTACGGTGTCGCCCAACCATTGAATCGCCCGTCTTTGAAATTGTTCAGCAGTACCANNGCTGAACTCGGCGGTTGGCTGGCAGGGGTATGACGGCAGCGACCTTGGTGGTTTTCCTCTGACTGAAAACGCGGGAGACACCGTGCTCAATGTCACTCTCGGTGCCGGCGCGCGCACGGTCATGCTGGAAGAAACGGAGGGGCCACCCGGTGATGGTCTGGCAGAGATTTATCTGGAGAATCCCGATGGGAAGGACCTCCAGTTGCTCAACCTCTCCACCCGGGCCATCCTCCAACNNCTGTCGGATTCGTCCTCGTCGGCGAGGGCACCACAGACGTAGTGGTTCGGGGGGTGGGGCCCAGCTTGGAAAAATTCGAGCTCAACGACTACATCGAAGACCCTGAGCTCACGCTTTACCGACTTACTCCCAGCGGTGCCATGGTGGTCACGCACAACGACAATTGGGATCCACAAACAACACACCAACAGAACATCTACGGTGCGTTTTCACTCAAAGCCGATAGCAAGGACTCAGTCGTGGCCGTACCCCTCGGAGCCGGTTCCTACACCGCGATCGTTAAAAACAAAAACGGCGTTACGGGAAGCGTCCTGGTCGAGATCTACACCAAGAATCACCAGCCACCGAGGAACTGACCCTTACACCGACTTCATCGCCCGCTCCAAATAAGGTCCGACATCCGCGATGTACACGGCGCGGGTGTCATCGTGGACGCCGTTGAACACGACGAATCGCCCCGTGCGATCCCAGACCGGGTGCGCGTCGATGCGAAACTCCGAGCTCAACTGCGGGGTTTCCTTTCGACTCAGGAGAACTTGGGCCAACGCAACCTCCGAGCGACTGCGCACGTCGATTAATCGGAGGGGCGCGGTCCCATCTCCACGGGTCACGGGTTCACGGGGATAGGCATCCGTAATAATGAAGGGTTTCTCGGGGTGCATAGACGGATGCCCCGAACCGATCGGATGCAGGGACTGAATATCTGACCCATCATAACGCACCCGCACCAAATCGAGGTCCTTGGTGCCATCACGAATGTTCAGATTAATGGTGATGTTTTCTCCATCTGGAGCCCACATCGGATGATGGCCCCCACGCGCATACCTTTCCGGCGTGACTGCGAGGCGGATATCCGATCCATCCGGTTTAAGCGTCACCAGAGTAAGCAAACGAGGGCCGCTCCGCGGACCGACTTGAGCGGGGTCTGACCATCTCAAAAACGCCATCAAGCGCGTCCCTTGTCGATTCCAACGAATCTGAAAGCAATAGTACTCGTACTTCTCTGCTTCGGGAATCTTCAAACTCGGCACCGCGTTTTCATAGATATCGCGAATCGACGCGATCATCCGTGAACGTCCCGAAGCCACATCGGTTAGAAAGAGCCCGTCATGCGCAACCGGACCACGATTCCGGGGCGTGCGCTCCTCTGGTAATACCACGCCATAGCCGACTTGTATCCGACGGGAAGAGACAAGGTTATACGAGGTCAGCTGAGAGCCGTCGGGTGAGACCGTAAAGACGGTTCCGCCCAAGCGGCGTTGAGAACCCGTCGCGGGGTTAAAGTGGACTGCGAACGGGGTCCACGTCGCGGGATCCACGTCATTGAAAAACAGGTCGGCATCCGTTGCCCCCCACTGAACATTGGCGCCCATTTGTGTCTCCCACCCTCGTGACTGCGCCAACGTCCGCTCTTTCCCGGTGGAGAGATCCACCAGAACCACATCACCCGCTTGTCCGGGCTGCGGAGACCGGTTCTCGTTGGGAAGTCGGAATAAAGCGAGGTATCGGCCGGAAGGACTGATCGGCGACGTATCGAAAAACCGGTGAATAATCCGGCCCGTCGCCACCCGTACGATCGGAATCTTGCCCTCAAACTCAGTACAGGCGGGGAAACGCGAAAAGAAACCGGGGACNNGGGAAACCCACCCAAAGCCAGGGCTGACGCGGAGCCCGCAATGAAGTCGCGACGGTTCATAGAAACTTGTGGGTTAAAAGCGGTAGTCGAGGTTCAACTTCACCAGCGTCGGATCAGACCAAAGGTACTGAAAATCCAGATACCGCTCATTGGTGACATTGTTGACGTTGAGAGAAACGGTCATTTCTCGTCCATCTTTCAGCATCTTCTTATATCCAAACAACAGATCGAGAACGCGGTAATTGTCTACCGTGGCGGGGACATCCCAACTATCATGGAAATTAAAACGGCTCCGGTACAGACCGCTTGCTCCGAAATAGAACCCTTTTAGCCTCCCCTGGGTAAAGGTGTATTTGCCAAAGAGACCGAAGGCGTGATCAGGAGCGTTCCTCAACCGCACACCCACTTGCTGGGGCGTCTGTGGATCGGCGACCGTCTCCGCAAACCACATGTGCGAATAGGTCAGCACAAACTGCAGGTTGGGCATGGGAGTGTAGGTCACATCCAAATCTGCGCCTTCGGTGCGTTGCACACCACCCATGATCCACAAAGGAGTGATGTTCAGCTCACGCTCACGAGGTGTGTCCCGGCGAGCAATATTCGCTCGCTCAATACGATAAATGCCCAGCGTTCCGGACACTTTTCCATCCATCCAGTCGGTTTTAAACCCAGCTTCAATGCCGTCGCCTGTAATGGGGCCAGAAATCCCGCCTAGGGCATCGACGACCAACTGAGATTCGAAGGTCTCGCTGTAATTAGCGTAAAATGCACCTAGATCCGAGGGGCGATAGAGAAAACCCACTTGAGGCGTGGTCTTGGACTGTTTGTTCAGCCGTCCGGTTCCGGGTGTTGTACCCGGCGTGTACACCTCGAGATCCATGCGCCGGGCTCCCGCAAGGAGACGCAATTTTCCTTCTAGGAGAGTGGCTNNGAACCAGTTAGGATTGGCCGCCCGCAACTCCGCCAAGGCATTGCGTGCGGGTTCGGTCCGGGGATTGTATACGCGTGCCGTCGTATTGATGCTGATCGTACCCGTCTGGCGCTCTCCTCGCTCATACCCCACGAGCATCGCGTGATTCATTCCCAGCAGGTTGAAATTTAAATTGAGGTCAGCTTTCAGACCCGACCGTTCTTGCTCACTGTAGCTATAGTTAAAGCGGTGTTCAGCCGCCGCAAAAATCAAATCCCGGTTGTAGCCCGCCACGGGACGGAATGAGGTGAAGAATCCATTCGTGCGTTCACCTTGATTGTCGAAAGCCGCCAGTCGGAAATTCACGGCTTCGCTGTGCTGGTAAGTCATTTCCGCCTGGACGGTCTGGCGGTGCTCCACCTGCGGGTAGTTCTGGTTGAAGGGATTCGACTCCCGGCTGTTGAAGACCAAATGATCCACCAAGATCACATTTTGTGGCTCATTCGCGCCGTAGAGCGGATTGGCGTTGAGCCAATTACGCGCTGTGGTCAGCGGTGCCACTTGACCCGCTTGAACCGCGGCCAAAAAAGCCGGATGCGTAAAAGGAAGAAGGGCTGGCTCAATCCGCGTCTTGTCAATCCGTCGCGCATCCACCGTGAACTTGAGCTTTGCGATCGGCGCCCACGTCACCGCGCCACCAAAAATCTTGATCCGGCGCATCATAAAATCAGCCCACCCACCTTCGTCCGTGTAGGAAGTAAACGCCATATAGGCGAGTTTGTCCTTGATCAACGGTCCCGAGGTCTGGAAGTACGCTCGCGCATGATCATAACTTCCATAGGTGAGTCGAAGCTTATGCTGCGGAGTCCATGTTGGCNNCCCTTGATCACCTCGATGCGATCCACGCCGTCGGTCATCATCCCATAACCGATTTCAAAACCATCCTGGAGAATACGCGACGACTCAAACCCACGCAGCCACACGCGATTCGAGTTTTGGGAATCCGAGTTAAATCCCGAAACCCCTTTGGTGGCATCCCTCAATTCCACGCCGCCCCAATCTTGGATGAAATCCTCGGTCACAACTCCAACATTGACCGGAATGTTAGCGATCGCTGTGCCGATACCGGTCGCCGTGACACTGCTAGCGGCTCGATAGCCATGCTCGCGTTCAGACTGCGCTTGGAACACCGAAAGTTGCACCACCTCATCCGACATCGACGACGCGGAGCGTGGGGTGCCGGGTGTAGCTTGACCGGGCAAGGACGCGGCCAAACTAAAATGGAGCGTAGCCGCGAGGCCACTGAGGACGGAGCGTTTTTTCATGGGGTCTGCTTTTTCCTGAGAAGGAGAAGGTGTAGGAGAAGTGGAATTGGGAGGAGAGATGGCCAGGCCGCCCGTTACCGGGTCTTCGACCACAACCAATGGGGTGTTTGCCACCATCCGCTGGAGCGCATCGCGCGCGGTGTAGCGTCCGCGCACCGCTGCGGTGCGGATGCCTCCCACAGCGGAGCCGGAATAGAGCACCGGGAGTCCGGACTGTTGGGCAAACGCTCGCAACGCGCCCACGGCTTCTCCGGCTGGGATATCAAAGGCGTGTCGGACGGAAGCGGCGGCCTCAAGCTCGAGCCAGAGCCCTCCGCAGAGGACGACCGCGAAACAAAGCCGCCTCCAGACGGCGAATAATCGTAAAAAGAAGGCATCGGCAGACATGGGGTTGATGTTGGTCAGCCGGCCAGACTCAGAAGAATCGATAGGGGTGCCGACTACCCATGAGCGACGCGGTTCCCGCGAGAAATGACTACGCCTCACCGAAGATTTTCCGAAAAAGTCGCCAGCGCTCCAACTGCCAGCCACCTGCTTGTGGAGCGCTCGTCTCCGCACCTTACCGTTTCATCCGCAATACGGTGCGATCTCCGTGACGCTCGGCGGCCACTCCAAAGCTTACTTCAAGCAAACGAACCAGCATGTCATAATCGCCAACCGCAAACGAGCCACCCACGTTGATCGCCGCGACGTCGGTATCTGCCAAAACAAGTTGATGGGTGTTGTAACGATTGAACTCGTCGACGATTTCCCGGAGCGAGGTCGGTGCAAACTCCAGGCGCTTTGCCTGCCAGGCGAGCAGCCGAGTCATTTCCAATTCTGGGACCACCTCCACATGAACAGTCAAACCGGGCTCATTTGCTTCCAATGCCGCCACCGGCACCACCGCCCGATGACCCGCACTCAATACCGGCGGCTCTTGATCCGCTGACGGAACGGGAAGAACGGAACGTCCCCGTTGCGCATCGTCTAATCGGATACGCCCTTCCGTGACCAGCACGTCGATATCGTCAGACCGCAAACGCACATTGAACGCAGTCCCCACCGCAGAAACGCGCACGCCACGAGCGCTCACCACGAACGGACGAGTCGGATCTTTAGCCACGCTAAAGTGCACCTCGCCCCGGACCAGCGTGATGTGCCGGTTCTTGGGATCAAAATTCACGTCCACCGCACTTGCCGTATTGAGCTCTAACACCGAGCCATCGGGCAGAGCGACACGCTGTAAACCACCCACATCCGTCGCGACACGCTGCACAAACCGATCTCCCTCCACCCGAGGCTCCCAGAAAAGAAACAGCCCAAGCATCAGGGCGGCGGCAACACCACACACCGCCGGTAGCTTCGCCCAATGCCAGAATAAAGACCGGACCGCTTCCGGGTGGTGCTGGCGAGGGGGGCTTGAGAGCGAAAGATTTGGGTCAGGCCTCGTGCGTCCTTCAGGACGAAATGCGTAAACGGGTTCAAAAAGGGCCGATGCCAGCTCCAAGCGGGCAAAAGCAGCCTCGTGACGCGGGTCCGCCGCACGCCACGCCTTCAATTCGTCTCTTTCAACCTCTGTCAAACCGCCATCGCACCGCCCAATCCACTCAGCTGCGGCTTCGTCAATCCGGTCCTTATCAGAACCTCGATCAAAAGGGGAGTTACGCGGTCTCATGCAGTTCCCTTTGATCGTTTTTCGACCGCATCAACACCACGCCATGAGCCTCGAGATAGTCCGCACAACGTCTCACGCCATGGCCCACCTGAACATTGACCGTGCGCTCGGAAATACCGAGCTGTGCGGCAATCTCTCTATGCGATAGCCCATAAATCTTGCGTAACTTAAAAACCTGACGGCACCGCAACGGAAGCGACTCGATCGCAGCACCTAGGAGCGCCAACTCCTGATCTCGACACACGCGCTCGGCAACGCCTGCGCCCTCTTCGTTGAGAAGAACAGGGGTTTCGTCTAAGTTGGCAACTGATCGATTCCCCGGTCTCCGCCGAAACACGTCGAGCGCGACATTCCGCGCTGCGGTGAAAAGAAACCCTCTCGCTGAATAAAGCCGCCCTTCCAATCGGGCCTTCACAATCTTGAGATAGGACTCCTGCACCACGTCATCGACATCAGTCAACGTGGGAAATTTCCGACGGAGGTAGGCCCGAAGAATCGTCTCGAGGGGCAAGACTTCTTCGGTGAACCACCGATTTGTCTCGGAGTCCAACGGGGGCATGGGGCCGAGCCTACGCTCAGAGCCCTACCCGCGAGCAATCCCAAAGTTTTTCCGTTTTCGCAAGGGAGTACACCCACCCTGACGCAACCCGAGGAGAGAGGTGAGCTTAAGCGTCCTCCCTACCAAGGACAAAAAAGCCGAGAGCATCGTCTCTCGGCTTTTTGATAAACCGACTGTCAGTCGGCCAGTTGACTTAATACACCTGCTCTTCGAGCAAAGCGAACAGCTCCGCTTCGGTGATGCGTTTCTGCTGCATGGAGTCACGCTCGCGCAGGGTGAAGGTTCCGTCTTTCTCCACGGTGTCGAAATCGATCGTGACGCACCACGGCGTGCCGATTTCATCCTGACGGCGATAGCGACGGCCAATAGCGCCGGCGTCGTCGTAGAACGCAGCGTAACGGCGTTGCAGCTTCTTGTAGAGCTCGCGTGCGCGGCCGACCAAAGCTTCCTTGTTATTCAACAGGGGCAACACGGCCACTTTCACCGGAGCGTCACGTGGGCTCAGGCGTAACACCGTGCGTTTTTCCACCGCACCTTTCTCATCTTTAACGTCTTCTTCTGCGTACGCGGCACAGAGCACGGCGAGGAAAATACGGTCGACGCCCACCGCGGGCTCAATGACGTGGGGCACGAATTTCTTCTTCGAAGCCTCGTCGAAAATTTCCTGCGGTTTGCCCGAGGCCTGCGCATGCTGCCCGAGATCGTAGTTACCACGGGCGGCAATACCCCAGAGCTCCTGCACGCCGAAGGGATAGCGGAACATGATGTCGACCGTACCCTTGGAATAAAACGCGAGCTTCTCTTGGGGATGCGCGTAGAGTGAGAGGTGCGAGTCGGGCAGTCCGATCGAGAGGAGCCACTGGCGACACCATTCAATCCACTCTTGGTGGCACTTCGACCAGTCCGCGTCCTCGTGGATGAAGTATTCCATCTCCATCTGCTCGAACTCACGCGAACGGAAGATGAAGTTGCGGGGAGTGATCTCGTTGCGGAAGNNGTCTCGAACATCATGTTGAACGCGCGGGGCGGCGTCAGGCTACCCGGTTCGCCCGTTGCCGGCGATGGGATCAACGCCACCTCCTCCGGCTTGCTCTCGGTCATATCACGGGGTTGCACCGCAGCGAGCTGGCCCTGGATCCCACGCTTGCGTTTGAACTGCTCCGCCGCGGCTTGCAGTTCTTCCGTGGTCTTTTCGCTTTCGAGCACGGAAACATAACCCACGGTCTTTCCGTCAACGATGACCGCTGAGAAAAACAGCTGATCCGCACGATAGCGCTGCTTGGAGGCTTTACAGTCCACCAACGGATCGGTGAAGCCTTCCACGTGGCCCGAGGCCTGCCAAACTTTAGGGTGCATGATGATCGACGTCTCNNAGGGAAACGATGGCTTCCATGAGATTATCAGGGGTGGCAGGAGTCGTGGACATAAGCCCGCCAGCCAAGCAACTCACCCCTGCTCGGTCAACGCAGTATTGATGAGGTCAGCGGCACAGCCGCCTCTCTCCGTTATCACCACAAACCACCGTGCCTCACAAAAACCGAGAAGCGCTCGCGGTGAACAACGCGATCCAACTGCAAATCACAGTTGAGCCCACTAGGTTAGTCTCAGATCTCCCCGCGCAGCGGAAGGGGCGCCCGTAGAGAAAATAACACCGTTACTCCCGGCGGACGCGCTCTTTCTCGTCTTCTCTTTCCTCCTCCAAACGAGCACGTTCCGAAGCAACTTGGCCACGAATCTTCTCGGCATCATCGAATTTCCCTTCGGAAAGTGCGTCCTCGAGCTGCTTTTTGAGGAAAATCTCCCGCTCGGCGATTTTGCCTTTATAGACGGTATCGATCTCCCCCAAGCGGGCTTTCTGCTCCGCCGTCAGAGGACGACCCTTCACCGGATCAGACTTCGCCAGACGTTCCATCGCCAATTCGTAAGCGCTCTTCATGGGACTACACTAAACGGGTGAGGGTGCAAATGTCACCAGGAAGATCAGCGCCAACGCGGTGACCACAAACGGTAGCCAAAACCCTCCGATTCGAGGCGACCAACTCCGCTGAAATCCGCCCAGTAACAGGCCGATCAGCAACGCGAAGGTGAGAAAACCCATCCACGGCGCACGGAACTGCACGCGGAGGAAAACTCCCGGAAGCGTTACGAACCAGGCCGTGACCTGCTCGATTAGACCCAACATCAGCACCGCCGCCCGATTGAACAGCAAGGCCAGCGTCGGCTCACCGACAAACGTGGCCACAATCGCCCCAAACCCGCCGAGCAAAGCCAGCGATGCCGCCGGAATGACCACGAGATTCGCCAAAAGCGCACCCGGTGTGAAGAGCCCAAAGTACAACACGCCCGCCACCGCACTTACCGGAAGCGTCGCCACTCCAATGGCAGCCGCGCTGACCAGGGACCGCCTCGCGTGATCTAACAGATGATGGACCGGCTTCCATGACACCACGGGTAAACCCCGAAAAAGACGGCTCTTCTCTTCCCACGCGTTGGCCAGGGGCAGTCCCAATAAAAGCAGCGCCGCCACGATTCCATAGCTCATCTGGAAACTAGCACTGAAGAGCTGCACTGGCTCGATTATCAACACCACGAGCGCGGACACGACCAAGGTGGATACAGGATTCGACGGCGCGCGGACCACTTTCGCCATCTTGAACAGAAAGATCATGAAGAACGCTCGGACCGCGGACGGCACCCGTCCGGTGATATCCACATACAACCACAGCAATCCCAAAACCACCACGACGTTGACGGCCAGTGGAAACCGGCAAAGCGAGAGCAACCCTCCCAACGCCAGCGCGATCACCGTGACGTGCAATCCGCTGATCGAGAAAAGATGAAGCGTGCCACTCTGCGCGAATCCATCGCTCTGCGCTTCACTGAGCTCGCTTTGCTGACCTAATACCATCGCTCTCAGAATCCCTACCCATTCCGGGTGCGCCTCCACTCCCCAGCCCACCGCTTCGCTCATTCGCGCCTGCACGGTGTCACACCATTGCCAATACGTCGTCGCCGGCCGCTGCGTGCGCACGATCCGCGCTCGGCTTAACTTGAAGTTGATTCCCGCCCCGGCCAAAAACCCTTCAAAGGTCGCTGGCGAAGGATTTCGAGGCAGAACCTCCAGTTGTCCCCGGACTTCGACCGCAGCGGAGCGCACCGGCCGCATTTCGTTTCGCGGCAAGCGGGCAGAAAAATAGATGCGCTGCCCCACGAGGGATCGTAAATGAGGATCGGTCGATGTCACGACGCCGAGCCCACTGACTTTTCGGGGGTCCTCTCCGCCCGCGAATCTCCGCGTGACCTCCACCACCAGCCGGGCTTCACGCGAGGGCCGTCCCTCCCACTCGGGTAAGCGCTGCCGAGCCAAGTCATAACGAACGACACCCAAGGCCGCCACTCCGCCTCCCAGTAGCAGCACCCAACCGCCGCGATGCTCCACGCCGAACGCACCTAGGACCATCACCCATGCCACGGCCAGACAGGCAACCTGAGAGACCCCTTCGATTCCGAGGTGTCCCACAACGAGCCCCGCCATCCAGGGAAGGAGGATCCAGAGTAAGGGCGCTCGTTGAGCCAAAATCGGGCGATCCGGCATCTCAGCAACCTCGACGCCAGGACAATTATTGCAAATTAATTATCTTAAATAGAAGATCATCCTCACGCGATTGGAACGCTCGATCGTTTCTCCACCAGCACCCTCGGAAACCTTTTCCGCAGTCGCGAGTCCCTCACGCGACTCACCTTTCTCACCTGTGGATCTCATCGACATGCTTCAGCGGATCGGCGCCGCATTTCTCGCCGGCTTTCTGCTGGGCTTGGAGCGAGAAAGCCGCGGGCGTGCCGCCGGCCTACGCACCACCATTCTGGTCTGCATGGCCGCGACATTCGCGATCTCNNGATCCTGTCCGAGATTTACTACCTCAACCACACTGAAGCCGACGGCCAGGGGGCGGGTTGGAGTCCCGATCCCGCTCGTCTGGGCGCCGGTATCCTTACGGGGATGGGCTTCATTGGTGCCGGGGTGATTGTGCGTCAGGGGCAAATGGTACAGGGGGTAACCACGGCTGCCCTGATGTGGTTTGTCACCGTCATTGGGTTTTGTTTCGGAAGCGGTCAGATGGCTCTGGGCACCGCTGGCTTTGTGATCGCCGCCGTGGGNNCAACATCTGGAGTCCTGGATGCAGAATGAACGAATCTTCGTGCTCTCGGTTACCCTAGACCAACGTGGTCCGGAAATCGATACTCTGCTTGATCGGCTGAGGTCCGATGGGCTCAACCCTCGCCTGACGGGTGTGAGCGTTGACTCCGCGGGCGCTACCCGCACCGTGACCACGAGCGTGCGCTTCAAGGGTCGCGCGGCTCTCAGCCCTCCTCAGTGCGTAGAGCGACTTGTCACTCTCCCCGGGGTACAACATGTTGAATTGAAGTAGCGGATACACGCACGCCTAGGCTCCGCGCAGTCTTCGCTTAAAAACGCGTCTAACTCTGCGCCGTTGCTCCCTCCCAAGAGGCCTTCGCCCCTCGTGGGCCAACTAAGACATGTATTTTCCCAGAGTAAGTAGGCCACAAAATGTGCGCAGTTCCCGGCAAACACTGAGGAGCGCGCCATGACGTTTTGCGCTAGCATGGGCGATGGCAGCCGGTTCGGAATTTTCCGACCGCAGCCCTCCTCCCATGCAAAAAAACCTCCGCTTCCTCTCTGCGAGCAGCGCCCTTGTCTTTCTGCTTTCAGCCGTCGCGCTGACTGCAGCCAGTCCCTGGTCGGGCCGCTTGCGAGCGACCTACCTAGAGACGGTGGACAAGTCCAACGCCTTCACGGCTCTCGGAATCGGCTTCGGCAAAGATGCGATTTCGGTCAGCAACAAAGTTATCCCAGAAATCGATGTGGGCTATGCTTTCACCGACACCCTATCGGCCGAACTCGTGCTGACGGTTCCGCAAACGCACGATGTTTTTCTAGCGGGCGTAGGCCGCTTGGGCAGCTTTAAACATTTACCGCCCACCTTACTCGTTCAATACCGAGCCAATCCGGATGGAAACGTCCGCCCTTATGTCGGCGCCGGCATCAACTACACGTTCATCTGGGGTGAACGCCTCTCTGTCGCAGGCATCCCCCTAGGTCTGGAAAGCAGTAGCCTTGGCCTCGCTGGGCAAGCCGGGGTCGACTGGAAGGTCAACGACCGGTGGAGTCTGAACCTCGACGTGAAACGGGCCGCGATCCGCACCGACGTCACCGCGGGAAGTTCGACGCTCACAGAAGCTCAGCTCGATCCTTGGCTGTTTGCCGCAGGCGTACGTTACGCCTTCTGACCAGGCAAACGCGCTCATTTGAAAAAGCATCCGTCTTCCCTTTGAAACGGATGCTTCTTTAACGTGGGCGTTCTTCAGCCAGGCCGATGCCCCACCCTGTCTGAGTGCGGCATCGAACCAATCCTACCCAGGAGCCATCATCGTCGACGGCCTCTCCGCACGCCGGCAGGATCTGCAGAGACCTTGCGTTCATCCGAACGCGGAAACGGGGTTGCGGCGCACGCAATCCCGGCTCTGTTTACCGGCTGCGTCCCATGCCTGATCCTGACCAAGCTGATCTTTTCGGTGGCGACNNTCCGCTGACGGCCCTGCGGTCTCTCCGGAGTCGTCCTCAGCCCATGCTCATCAACCGTTAGCGGCACGCATGCGTCCGCGCTCGCTGGCAGAAATTGTCGGACAGGAGCATCTCACTCAGCCGGGCAGTCTCCTGCCTCGCCTCGTCTCGACCAACCGCTTCGGATCGCTTCTCTTCTACGGTCCACCAGGATGCGGGAAAACGAGTTTCGCTGAAGCCATCGCTCGCGAAACGCAAAGTCGTTTTGTCCGTATCAACGCTGTGATGTCCAACGTCGCAGAAGTGCGCGAGATCTTGGCCGCAGCCCGTCGACGCCCGGAGGCACGCACGCTTCTGTTCATCGACGAGCTTCATCGTTTCAACAAATCCCAGCAGGATCTCCTCCTCCCCGATGTCGAAGAGGGCATCGTCCGGCTCATTGGCGCAACCACTCACAATCCCGGTTTCTACGTCAACCCTCCTCTGCTCTCTCGTAGCCACCTTTTCCGCCTTGAACCGCTCTCGGCCACAGCGGTGGCGGGCGTGCTGCGCAAAGCGCTGACGGACTCGGAACGTGGTCTCGGCGAACGAAAGGTCAGCGCGGAAGAATCCCTTCTCGTGGACCTCGCCGTGCTGTGTGATGGCGATCTGCGACGCGCACTCAATGCTCTGGAGGTCATCGTCCTGGGNNCCGGTGCTACGCTCGCGGCGAGCGACATCGAGGTTTTTGCTCGGGAACGACGTATCCGTTACGACGCCGACGAGGACGAACACTACGACACCATTTCTGCTTTCATCAAAAGCTGCCGCGGAAGCGATCCCGACGCTGCCCTCTATTGGCTAGCCAAAATGCTCGCCGGCGGCGAAGACCCCCGCTTCATCGCGCGTCGCCTGGTCATCCTCGCCAGCGAAGACGTCGGCCTCGCTGATCCGCAGGCCTTGCCTCTCACGGTCGCCGCGCATCACGCCTGCGATTTCATCGGTTTGCCCGAAGCAGAACTTACTCTCGCTCACGCCACACTCTACATCGCCTGCGCTCCGAAGAGCAACACGGCGACGCTCGCTCTCGCCGAAGCCCATCGGGTATTGAAACAAGAACCGGTGCAACCAGTCCCGTTGGCTCTTCGCGACAAAAGCGGCCAAGCCAGCAAACGCGCAGGGCATGGCAAAGGGTATCGCTACTCCCACGACTACCCGGAAAACATCTCCGGACAGGACTACTTGGAAAAGCCGGTCACGCTCTACACTCCAAAACCTGTGGGATGGGAAGCGAAGATCGCAGAGCGTCTCGCTCGCTGGCGGCAATTGAAGCAAGAGCGCCAGGCATGATCATGTCTTGATCCTTGGAGGTAGGTCGACCGTGACAGCAGACGAGCGCTCTGAGCGTGAAATCTAGGGAAAATCCCGTCCGCGCCCGCCCGAGAATCCCGCAATTCACCGCAAACGCCTCCAAAAATGCGGAGGCATCTTGCCTGCTCGCACGGCATACGTAGGATTGTGGCTCCGCTTTTCTTACCCCTCACCCCGATAGCCAAACCAAAAGGTTTACGTGTTCTTCACGTTCGAGCACTTGTGGCACGCATTGGGCTTCCTATTCTTTCTCCAACCATGAAGTTGAGCACCCCGGTTCTTAAAACGCTTTTGATGACGGCTTCTATTTCCATGGTGGTTCCCATTTTGGCGCAGACCCGGCCCCCGGCGCGTTCCAAAGCGGAAGCTCCCCAGGAAAAAGAACCCGAGGTGGTTTTACCCGGAAGCGTGCTGCCTTACGGCGNNAGAATGAGCCTGTCGGTCGACAATGGCACGTTCCATCTCGCGTTCTATGACGCGGAGAAAAAACCTGTCACCGCCCCCTTTGCGCGCGCCACCGCACGCTGGAACTCACCGCTACGCACCAGTGAACAGCGCTTGGTGCTCAACCCGAGCGCGGATGGACTCTCTCTGATCGGAAACAAACCGGTGCGTCCTCCCTACGCCTTCAAAGTGTACTTGGTCGGAGTCGCCCAAGACGAATCCGTCGCGGGCTCCTACGTAATCGACTTCAAGGGATGAGGAGCGGGGAAGAGGAATGAAATGCGGAAATGGGGAAAAGCTGAA
>DKKJ01000064.1:32797-32925 GCA_002455175.1 Opitutaceae bacterium UBA6669
CCACGAGAGACCGTGGCCCTCCCCGGGGAGACGTTATGCCACAAGCGCGTAGTGATAATCCCGTGACAGTGCTCAGCTCCGATTTCCGCTTTTCCCAATTTCCTAATTTCCCCGTTTCCTCAGATCCT
>DKKJ01000140.1 GCA_002455175.1 Opitutaceae bacterium UBA6669
ACTGCCGGTGGAGGGACTCGCTCCGTCGAGTCCGGCTCGAATCCGAGGGAGTAATGGCCTACCTTTGGCGGTCTCAGAATCGATCCCCGTGTGAAGAGGGTGCTCCGGACGAGAAATCCTCAATCCGGACTCGACGGAGCGAGTCCCTCCTCCGGAAAGTATAATCGATGAATGGCAGGGTGATGTTTTGAAATGGCTTCTGGAGTAGGGCCCTCCTCGATTCCGCCTACCCTTCAGCTTAAAATGCTCCCCTTACGCAAACCGACCTCGGTCGCTGCCTCAGGCACGTGGAAAGGCCGACATTGCCAGCGTGCAGATTTTTCATCCCACTGATCGTTCGCNNCCTTAAAACCCTGATCGTTGCCACGCTTAAGTTGGACGATGTCAAACCTGAGGACATCCCCGATGACGAGCCCTTGATCGGGTCTCCCCGTTTCGGGTTGGATTCCATTGACGCGCTGGAGTTGGTTCTCGCTCTGGAGAAAGAGTTTGGGATCAAAATCGGAAACAGTGAAGAGTCGCGCCAAGCATTGACGAGCGTGCGAACCATCGCGGATTTGGTCAGATCGCGGGCTGCCCCCGGAAAAGCTTAACCCGCTTTGGAAACGGTGAGCGCGCCGGCTCCATTACGTCGAAATCCTGGTCCCAGCTGGGGTTTCAGTTTTCTCCTCTGGGCAGATCGTTGGTGGCCGAATTGGCTTTTCCGGCTTGTGATGTCGAGTGGCACTTGGGTGGCCCTCTCGCGAATGCCCAGCCAGCGCAAGGCGTCGCGGGAGTACCTCCGCGTGGTCTTCCGCCGCCCCCCAAGCATGCTGGAGATTTATCGCCATTTTTCGGCGTTCATGAATTTCCTGATGGTGAAATTGCGCGCGGGTGTCGGTGCCCCGGTGCATTGCGTCTTGGAGCCCACTTATGCCGAGGAGTTCCGTGAGCTGACCAACGCTGGCCAGCCAGCTCTTTTCGGCACCTTCCATTTTGGCAGCTCGGATCTGTTGGGATACCTCTTAAGCGACTGCGATCAAAAGGTCTCCATTCTTCGACTACAGGTGGAAAACTCAGAGGACACACGTCTTCTAGGAGCACGTTTTGGTGACCGGGTCTCGTTCCTGTGGGTCAACGATCCGCATCAACTCCTCTTTGCCCTGAAAGGTGCCATCGAGGCGGGTCGCTCNNGAAACGCCGCCACTTCCCGTTCACGATTTACCACCTCGCAGTGATTTTCCAACGCCCGGTGATTTTCTGCATGGCAGTCCCTCACGAAAAGGCGGAAACCATCCGCGTTTTCTCATCACCCGTCTTTCGCCCCGATCCGCAAGCCAGTCGGGAAGCCAATCTTGAGACCGCACGGATCCACTTCCAAGGCGTGCTGAATCAATTGGAAGCTCTGGTCCGCAAGCATCCTTATCTTTGGTTCAACTACATTCCGCTCAATCCAGAAGCAGCCTGAGCCACGACCGGAGGCTTGCCCTCCCTGTTGCCCCGTGTGACTACGAGGGCGGGCCGTCATGTCACTCCGCGCGATCTATACCTTCGTCGGCTATTATTTCACGCTCCTCATGTTTGGCCTTTTCGGTCTCGCGTTGAGCTTGGTTTCGCTCGCTGCCGGAGGGATTTCCGCCACCGAGGAAAGCGAACGCTTTTTTCAGCGCGTCGTTCACCGACAATTCGCCCTATTTGTCTGGTGGACCACCTTCGCCCGCCTCTTTGACGTCCGCTATCACGGCATCGAAAATATCCCCCTCGACCGCAGAGGTTTGGTAATCGTCGCCAACCACCCGAGCCTCACCGACATCACCTGCCTGCTCGCGCGTGTGCCCGAGGCGGTGTGTGTGTTTAAACCCGCCATTCGCCGGAATCCGGTTCTAGGAGCGGGGGCACGCCGTGCAGGCTACCTTTCCAGCGACGGCGGTCATGAGGTTCTCCGGGCGGCCTCTGAAAAAGTAGCCGCCGGTCACACCTTGATCATTTTTCCTGAAGGAACTCGCACCCCTCCCGGCACCGACCTTTTACCCCTGAAACCTGGTTTTGTTCTGGTCGCCCGGCGTGCGCAAGTTGCCATTCAACTGATTCGCATCAACTGTAGCAGGCCCGTGTTGGCGAAAGGGCGTTCCTGGTGGAAGATGCCCCCTTTGCCGGCAAGGTCAGACATATGGGTCGGGCCTCGCATAGAGGTCCCTCCAGATGCACGGACCGAAACAATTCTTGCGAACGTCGAAGCGTGGTTCCGGTCCACCGCGACGCCTAACGACGCGGCTTGCGCGGAGAGCCCTCGACCGCTCTGCTCGTCGATTCGGTAGTCACTTTCGCGACGATGACAGTCTCCTCCACCCATCTAGTCCTCCTTCCTTCATACAATACAGGTAGCCGTCTGGTGGAAGTGGTGGCTGAGGTGGTAGCGGAAGGGTATCCCGTGATCGTGGTGATCGACGGAAGCACGGACGGTAGCGACCGAGCCGTGGTGGAATAGNNACATCTTGTCTGAAAACCGCGGCAAAGGCGGCGCCGTCCTGGCCGGCACGCAGTTAGCTTTGGCGCGAGGGTTCACCCATGCCTTGGTGATGGATGCCGATGGACAGCATCCCTGCGCCAGTATCCGCCCATTTATGGACATCTCCGAGGCGCATCCAGACGCGTTGATCCTCGGTAAACCCCTTTTCCCTGCCAACATTCCGAAAGAGAGACTCTACGGCCGCAAACTGAGCAATGGACTGGTGTGGGTAGAAGTCCTCGGAAAGGGCATTGATGATACGCTTTTTGGATTTCGAGTTTACCCGTTGTTTTCGTTGGTGGCGGCACTTGCACCTCGATCGACCGGGCGTCGCTATGATTTCGACACCGAAGCAGCGGTGCGCATGGTTTGGGATGGGGTGATTCCGCTCAATGTCCCTGCGCCGGTACGCTATTTTTCCCGTGAAGAAGGCGGTGTATCACACTTTCACTACGTACGTGACAACGTGCGGATGGTGACCATGCATGCGCGCCTTCTCGTGGAGATGATCTTTCTTCGTTGGCCTGCACTGCTGGTCCATCGACGTCGCTGGAAGGCCACCGCTGGGTGGCACACGTTCAATCGTCCTTCCGCGACATGACCTTTTCACAACGTCGCCGCTGGGCGGGCGGAGCTTTATTGGTATTCGCGCTCTTGGGCGGGATCTGGCTGGCGTCGCTTGATTTCCGCCAAAAGATCACCACCGACGTCCTCGATCTCGTCCCTTCTGGGGGTGCCCGCGCCGCTCCGGAACTCTCACTCGTTCGTTCGCTCGCCAGTCAGGCTGAAGTCCGGACAATGTTTTTCGAACTCACGATCGAAAAGGGCCGACCTGCGCCTGCGGAGGCTGGCAAAGCGTTCGCCGCGGCGCTGAGCAAAGAACCCGCGTTCGCCCAGGTTTTTCCAATGGGCGACACCGCATCACGCGATGCTCTTGGCGCGGAACTTTTCCAGCAGCGCTTTTCCCTACTCTTCCCGTTCTGGCTAGCCGAAGCCAGGAAAACCTACGCCACCCTAAGCAGCCAAGATGCGACAACCTTCGAAGCATGGCTGCCCAGCTATGCCGCGGAAAAACTCGAGGCCTTTCTCGCCTCGCCAGAGGCCCTCGCCTTCCAGGACCTGATCCCCTCGGATCCTTTGCTGCTGCTTCCGGGGGCCGTGGGTCGCCTGCAAAATGGTCTCGAGTTGGTTTCCACGTCCGGAGGAGAGTCACCGCACACCCTGGTGTGGGCGCAGTTGTCCGTTTCCCCGCTTGTGGAAGAAGGACAAGCTCCCGCCTTTGCCGCGATCGAACGCACGACAAGCCAGCTCGAAAAAATCTACCCTGGTCTTAAAGTCGCCTACTCGGGAGTGAATCGTTTCGCCGCAGCCAGTCGCTCGGTGATCGAACGAGAACTGAGCCTGCTCAATACGCTCTCGTTGGTGGCGGTGCTGATCGTAGCATTTACCNNACCCTCCTCACGGGCGTAGCCATCGACTACGGATTCTATCTCTACATGCAGCCAGCGCTGTATCCTGACGAAGACTACCTGAGCAAGGTGCGACGTCTGATGAAGCCGCTACTCGCGAGCTGTTTCACTACGGTAGCAGGCTTCTCACTGCTTCTGTTTTCAGATCTTCCTTTCATTCGGCAGCTCGGCGCTTTCGTCGGCAGTGGACTCATTTCCGCATTGGTGGCCGCCGTCCTCTATTTTGCAACGGTGCGCACCGCTTTTTTGGAAACCAGAGCCTTTCGGGGTGGTCAGGCGCTCCCTCCTGGATTGCGACAAGGACTGCGTCGCACATTGGTGGTCCTGTGGGTCGCCAGCCTGCCCGGACTCGCTTGGCTGACGTGGCGTGACGACATTCGTGATCTTGATATTCCCTCCACGGCCTTGAAGCAGGAAGATGCGCGCATTCGCGCGTTGTTCGGAGATCAAGAACAACGCACCGTCTATCTCACCTACGGTTCTTCCTTGGAAAGTGCGCGGGATTCCCTGGCTAAACTGGAATCATGGCTCACATCAGCCTCGTCGGGTACGGCGCGCAGCGTCAGCTTGGGTGCCGTCATTCCCACCGAATCCGACTTTCAAGAGGCAATTAGTTTTGCCCAAAGCCGACCCGGATTCCCCGTCCAACTACAAGCGGCCCTACTCGCACGCGGTTTCGAGAACGACGCGTTTTCTAAATTCGATGCCGACTACACCGCCTTCGCCCAAAGCTCCCGCGCCCTTACGCTAGAAACCGCCGTGGCCAGCCTGAGGGCCAAGCTGGTTGGTCCTCTGGGCCTTCTCCTCCACGGGGGCGAAGCCCTGAATTGGTTCGTGACCTTGGCGAGCGATGCTCCGATCGGCCCACCACCACCTGAGACATCCACGTTAAGCACCGGCCAACTGGAATCGTTGAATCGAGTTTTTTCGCAGTATCGTCAATCCGCGCTGACTTTAAGCCTCATCGGTTNNTGGCTATTGTCGGCATTGGAGTTTTTCTGACCTACGGTTGGAGAGACGGCGTACGCATTTTTGCCATTCCTTGCGGGGCCTGCCTGGGGATTTTCGGACTCTTCGGATGGCTAGGTCACCCTCTCAATCTCTTTCACCTCTTGGGCGCATTTCTCGGTGTGTGTCTGACTCACAATTACTCGATTTTTTCGGCGACGTCGGCTTACGAACAGCAATCGATTCCTGTATCAGTTCGAGTTTCCGGACTGACGACGGCGGCTTCGTTCGGAGTTTTGGCGCTCAGCAGTATCCCCGTGGTGCGAGCGCTTGGAATCACCGTAGCCAGCATGGTCATCTTCGCCTTACTGGTCATCGAGCTTGAGCACCTCTCGGGACTACGCAAATCCCCATGAGCCACACCTTGCTTGCCCGTTGGGGCTCAACGCTTGAGCGCTCTGGTTCGCAACGGGCGCTGATTCACGCCTCCACCCAGGAAACGATCTCTTTCTCAGAGCTAGATCATCGAGCCAAAGCCTGGAGCGATCAATGGTCTAAAGAATTGGCGACGTTATCCGGTAAGGCAGTGATCTTCGCGGTCGCCAATAGCTCTCTGTGGTTTGAAATTTCGCTGAGTCTTTTCCGGGCGGGCGCTATTGCCGTTCCCGTGGACTCCGCGGAACCCCTCTCCGCGCAACGCGAGTTGGCCTCAGCGTTACGCGCGGGTGCGCTGTGGGAAGGAGATCGACTCGTTTTACTCGACGAAAAAAACTCTCCGCGACGGTTCCGCCATCCCGGCACAAGCCTCATTAAGCTGACATCCGGCTCCACCGGACAGCCGCGCCCGTTGATTTTCACCGATCAACAGCTGATCGCGGATGCCGAACAGGTCATGAGCACCATGGGCATCGCGTCTCAAGATCTCAACTACGCGTTGATTCCCTTTGGCCACTCCTATGGACTCGGGAACCTTTCGCTTCCGCTGTTGATCGCAGGAGTTCCCGTGGTGTGTGGAACGGCTGCCCTTCCACGGGCCATCGCCGATGATTTTGCTCGTTGGAAACCCACAGTCTTCGCGGGGGTTCCGGCCTTGTTTCGCGCACTCGCGAGCAGCACCGACCTACGGCTCGATTCCCTTCGGTTGGCCATCTCGGCGGGAGCCCCTTTGTCACCGGAAATCGCCACCGCTTTCCACCACCAATTTGGTCGTCGCATCCACAGCTTCTATGGTTCCAGTGAAACCGGAGGGATCACCTTTGATCGCGACGGGGATGGGGCGCTGCACGGCACCGTAGGCACTGCCCTCGACGGAGTTCGCCTTACTCTGCTTTCGGGTCAGCGACTCCAAGTCAGCAGTGCTGCTGTGGTCACCCAGGGAAATCGACGCCGGCACCAGGGAGAAGGCGCCTGGGTGATGGCCGACCGCGTGACCCAGGATGTCGCAGGAAAGCTGACCCTGCTCGGCCGACGCGGATCCACCGTAAAAATCGCCGGCCGACGACTCGAGCTTGCGGAGGTCAGTGCTCGCTTAAAAAAAGTCCCCGGGGTTAGCGAGGTGTGGGTCGGAGTCAGTGGTACTGCCGACAACACACTGGGCGCAGCCGTGGTGAGCGATCGCCCGGTGAACGAGCTCAGACGTGATCTCCTGGCTCTCCTCCCCGCTTGGAAGGTACCCAGAAAATGGCTACGCTTGGAGAACTTTCCCCTCACACAACGGGGAAAACTCGATACCGCCACCTTACGAGCAGCACTTTTTCCTCCCGCAACCGATGGAGCCAATTCCGTCCGCTAGGCTTGGCGGGGACGCTATACGAGCGTAGCCTCGATTTCGACCATCAGCGCTTCCCGGCAAATGTCTGCGTGGAGATAGGAGACCTTGTCGGTGGGGACCAGAAGAGAGGCATTCAAAGCCGCTGCCACCGCCGGGTAGTCTTCAGCATGCCGCAAATAAACCTTAAAGGCGCGCACTGCATCCGCGCGACTCGCTCCGAGATCGGAGTCCAGACCGCAGGCGACAGAGATAGCGCGTAGATTCTCTATCGTGATCGTGAGCTGCTCGAGGGTATCGGCGGGCGCAATCGTGGTATGGCCGCGAATCGCAGCCGTACCAGAGATGAATACCGCCGGTCTACCAGGAGTAGGAATCACCGAGGCTCGGGCAAAACTGGGCGAACGCGGGCCATACGTTTCCGGGTACTCGTACGCCNNAAAGGACAAGGTCAGCTTATCCGAGGATGTCCCAACCGCCGAAGCGGCCGGAAGGCTCGCTTTGTAGGCCGCTCCGAGCTCTGCCTCAAACGCTAAGGAACGCCCGCGACAAAAAGCGCGGTAGTTTTCAAGCCCTCCCACTCCGAGTTCGTTGATTGCCGGCACGTAATTCCAGACGCGGGCTAAGTGCAAATTCCGGGTAGCCAGCAGGATATCTCGGTATAAGTGATGGGTCTCGCGCTCGAGAGTCTCGGGTGTCACGGCCACCGACGCGACCCCTACCGTCCATAGGCCCGAACGATCCAGGGTGAACCCCCCCTCGCTTCCAAGCCGTGTCGCGTCAATAAACAGAGGCTCAACCGCCGCCCCGGCGAGAACCGGCAAACCCGCGTCGATCCGTTCGTCGGCCCGGTCAGAATACGCTAAAGTCAGGGTGGAAGAAAGTTTCGCCGCGACGGAGGCCATGAAGTACGGATGTCTCAAAGAGAGGAGTTCATTTTCGTCAAAGACGGACCTGACGCCAGCACACTTTCATTAGTTCCCACCGCATCTCTGGCAATTATTCTGCATTTAATCATTCCATGAACTTGCCGCTTGCGAAAAACCAGTGGTCTGACCTCCTACCACTGGTGAGCTTGGGCCCCAAACGACTTCCTGTCGTCGCCGAAATCTGCGAACGGCTTCTGCAAAAACACCGCGACGCGGAATGGCTTCCAGCCGAACGGACGCTTTCCGTCAGCTTGGGGGTGAGTCGCGCTGCGTTACGCGAAGCGATTCAACGGCTGGAAATTCAGGGTCTGCTTGAAGTGCGGCATGGCATCGGAGTCCGCGTGGTCAACAACCCCCAAGCCCCGGTTCGAGCTACTCTCCTTCGTGCGCTTCCCGATTTCCAACAACGTTTGCGGCAGTTTTCCGAAGTGCGGGTTCTGCTTGAACCGGAAATCGCCCGGCGGGCAGCGGAACGCATTACCGAGCCCGAAGGCGTGGCGCTCTTGGAGGTGCATGCACGTCTTCAAGCAGCGGGCGACGACGTGGAGGCAGCTGTGAGGGCCGATCTAGAGTTTCATCGCCACCTAGCCGAAATCGCCGGTAACAAAGTCCTCGCGCTCATGCTGGTCTCCATCGCCGATCTCGAGGACGAAGCTCGTCGCGTCACGTTGGTCCGAGTGGGCTTGCCTCAAGCATTTTCTCAACATCAAGCGATCGTCGACGCGGTCGTAGCAGGAAAAGCGGACGTCGCCCAGGCAGCGATGGCCGCGCATGTTCTGGCTGCGCAGCGCGAAGCCTACCGTTCCTCGGATGATGTTTCTTCCTCTGGCGGCGCCCCGGGGGAAAAGCCCCTTGCTCACGGGGACGCTCAAGCAGCGCCACCGGCTTGATCCGCGTCCTCACCGTAGTCACCGCACCTTCGCTCCACTCTTCGTAGTTCTGCCTTACTTGTTACCATGCTTCCGTCTTCGTTTCTAACCGAGCTTCAGAGCGCCGCACCTTCCCTCACCGTGCTCACCGCACGCGAGGATATCCTCCCCTATGGGTTTGACGGAACCGCGACACTGAAAGGCGCAGCCGGCGCCGTGGTCTTTCCCAAAAACGCCACCGATGTCGCATCCATTCTCCGGCTGTCACGCGCGCATCGCGTGCCAGTCGTCACCCGCGGAAGTGGCACCGGACTCTCCGGTGGAAGCGTGCCGGTTCCGGGCTGTATCGTTCTCTGCCTGGTCGACATGAATCGTATTTTAGAAATAGATACGAAGAACCTCACTCTAACCGCCGAGCCCGGCGTGATCACTCAACGAATTTTCGATGCCGCCGATGCGGTCGGACTTTTCTACCCGCCAGATCCGGGCTCCATGAAAATCAGCACGATCGGCGGAAACGTCGCCGAGAACGCGGGTGGGTTGCGCGGTCTGAAGTACGGCGTCACGCGCAACTATGTCATGGGTTTGGAGGTGGTACTTCCCGACGGCTCCGTCGCCCACCTTGGCAACAAGTGCGTGAAAGATGTCGCGGGCTACAACCTCCGTGATCTCTTCATCGGAAGCGAAGGCACTCTCGGCGTCGTCACCAAAGTGCTACTGAAACTCCTCCCCAAACCGGCCGCACGCCAGACTCTGCTTGCCACCTATGCTTCGATGGACGCAGCGGCCGAAACGGTCTCGGCGATCATCGCGGAGAAAATCATTCCTTGCACCCTCGAGTTCCTCGACCAGCGCACGCTTCGCTGCGTGGAGGCGTTCGCCAAAGTGGGTCTTCCCACGGAAGCAGAAGCACTGCTGCTGATTGAAACCGATGGTCACCCCGCAGCCGTGGCCGACGAAGCCCTCCGGATCGAAGCGATCTGCGCTCGCCATCAAGCTCTGGCGGTGCGTCGAGCCGCCACGGCGGAAGAAGCGGTGCGTTTAGCCACGGCCCGACGAAGCGCGTTCTCTGCCCTTGCTCGCCTGCGGCCCACCACCATCCTGGAGGACGCCACGGTCCCGCGGAGCGAGTTGGCGGCGATGATCCGTTTTATCAACACCGTGGCTCAGAAACACCGTGTCGAGGTCGCCACTTTCGGCCATTTCGGTGATGGAAACTTGCATCCAACATTTCTCACCGACGAGCGAAACCATGAGGAAATGCACCGCGTGGAGGCCGCGATGCGGGAAATTTTCGACTACGCGCTTTCCTTGGGAGGTACCATTACCGGAGAACACGGAGTCGGCCTCGCGAAGAAAAACTTCCTGCACCAGCAGCTGGGCGACTCCAGTTTTGCTCTGCTCAAAACCATTAAAAAAGCACTGGATCCCGACGGCTTGATGAATCCGGGCAAGATCTTCGATCTCGCTGAAAACGCCACGACTCCTTCTTCAGCCCACGCTCATGGAGCCTGAGACCCCCTTTCTCACCCGCCTGGCAGCGCTCGACTATTCCGTGCTGCAACAGTGCATGCACTGCGGCATGTGTCTGCCCACATGCCCTACCTACGTGGAAACGGGCCGTGAACGAAATTCACCCCGCGGACGCATCGCCCTCATGCGAGCCATTGCTGATGGCGAAATGACCACGACGCGCGAATTCGGAGAGGAAATGTATTATTGCCTGGGATGCCTGGCCTGCACGACCGCGTGTCCCGCTGGGGTCAACTATCCCGTACTCTTCGAAGCCGCACGCGCAGAAGTTGAGCGCGCCCAAGTACTGTCGAATCCGAAACGCGATGCGATTCGCTGGTTCACCCTGCGCTTCCTCTTCTTGCGTCCCCGGCTCCTCCGCTTCGCAGGCCGAATGCTCTGGCTCTGGCAGGCCAGCGGAGCGCAAACGCTGGCCCGGCGTCTCAAGCTGACTCGTCTCCTCCCGGCCAACCTCGAGCGTTTAGAACCGCAAACGCCAGTCATGCGCCGCCATTTCTCCGACGCCCTGATCAAGTCCATCGAGAAACCCGCCTCAGGAGCGCCGCGCTATCGTGTCCTCGTATTGACAGGGTGCGTACAAGACCTGGCGTTTTCCGACGTGAATCGCGCGACGGTGGATGTCCTTCTGGAAAACGGCTGTGAAGTGATCACCCCTCGAGCTCAGTCCTGCTGCGGATCGTTGCATGCGCACAACGGGGACGAGGCATCGGCGCAGGTGCTGGCCCGTCGCCAACTCGACGCCGTGGATCTTAGCCAACTCGATGCCATCATTAGCAACGCCGGTGGCTGCGGCTCTCATCTACGCCAGTACGATCATCTGCTCCACGATGATCCGCAGTACGCGGCCCGCGCGCGAGAATGGTCCAAAAAACTCAAAGACATTCACGAGTGGCTGGTGGAAATCGGTTTTCGCAAACCGGCCACGGCTCCCGACTCCCTTCGCGCTTCGTCAACATCGGCAGGGACATCTTGTACCGTTACCTACCACGAGTCCTGCCATCTTTGTCACGGACAAAAAGTCAGCCGCCAACCCCGAGAGATCCTGAAATCACTCCCCGGCGTTGAATTGAAGGAGTGCGCCGAAGCCAACTGGTGCTGCGGAAGCGCCGGAGTCTACAATATCACTCAGCCGGAAACCGCCGCGTGGCTGCAAACCCGTAAAGTCGGCCATGTCCAAGCCACCGGGGCCTCGTGGGTCGCCACCGCCAACCCAGGATGTCACCTTCAGCTGGAGAACGGCCTGAAGGCGGCTGCACCGAGCGGAGCATCGACGACGCAGGTGGTTCACCCGATCGTTCTCTTGGCGGAAGCGTACGCCGCCGAACGCTCTGCAGCGCTCCGCTGACTTCCTCCGTCAACAAGCACGCCCGAGCGTGCAGTGTTCGGCGATGAAAACTCTATCGTACTGGCGCTATTAAACGGTACACGTCCCCGTGGCCCTGACGGAGCAGGGCCCTCCACGATCCCGACTACACTTCAACTTAAACTGCTCTAGCGCGTCCAGTTCACATTGCCGACTTCGGAAATCGGGACTCACGGATCAAAGCGTCCTGGCACCCGATCGTAGTGCAGAACGGTTTTGCCCACGCGTTCTGAGGTGAAGTAACCGAGCACAGTCACTTCGCGCATCAGGTGGAAAAACGTCCGCTGTTTATCTTGGGATTCTTCCGCAATCTTTCTGAGGATGGCGTCCTGCTGCTCAGAGCTCACTTTGGAGAACGCCTTTTTGTGCGCACCCGCGCTGCGTTTCTCCACATCCACTAGGCCGTCGGAGAGGACGTTTCGCTCGGCTTCGGTCATGTACTCCGAGTACATAAGCTGGATAAATGCCGGCACGCCCACATCGATCGCGCCAGGAGTGTCCGTCTTCGGAATAATCCGCTCCGCCACCGCACTCACGGTTTCAAGCTGCTTAGGGCTGAAACCCGAGGCGGTCTTAGGTCCAGGCGCGCGCCCGTCTTGAGCGTGGAGGGCACCGGTGATAAGGGAGGGCGAAAGCGCAGCCACACCCAGAAACAACGCACTGCGACGAATGGCCTCACGACGCGAGAGTTCGGAGGAAGAGGAGGAAGCAAAAGACGTCATGACGGAGTAAATCAGAGATTTATCTTCTTCATTTCACTCACCGCATGATCGCAGGCACGCGCGGTGAGCGCCATGTAGGTTAGGGACGGATTCACACATGACGCAGAGGTCATACAGGCGCCATCGGTGACGAAAACATTGGGTGCCGTGTGGACTTGATTCCAGCGGTTGAGGACGGAGGTTTTCGGATCCCGACCCATGCGAGCCGTTCCCATTTCATGAATACACAGGCCAGGAGCGAGCGGATCGTCGAAGGGCGTGATGTCTTTGAGACCGGCCGCCTCCAGCATTTCGACGGCGGAGGCCTTCATATCCTTGCGCATCGCGTACTCGTTTTCCTTCCATTCACAATCGAAGGTCACGGTTGGCATACCCCACTTATCGCGCAAGTCGTGGTTGAGGTACATCTTGTTGTCGTGGTACGGCAGGCACTCGCCCCACGAGCCAATTCCCATGCGCCAAGGTCCCGGTGCGATGAGATCGGTTTTAAGGCCAGCGCCAAAATGGCTGAGCTCTTTAATCCCACGCGCCCAGTCGGTACGGCTGGCACTACCCTGATAGCCGAATCCGCGGACGTAGTCCTTACGCGCGGTCGCTTTGTCCAAATTGCGGAAGCGAGGGATGTAAATCCCGTTGGCTCGCTGCCCGCGGAAGTACTTATCGCCAAATTCTTCTGAGATCCCGCTGGCCCCCACCTTGAAATGGTGGTCCATCAAGTTGTGACCCAATTCACCGCTGTCATTGCCCAATCCCTTGGGAAAGCGGTCCGACTTGGAATTGAGGAGGATCGCCGTGGACGCCACGGCTGAGGCGCAAGTGAACACGACCCGGGCGTAGTACTCCACCACCTCTCGAGTCTCGGCATCTATAATCCGCACGCCTTTCGCCTTTTTCTTTTCCGGGTCGTAGATGATCTCGCTGACGATGGAGAACGGACGAAGGGTGAGATTACCGGTGGCGTAAGCTGCCGGCAATGTGGATGAGTTGCTACTGAAATAGGCACCATACGGACAGCCGCGGATACACCGATTGCGGTACTGACAATTGCCACGACCGTTGTGCGGCTGCGTCAGGTTGGCCACCCGCCCAATGATCATCGGACGCCCATTAAAAGCCTGCGCAATCCGCTTCTTCACGTGCTGCTCCAAGCAATTCATCTCCATCGGCGGCAGAAACTCTCCGTCTGGAAGGTAAGAGAGGTTCTCTTTGCTGCCACTGATACCCGCGAACCGTTCGACATAGTCATACCAGGGAGAAATGTCGGCGTAGCGGATGGGCCAATCGATCGACATGCCATCCACTGCATTGGCTTCAAAGTCCAGGTCACTAAGGCGGTACGATTGACGACCCCACAGCAACGAACGTCCGCCCACGTGGTAACCCCGCATCCAGTCGAACCGCTTCACTTCTGAGTAGGGATTTTCCAGGTCGTTGACAAACCAGTGAGCAGAGGCGGGCGACGTCGTATAGCCGGTACGGTTCTGCTTTTCTTGCTGAGCGAGTTCCGCGTTCGAAATCTTCGTCCGCCCTGGAAACTCCCAACTTTCGGTGAACGCCGTGGGATAATCGCCATGTTTTACATCCCGACCACGTTACAGCACCAATGTCTTGAGACCTTTTTCGCACAGCTCTTTAGCCGCCCACCCCCCGCTAATACCTGAGCCAATGACAATTGCATCGAACGTGTTTTGCTGGGTCGCAGCACCAAGAATATTCATGGAGGATAGGCNNTAGAAACAGTCGGTTGAACGTGGGGTGTAAAAAGACGGGAGATTAACCTTCACGCCAGGTAGGCCGCACCCGGGGCAGGCTGTCAGGGGAATCTGTCCGGAAGCGTAGTCAAAGCAAGAGGCGGTTGGTACGAACTGCGAAGAAGCCAAGTTAGGCGGGGCTGCCCCATTCGCTCATTCGATCCCGTATCGACATCACGCGACGAAGGAAGTGCACGCCTTCTCCATCCACCAGTGAGCAACAAGAACCATAGAGCTGCTTTAAACTGCTGTGATGCACCGCAGTCCGTCTTTCCTAAGGTTGGAGTCATTCCTTAGACTGTCCTAGACCATCGCCATGCGGCGTTAAGGCGAGGGAGGACCGCCGGTCCCGAGGATGTCTCAGAAGATCGCCGCTTGGCGAAAAGGACTGGGAGGGCCCACGGTCCCTCGTGGCCAGGCTTGTCTTCACAGGCACGGCGTTTGCGTGCGTGGTCTGCAGCATGTGACCCCCCGGACGCGAGAGACCGCGTCCCTCCTAGNNCCGAATTTCTGCAGTTCGTTGAGCGCTTCGATCGTCTGGGTTCTGAAACAGCCTCCAGAAGGTGACCTTGCCAGAGCCGAAATGGCGATGGTTTCGTGCACCTAAACCGCCTAATCCGACGAGGCGTGCACCCTTTTCTAAGGCCGATTTGAGGAAAATTTGCCCTTACCAGATGCCCCCACACCACGCCTAGAGACCCAATAGCAATTTCCCTAATAAAAGGCTCAAAACCGTATTTTTCGGCGATTTTGGTGTAATTCCGGCCCAAAAATACTAAAAATGCCCCCTCTTCACTCAATCGTAAGAGTGATGACACAGGCCTGCTTCTTCTCTATGCACCCCGGAAAATCAGTATTTTTTTCGACGATTTTGGTCAAAATTACGGCGTTTTCGGGGCTTTTAGAGTTTTCCAGCCGCAAAATCGGGGATTGCACAATTAGGGCGGACTCTTTTTGAACGCGCCTCCTCTCTTGGACACTAACATCAGTCCCTTCAACTCAACCTAGGCTCACTCTTGGACCTTAAACAGATCAAGCAAGTCATCGACCTGATGAAGCGTTCCGACCTCACTGCATTTGAGGTCGAGGAAGAAGGCTTTAAGATTAAGATCAAACGGGGACCAGATTCTGTTCCCGTCGTGAGCCATCGACCGGCTCCGGTTTCCTACCTGGATGCCCCTGCTTCTGAAGCAGCGGCCGCGGCGCGCCCAGCGCCAAGCACGGCAGCGAAGCCCGCTGCCGCTGGAGATGAAGTGGGTGTGACCTACATCAAGTCTCCCATGGTGGGAACGTTCTACCGTGCCTCCTCTCCCGAGAGCAAAGCGTTCGTCGACGTAGGCTCTAAGGTCTCCGAGACCTCGGTGGTTTGCATTATCGAGGCAATGAAGATCATGAACGAGATCCAAGCTGAAGCGAAAGGCTCGATCATCGAACTTCTCGTCGAGAACGGTCAGCCGGTCGAATACGGCCAGCG
>DKKJ01000230.1 GCA_002455175.1 Opitutaceae bacterium UBA6669
GGGCGAACTCGGGCAGCTCGTCCAGGAACGTGCTTCAGAACTCGTAGTTGCGAAGCACTTTCAGCCATGCGCGCGGTGTACTCATTGTGGGTCTCGTTGCGCCGCACTGCGCCAAACGGCATCCGCAAGTGGCCGGGGCCACAGTTCTGCCACACCTTCTGGGAGATAGCTCCCCACGTTCGGGTGGGGAAGGCGGCAGTCACTTCAAGGGCAGACGCCTTGTTCTCCACCAGCTGTACAAGATGGGCAACTTCGGATTCCAGCCAGACAGTTGAGTCAGCGTTCGGGCTTGCAAAGAGAAACTGGTCCCGAGTGTCATCTCGCCAACACACCGTCACCGAAAGCGCATACTTCTCAATCCTCGCAACCTCGATTTGATGGATGAAGGCATGAATGACGGATCGTTTCTCCTCCCGAGAGAGGTTGGGCCAGTTTTCGAGGGCAGGAGCACTATTGGCCTGCAACGCCCGGATAGCGGCCACGCTCTGANNTTCAGCAAGCAACCGGTCACGCTCCTCTTTGGCTGCCGCGTATCGCTGTTCAGCTGCTCGGATCATGTCGCTGTTTGTCAGCAGATCGAGGTTCGCCAATAGGTTCTTCATGACCTGATCCAGGGCGGCAAGCTGGGCTTCCTTGGATTTGCGCTCACGACCTACGGCATCAGCAAACTCTAGCAATGTCCGTTCCCACACAGTGGTGTCAAAGGTGGCTTTGAGTTTTTCCCGAAGCAAGGCGGTGACCCTCATATCCAGATGCACGGCGGCCCGTGACCACTCATACTCGTTGAAGTCTCGTTGCGTACGAAGCTCGTATACGTAGTGGCNNGGCTGACCCATCGAAGGCGACCAACAAGCCTGAGAGGAGCGGGCGCTCTTGGCCACGATCCACGTCAAGACTGGGTCGAGCGTGTTCCTGTACTGGGTTGTATGCATCGTTAGCTGTTCCATCAAGGAGCACGGGGCACAGATAGTTGTAAGCCCGAAAGAACGTGTTCTCATCAATGAGAGGCTCGTGATTGTTCCATTGGACAACCACATCGTTATATATCCAGTGCCCAAGGTACGAAGCATTGGTCAAGAGCTGCCGGAGCCCCACGCGCCCCGGACAATATCCGCGCTCGTAGCGATGCATTTTGTAGACAACGCGAAAGCCTGCGGGTGGGGGACACGTGGCGGGATCGGGGTACCAAGGTCCGTGTTCTTGGATGTGGCGAAACGTCGTGCGCAGATGGCCGTTGAAGGACAAGAACAACCGGTAATACTCTCGAACGACCGATGCGTAAGGCTCAAAAGGAACAAATCGGCGCCATGCCTCGTTTTTCTCCCCATTGGGAAGCGTACGGCGCGTATCGATCATGTAGCCAGGTGGCAGCCCGGCGCCGCCCCAACGACCCTCCAGCAGCAGGCGGCGTTTCGCTTTCTGCAGTTTGCCCTTGATGACTGCATTGATGTATTCGGCTGCCATTTCGCTCTTAAAGCGAAACTGCCGGGAATGGAACGTGCCAACGAACTCGTTGGCGAAGTCNNCATTTGAGGCACGGCACGCCTCGATGAAGATGTTGACCTGGATCTGCGTCACATCACGAAAGAGCCGGTCCTCATCCTGACAAGCAACCGCGCCGATCTTCTTTTCGGAAATGAGCGAAAACAGCGTCCGCATACCTTCGCGCTCATCAATTCTCGTCGTGCCGCTCACTCCTTGGTCCATGTCAATCAAAAGGACAAGGCTGCGGTCCCAGCCGCGCCGTACAAGCTCTTCAACCATGTCAACCGTCTGAATGGTGGTTGAAATGTTGCCAACTTGAGCTTCGGTGGATTGCCGGTAGTAGACGGCCACCGGGCGCTCAAGAGGCAACGTGGATGCGCCGGTTGGCAGCACCGATCCGGTATCAGAGGCCTGCTTGTACAGTCGTTTGCTCATGGTGTGCGCTCCTGCGAGGTTGTTGCATTGATCGCTGTGATATTTGTGAGCGTACGGGTCGTGAGAAACGCTTTGATGAGCGTCGCGTAGGCCCGAGGTAGATCACAGCCCCGCCGTTCTTCCCCCTGTAGCTCAGGCGGTGGGGTGGTTGGCAGGGCTGGTGATTGTGCAGACGGCATATGCAGTTGTCAGAAAACCGGTCAGTGCGTGTGTCTGAGTCGAATACGGGTCTCCTCAGTCTGGCTGACGTAGTTCACGGCTTGGCCACCAAGGACCCGATGCTGTTGTTGGGAGCCCAAGTTGAGAAACCGGCAGAAGTCCGACAGGAAGAGGGCGGCGTTCACCTCAATTTCCTCGATGGGCTCGCCAGCCTCCATTTCAATCCGATGACGAAACTGCGTGAGAGCGTCTGACAAGAGAAATATTGGTTGGCCGGACTCGGGGTAGGGGATTCGCTGTGCTGACATGGTGCCTCCTTTGGCATGGAGGCGCGGCTAGGGAAAAGAAAACGGCACTCGCGCTGATGCACCAAGTGCCGCCATTCCAAAATGTCAGAATGGGGGAAGCCCGCCGCCGCCGCGCCAAGTGTCAGCGGAGGGTTAGGGTCATATGGGTGATTCCAGCACCTGTATGGCCCGCTCTCTACCCTAGATGTGTCGTATTGTTACTACATAATAGAACAGAAAAGCTTACCAGTCAAGGGGCCATATTGACAATCAACATCTCAGTGTTACCCTCACGCCAAGGAAAGCGCATCTTGTGCTGAGGGGGGAGGCAGATCGCAGCCCGTTGGACCCTTCATAACAGTGCAAGGTAGCAACGCATATATGTGTTTGTGTTGAGATACCTAGGAAATACATGCAACGACAAATCCTTCCTGGCTTTATCAACAGCACTCTTGCGGTCAGCCTACTTGTATCGGGATGTGCGTCAGCAGTTTCAACACAGCAGGTTGCCGACCCAACTTCAGGTCTAGAGCATACGGCTCCGTCCAACACATCGCAGCCATCAGTTGTGGTGCCCCCAACCGCCACTGAAGAGCAACTTCCATTTCCGACGAGCATTCAGAGAGGAACTAGACCAAAGATCACACCAGAAGTGATGGTGAGCGACAAATTGCTTTCAGGTGCGGTCTTGCGGGGAGACAATTTGGATGGAAACACAGCACTTGAGGACTTGATTCAGAACCTGCAACTCTTGCTCAGGGAAACGGCCAGTGTCGAGATTGAGCCAAGCAGTATCCGTGTGTTTCAAGCTCCTGACCGAAAGACAGCCACGCTTCTTGCCAGCATGATCGACGGCAACGGCATCTATTGGCTTACGAACGGTCAACCAGTGGCAAACCGTTACTCAGCTGACCCATACGCCCCCTCGTTTCCAG
>DKKJ01000243.1 GCA_002455175.1 Opitutaceae bacterium UBA6669
CACGCCGCTCCCGCTCCGGCCACCACCGGCTAAGTACGTTTCTTTCTTCAAGGCCCGTCACGCGCCTCGTCTTCTTCGGAAGTCAGGCGGTGACGGGCCTTTTTTTATTCGAGGCTATGCTCGTCCACACTTCCCCCACAGGCAAAATCCGCTAAACGTCACCCCACAATCAAACCACCCGCCACTAAGGAATCTGGTAAAACGGATTGGGGAGTTTAAATACCCTCTCGGCCGAGCCGCCCTCTAAATCACTCCACTGATCCCCAATGCTGGCGATGATGCGGTACCCCTCGTTCCGCTCCACGGCAGCTCGAGCTCTCGCTTTGCGCACCACCGTCGTCATCCCCGATTCGGCCGGTAACGCCAAGATCAATTGGGCATAATCTCCCATTCCCTNNTGCGTCCCGTGATAAAAATGACCGCCACCCCTCGCCTCCGACACTCGTCATATACCTCACGGACAGGCACGATAGCCGGCGCATCCGCCAAGGCCACCCACTGACTCCAAGGCTCAACGACGTATCCAAAATCCATCTCCCGCATATGAGGGAGATTGGACAGCACGGTCTCATCCACATCAAAAACCACCGCCAAGCGTTCATCAGGCTTTGCCTGACCGGAGCGCTCGATCACCCAGGCCTTGGCTTTCTCCGACACTGTCCGTAGATCATCACCATAGCGCCCCGAATCAGCATAAGCCAAAACCGCCTGTTTCGCTTCCGATAAATTGAGCGGCTCNNTCGTTCCATCGAGTCTGGATCGAATCCGAGTATGTCGACCGCCCTGCCTTTGGCTGTCTGAAAATCGATCTCCGTCTGGAGGCAGTGCTCCGAGCGAGCACGTCCGCCCCCGGTACCGTTGCCTCTGAGAGAATAGCGCCAGGTCACTCACGGGGTAAGATGCAGTGGGAGGAAGCAACTCAGCCTCAAGCTCGCTTGACCGTTCGGATGGGCCATTGCGTGACCGTAAGGCCCTTGGCACTACGCTGTCCGACAGTGAGGGAAGAGAGATCGAATNNCCACGCGCGAACCCTCGCTAGCCACGAGCGAGTAAAGTTTCTCGCGGGTAACGCCCCCCACCTGGAACTTCTTGGCAAACGCCTTCCCACTCTCTTTGTCCTGATAAATCATGGTGTAGAAAGCGGTATCCCCGTCCTTTGGCAAAATTGCGACATGGAGAATCTCTCTACCCATGAAAACTTTGTCAGCCACCCGCACGACCTTCATGGTGCCGTCGGCCATAAAACAGATCACATCATCAAGAATCGTACACTCGGTGACGAACTCGTGCTGTCGCCAATTGAGTCCAATGAATCCTTCGTCGCGATTGACATAAAGGCGCTGATTGGCCGAAAGCACCTCCGCCGCGCGGATTTGCTCGATTTCGTCGTAAGTGGTGCGGCGCTTGNNGTCTCCTGCAAACGCTCGAACCAGGCGATCGCATAAGCCGTCAGGTTCTTGAGATGGTTTTTAGTCTCCTTGATCTCAGCCTCGATCTTCTTGAGCGCCTCATCTGCTTGGAAACGATTGTAAGCAGAGATGCGCTTGATCCGGATTTCGGTCAGACGGGTAATGTCCTCCTCGGTCACGTCGCGACGGAGGTTTTTAATAAACGGCTTCAGCCCGTCGCGAATTTCTTCCAACACGCTTTCCCACGTCTTGGATTTCTCGATACGGAGGTAAATACGCTCCTCGATGAAAATGCGCTCCAATGAATCCCAGTGCCATTGCTGCTCGAGCTCGCCCAAGCGAATCTCCAGCTCCTGCTTGAGTAGTTGGACCGTTTTGTCGACGGAGCGACGGAGAATCTCCGAAACTCCAAGAAACAAAGGCTTGTCCTGGTCAATGACGCAGGCCGCCGGCGAAAGCGAAACTTCGCAGTCGGAAAAAACGTAGAGCTGACGGATCACCTGATCGGCATCGGCGCCTTGTGGGAGATGGACGAGGATCTCCACCGCCTCGGAGGTATTGTCGTCCACATGCTTGACCTTGAGCTTACCCTTGGCGTTCGCAGCCAAGATCGACTCGATGAGTGACTCCGTGGNNAGGTAAGGGAGCTCCGTGATGGCTAGGAGGTACTTCGAACGCGTTTCGATCTTGGCACGCACCTTTACCTTTCCGCCCCGCTCTCCGTCATTGTACTCCGAAAAGTCTGCGATGCCGCCGGTCGGAAAGTCAGGAAATATACGGAATCGTTTTCCTTGAAGGTGGTTGATTGCCGCGCGACACAGATCGTTAAAGTTGTGCGGCAGAATGCGGGTCGACAACCCGACCGCAATGCCCTCAGCTCCCTCCAGAAGGACGATCGGGAATTTCGCCGGGAGGGTCACGGGCTCCTTGGCACGCCCGTCATAGCTCTGCTGCCAAACGGTCGTCTTCGGATTGAAGATCACGTCCCGCGCAAACGGAGTGAGGCGGGCCTNNGGAGCCGCGGCATCGTCTCCCGTGAGCAGATTTCCAAAGTTGCCTTGGGGTTCGACCAGGAAGCCACGCTGTCCCATGCCGACCAGGGCCGCTCCAATCGAGGCATCGCCGTGAGGATGGAACCGCATGCACGCGCCGACAATGTTGGCGACTTTGTGAAACCGTCCGTCGTCCTGTTCCCAAAAGGTGTGCAGGATGCGCCGCTGCACAGGCTTGAGCCCGTCATCAATATTGGGGACCGCACGATCCAAGATCACATAGCTCGCGTACTCGAGAAACCAGCTGCGGTAGGATTTAGCCAGCGGCCCTTCCGGTGGTTGGCCCCCATTGCCAGCGGGCACCTCAGGAGGAGGCTGCCCACCCCCGCCTTCGGCATTGCCCTCACCCCGAGAAGGCTCCTCCTGCACGGGAGAAGTCGAAGCAGCTGCAGCAGCGCCCTCCGCGTTCAGCGGGAGCTCGGATTGATCGTCTTTATTCTTCTTGCGGGGAGACATGCCTAAAAACGCTTAGAAAGCATGCATCCATCCTCCGAGGTCAATCCCTGAGCCGGGCGACGTCTCGAGTCTCTGCTCAAACGACACAAAAAAGGCGCACCCTCTCGGGTGCGCCATCAAAAAACATGCTAACCGTTTAGGCCGAAACCTTAACCGGCATATTCTCTGGCCGCCATCCCCGACGGTAGGTGGGGTACAACAAGGCGTTGGCTTCTGCCGAGGACGTTTTGAAGGCTACGGGATCCCAGGTGAACTTTTTTCCTACCAGAATCGCCATGGTTCCGAGGGAAACCATTTCGGTAAAAGGAACCGAGTATTCGAAGTTCGAGCCCGCCAACGCTGGGTTATTCGCCCGAATCGCTGCCGTCCATTCCTTGTGCGGGTTGCCGATAGGGTTGGGTCGGGGAAGTGTCCGTGGCGGCATCTTGCCAGACTCATTGAGTTCGCGGTGCTTGGCCTCCGGGATGAACCGAGGGCTATTGCAATAGTCATTGCCGTCGTAAACCGTGCCTTTGCTGCCCACGATCAATTGACCGCCTTTGGCCAGTTCACGTTCGGCTTCCATCTCGGCCGGCTTCGCGGGCTTCCGGCCACCTTCGTACCAGGTGAGTTTGACGGGAGGTAGGGTGCCACGAGCAGGAAATTGATACTCCACCACGGCAGATTTCGGAAACGCCACTGGGCTGGATTGCTCAATCTCTTTAAGCTCGATGGACGTGGGAGCACCCAAACGTAGACCCCAAAACGCAGCGTCCATCAGATGGCACGCCATGTCGCCCAGCGCACCACAACCGTAGTCCTTGTATCCACGCCAGTTGAAGGGGTGGATTTTGCTGCTGTAGGGTTTGTTCGGCGCACGCCCGAGGAAATCGTCCCACTCCAAGCCCGGCGGCAACGGCTCTGGCGCTGGCCATTCTTGAAAGCCTTGTGGCCACACCGGACGGTTGGTCCAGATGTGCGCTTCACGGACCTCGCCGAGCAATCCCGCCTCGAACCACTCGCGCACCAAACGAATGCCTTCACCCGCGTGACCCTGGTTCCCCATCTGCGTGCAAACGCCGTTGGCACGTGCTAGGCGAAGCAGCTCGCGAGCCTCCCCAACCGTCGGCGTCAGGGGCTTTTGCACATAAACGTGCTTACCCATCATGATCGCCATGTAAGCAGGCAGGAAATGCATGTGATCCGGCGTGCTGATACACACCGCATCAATCTGATCATCCATCTCAACCAGCATCTTGCGGAAGTCGGTGTACCGCTTCGCATTGGGGAAAGCCTCGATCAACTTGGCCAGATTGTTCTTAATTCGGCCGGTGCTTTGCCAATCGACATCACACAAAGCCACCACGTCCTCCTCATCCTTATAGACCATGATGTCGCTAAACCCTTTGCCACCGCATCCAATCTGAGCGATGCGGATTTTCGCTCCTGGGGCGATCGGACGAGGGCGACGGGGTGTTTGACTCAGCGGAGTCGTACATCCAGGGAAACTAAGCAGAGCCGCAGTCGTCGCAGAAAAAGCAAGGAAATCGCGGCGGGTAAGGTACGATGAAGGCATAGAGAAGAATACGGGGTGATGACAGCCTCGTCCAACAGAGCTCATCCCGTGATGCACTCCATTCGAACTAGGGTACCGCGTCGGGTGACGGGCATCCTTTCCAGAACAGAAGTTACCACCAGTTGGCAAGGCCAGGCATTGGACGGATGAAAATTCTTTCGTGTCCTTTCATAAGCCTACCTCCACTTTCGCGATTCAACGTTCACTTGCTCCTCAAGACACCCGCCTCGCCACCTCTGCCTATCCCTCGACCACCCACCCT
>DKKJ01000371.1 GCA_002455175.1 Opitutaceae bacterium UBA6669
GGGCGCGGTTGCATCGGATGGACGCCGAGCACGGCGTCCATCCGATGCAAAAGACTCAGCGCGTGGAGGAAATGCAGGCTGAGATTCGAAGATTGACCGAGGAAAACGAGAAGCTGTTGGAGCAGCGCGAAGTCCTAAAAAAATCACTGGGCATCCTCTCAGAACTGCCGCCGAGAGGTATGCCCAAATCAAAAGCATGAGCGGCAATCGCAATTTGAAATGGCTCTGTGAGGCACTCATGGTTTCACGGAGCGGTTACTACGACTGGCTTAAGCGGTGCCAATGCCCAGGGCCTCGCCAACGGGAGAACCTCCAATTGCGCCAACGCATCAAAGAGCAGTTCGTCCGCCACCGCCAGGCGTACGGCAGTCCTAGGATTAAACGTGCACTCGGAATTCCTATCAGCAGAAAACGCGTGGCGCGACTGATGCGCCAAGAGCGAATCTGGGCACGTCTGCGCTCCAAGTATCGTGTACCGACGACTGATAGTCGCCACGGCGGGCCAATTGCGCCGAACTTGCTCGGCGAGTTTAAAGCGACCCAAATAAACCAGGCTTGGGTCACTGATTCGACCGCTGTGCTGACGGCAGAGGGATGGCTACATGTGGTCGCTCTCCTCGATGTCTACTCTCGTCGAGTCGTTGGTTGGGCCATGCATGCCACCCTCGATGCTGGCCTCGCTGTTCGTGCGTTACAGATGGCGATTGCGAACCGTCGTCCGCCAGCAGGTCTACTCGTGCACTCTGACCGTGGAAGCCAGTTTGCCAGTGCCGACTTTCGCTCGGTGCTAGCGCAAAATCACCTGGTCGCGTCCATGAGCCGCAAAGGCAATTGCTACGACAACGCTCACATTGAATCGTTCTGGAGCACGCTCAAATACGAGACTGTCTACCACCGCAAGTTCACCACCCGTGCGGACGCTCGCTCTGCCATATTCGACTACGTTGAGGCATTCTACAATCGAGTCCGCATGCTAGGGTTGCCCCGGTTTGACGGACACCGGGTTAGGGTCAAAAATGAAAAGGNNGCCGCTGTTACGCCACGCTTCTAGCGCCTCTTTCTGGTCTGTGCCCGGTGTATCGGTTGATTTCCAGTTGTTTTATACGTGGAGCGAGAAGAATCGATTTGGTTGCGCCTTTCCAGCCTGCAGGAGCGAGATCACTGAAGTGACGTGCTCGTGTAGAGCGCGGCGGGAAGGGCGAATGCGATCCATGCATCGCTTGCTGGGCTGGCCAGGTGGCCTCCACCGGAAGTTCCGATGATCACAAACTGTCGGCCATCGACTTCGTAGACTGTGGGGGGAGTTGTTCCATGGCTTGGCAGGGGGGCGGCCCAAAGCTCCTCACCAGTAGTGCTATCGAATGCTCTAAAGGTCTTATCTTTGGTGCCGCCGCAAAACACCAAGCCTCCGGCGGTCACCGTTGCACCGCCAAGGTTTTCGGTTCCGGTTTTGGCTATTCCCGCCCGCGTGANNAGCCAGCGAATTCGTCCTGTGTTGAGGTCGATGCAATTTAATGTTCCCCACGGTGGCTTACTGCCTGGATAGTTTTCATGATCCAGCAACCGTTTGTAGCCGTCAAACGCGAGTGGTTGCGGTAAACGTGTCGTCGGTACAGCTGAAGGATCACCGCGGTCGCGAGCCATCAGAAAATCGAGCAGTGGTCGTAACTGGGACTCCTGAAGGGGGAGAGGAGGCATGGCACCTTGTCCTTTCCTGATGATCTCCAGCACGCGTTGATCGTTCATGCGCTGACGAAGCGCGCGTAAAGGGGGCGCCATTCCCACGCCTTCACGTTCCGCTCCATGGCAGGCGATACAAAACTGCCGATAGATAAGTTCCCCGGCGGTCGCGGGCACGGCCGGCGGCGGATCTTCATCTGTTTTTAAGGTGATGATAAAAGGCGTGTGGTTCGCGGCAACATAGAGAAACCCAGTGCGCGGATCGAATGCGGAACCTGGCCAGTCAGTCCCACCAAGCAGTCCGTAGTAAACGGTTGGGCGAACATAGTCGACCGGCTGATAGAAGCCCATGCTGGCGTTCGCCACCTTTTGCTCGACTGCTGCACGAGCCTCCGGGGTGCGATCGGTGATGTCTTCCCGACGGAAATCTTGCCGCCATACCGGCTCCGGTAACTCTGGATCCGGTTGATATGGCGATGTCTTCTCGCCAGGAAGCCGTGACACAGGTGCTCGGCGCATGCGCACCGGAAACAGAGGTTTCCCCGTCACCCGATCGAGCAGGAATACGTTTCCTACTTTTGTCACCTGCGCCACGGCGTCGACGAGTCGACCGCGATGCATGACGGTCACGAGGTTGGGTGGCGAGGCGATATCAAGGTCCCAAATGTCGTGACGAATCTCCTGAAAATGCCAGAGGCGTCGTCCGGTCTCGGCATCCAGAGCGAGCACGCAATTGGCAAACAAGTTATCCCCGAGGTGCATTGAACCACTGAAGTTCGCTTTCGGTGAGCCGGTCGCAAAATAGGCGATCCCGCGAGATTCGTCGAGGACCATGCCTGACCAGCAGTTAGCTCCGCGCGGCTGCACACGGGTCTTCCACGTGTCCCCACCGAATTCGTCAGGTTCGGGGATCGTGTTGAATTTCCAGAGCATTCGCCCTGACCCGACATCATATCCGAAGACATCACGCGTGTAACCGGGAATCACATACGTGCGCTTATAGACGGCGCCGCCGACAGCGCCGCCGGCCGGCAACGCTGTGCGTCCATTTTCTCCGAAGTCGGAGATAGCTTTTCCCGTTTTCGGATCGAGCGCATAGATCCAGCGACCACAGGGGAACAGGAGGCGCGGCGAGACCTCAGCATCCCCGGGCCAATAAAGCAGTCCTCTTCGCGCGGGAATCGCGTCCGCCCCACCCGCTTGATCGGGCGAAAAGCGCCATAATTCACGACCACTGGCGGCGTCGAGTGCGACGACGTTCCGGCCGGCGGTCGGGGCAAAGATTACACCATTGACCACAATGGGATTGGCTTGCACGGGCTTGGTGCCGTCACCGGAGCGATAGGTCCAGGCAACTTCAAGTTTGCGTACATTGTCCCGATTGATCTGATCTAGAGCTGAGAATCGATTGGAAGTCGGACCGCCATGAGAGCGGTGCCACTGACGATAGCTATCGGGTGCAGGCCAGCCGTTAGCTGGAGTGAGGGTGTCCAAGGGTGCAGCGGGAATTTCGAAATACTCCGGCAGCGCCGCGCGCGCTGCGGCGTCCTCGATCGGCGGAAGGGATGCCAAGCCACCACCGGACCTCGTGGACGTCTCGGTCGTCGTCGGAGTCGAAATCTCCTCCGCTAGGTGACGTTTGAGGAACTCGGCGCACTGCGTCACTTCCGAAATGTTGTTACGCGGGTTGTTTTCGTACTCGATGACAACGATGCCATCAAACCGCTGGCGGCGTAGTTCGGCGAGTTGCCCGGCGACGTCGAGGACTCCGGTGCCGTAGATTTGGTCGGGGGTGCGATGCCCGATTGCAGACCGATCCTTTAGATGCAGCGATTTGATCCGGCCTTCGAGCAACTTGATGCCCTCAAGCGGGATCACCCCGGAGGTCGCCCAGTGCCCGGTATCCGCGCAGACACCGATGCGTGGATGCCGACCTTTGAGTTTCTCGAGCATGAAACGTGGATCGTAGTTGCGATACTCGGGCTTAGCCGGGTTGCGGGAGTGGTTGTGAAACGCGACCGTCAAATCGTAGTCGTCGATGATCTTCTCAATCGTTTCGATCGAGTCTATGGAGTCAGTGCCGATGTTTCTCGCGCCTAGCTTTTGCGCCGCTTCGAAAAAGATGCGTGCTTTCGTTTCGTCCGTAGGAACGGCTCCCATGCAACTGACGATCTTGACATTATGTTTCTTCAAATGTGCCCGCAACAGTCCCAGCTGCACCTCTGAAAGCGCGTAGATCTTAGTCGGATCGGAAGGGCTGAGGGCCTGGTTCGTGAATGTCTCCAAATTGCCGATGCCGCACTGGGCGGCCCGCTCGATGGCTTCAAATACGGTAAACGTATGGAACGTATAGGAGGCGACCGCGATGTCGGGGGTGGGATTCGTGCCTGAGTTCAACCTCGCACTGAAGAGTACAAGGATAAAAAGGAGACAGTACTTGGAATTCATAGGGGCAGAACGACGCTCGCTGCGCATCACTCTTGCGCTTTGGGACAGGTCAGAGATCAGGCGCGTCGGAAAACCGAAGATCTGCAGGAACAGGGACCGAGCAATTGCCCACTCCGTCGACGGTTGACCATACTGGCCGTCTGCGGGCGGCGCTGACGCTGGGCTTAGATTTGGACCCATGAGTGGGAGGAGGAATTGGTCGTGGGAAGTCGGAACCATGCCGCCCGTGGGACACCTGACGGTCCTGGCTCGATTTTACGTATTGAGCCGAGGCCGTAGCGGGGGTTCCTCTCGTTTCTAACAAAAGCGCCCAGACCATTTTTTTGCATCGCCGACTCGTCTTTAACCTGGTCATCCACCAGAAAGGGGCATGCCCCATGACCCCCATGCAGAATTCGACCATCATGTCTTAGAGATGATTGAGCGCAGCCCCATCGGGGCCGCTCCGTCTACTCCTGCGCATCAAGAGTCGATCAACCGTTTGCGGACTTCGCATCAGATCTATTCCGATGCCGATCATAAGAACGGGTATGTCACCGCACGCTCTTTGAGTACGCGCCCATCCTTTGTTGCTCAAAACCTGGATCAGTTCGTCGAAGGGAAGATTGCTCCTGAGTCCCTGGAATCGAACGCCTCCATCTTTGATCGCTATGTCGCCTCTCTTCCGTTGACCTTGCGTGCCCACGCAGAGACTTTTCGGGCAAGAGTCGCAGGCCGTCCGGCTCATCACCGTAAACATGGGGGTGTGATTGCCCACGATCCGGTCCATAGCTTGCTACTGGTTCCCGGTTCTGGGCCTCATCCCGGGGTGACCGGAAACTACCTTTACGGATCGCTTCTTCAACTCACTCCGGATTCTGTTTCGAGCACGTGGTCCGTCCACTTGCATGACAGCGATGATGGTTGGACCGTGTGTGATCTCCCGACGTTGGCCGAAGCCTATACGAAAGTTCAGGAGCTCCTCTCGCTCGCCCCTTTTCATATGAGCGAAATCGAGTCGCTTGGATTTCAACTGAAGTGAGACGGGAGCCGCAGGGATGTGTGAATGAATTATAAGAACATATCCCTCTCGGAGGATGCTTACCAAGTTCTCAAGCGCGCCAAACAGTCCAGGCGTGAATCGTTTTCTGAGGTCGTCTGCCGCGCCTCTTGGGATGAACCCGCCGAGGCGATGGACGGGGCGCTTGAGTCCCTTGAAGCCGAGTTTGGTCATGGCAAAACTGCTGTTACGGCCGAAGAACTTGAAACGTCACGGCGAATGCACGCTTCAAAGAAAGCGTCACGCTAACTACTTATTCTTGAGACCCGCTTTCTCATCGACCTGCTTGATGAACTTCAGCGCCGAGACAGATCAGATGGCCCTGTGAAGAGGTTTGTGCGAGGCAACGAGGCTTAGCCCATAGTGATCACTCCGATCACGGCCAGTGACTATGCCGCAGGCACTAGCAATGAACGTGAGACCCACTGATTTCTGATCCGGGCGCCACAGGGAGTGGTCGGGGTTGAAGTGCGCGGGAAAAACGGGATCATGGCGATCTCTCTTATGGACTCGCTCAATGATGCGCAGTTGGCCTCAGCTCGTCAGTTTGATCGTCAGAGTGACCGGTATGGTCGAACGCATATCTTGGCGGACACCCGAGATGTCGCTGCGGCGATAGGACATCTCGACGTACCCAAGGCGGGACGCGCGCTGGATGTCGCAACCGGGGGAGGACACACCGCTTTGTGGTTGGCGCGAAAGGGTTGGGACGTGACTGCTGGGGATATTTCAGAGCGCATGTTGGAAAATGCACGTCGTCTGTTGGGGGAGGAAGGATTCGAGCTGACGACGCAGTCGTTCGCCGCTGAAGCGATGCCGTTCGATTCGGCGAGCTTTGATCTCGTGACCTCGCGCGTGGCCCCGCATCACTTTAGCTCGCCCAGCCAGTTCATTGCGGAAGCTGCCCGTGTGCTCAAACCGGGGGGCTACTTCTTGTTGATCGATGGATCGGTTCCCGATGATGACCCGGAGACGGAGGCGTGGCTTCATGGCGTGGAAAAGTGGAGAGACCCCAGCCACGGCCGATTTTTGTCCCGTAAGGCATGGGAAGACCTGGTGGGCGTCCCTGGACTTCAGGTCCTGAGTTCGAGGTTGGATCCCATGAAGCAACCCGACCTTCAGTGGTATTTTGAGACGGCAGCAACCACCGCCGAAAATCGAGAGCATGTTCTCAGCGCCATGGAGACAGCGTCCTTGCACGTCCGATCAGCGCTGCGGTTAGGCCGAGAAGACGACAAGATCGTCTGGTGGTGGCCGAGGCTCACCCTCCTGGCGCGAAAGCCGGAGTGTGGTTGAGCACAGAGCGATCATTCTCAGGAAGATATGTCGGCAAAAGTGTGGAGCGCAATCGGGCTTTTCTCGACGAATGTAGTCTTGCGGAACTCAGGTGGACCAGCTAGCTTAGTAGCATGACGAGTGTGCAAATTATCGACCAACTTCGTGCGATGGCACCAATGGAGCGGAGGGAAGTCGTTGAAAAAATTTGGACTGAATTTGCCGATCAAGATTTAGAGCTGACGCCTGTACAGGCTACTGAACTGGATCGCCGTTTGGCGGATTATTATGCTAACCCGAATGATGTCTTAGCGTGAGCGAAATCAAAGCGGTGGCTGAAGCGAAGCACGATCGCAAGGTATGACGCGAAGCGNNCAACGAGTCGCCCTCAGAGAATTTGACGAAGCGGTAGCGTGGTACGAGGCCGAACGAGTACACCTTGGAGTGGAGTTTAGATCTGCGATAGATGAAGCTCTCTCCCTTGCGGCGCAAAACCACTGGCATTTCGCAGAGTGCGTGGCCCGGTGCGTCGTGTTGTGGTTAAACGATTCCCTTACACTATTCATTTTATCGATGAGGAGAGTCGTATCGTTGTCCTCGCGATTTATCATGCTGCTCGTGATCCGAGCGCGTNNGTAGTCGGCGTGTCGGGATTGTCTCAAGCTTGCGCCGGAACTTGGGAGCGCAATGAGGTTCGCGCCGCGAAAAACCTAAGCTTGGCAAAAGGGTTCGAACACTAGCCATAGATCTCGTAGCTACTGATCGGTCCTATCCTTCTCCATGGTTACCATACGTCCAACGAAGATGCTCGCGCGCCAACTGGGCATTACCTTGCCCAAGCTGCCGCCACCTGTGCCTGATCGCATCGCTGATTGGTGCGCGCACAGCTTCGCTACCGGTGACCAGAATTGGCTGGTTTTTTGTAACACCACGTCACTTTACGCGGTCTTTGCCAAAGCTGACGGCGTGACAGACGGAGAATCACTCGCCCGACGTTTGGGCGGCATGGTTCTGCAAGTGATCACCGCAAACGGTTTTTCAACCCAAGCACGTGCCTTCAAAGCCGCTTTGACCGAGTATCAGTGGGCGCCGATACCAGATCGGTCTGTGCTGGGTTCGATCAACGAGTTGATCTATCTTGCTGACCCTTTGTTCGATGATCCCCATCTCACGCCCGGTTCACTCGCGGAACGTGTGAGCAATGCCCCGATGTCAGCTATCGGCATGAATAGTCCAAAAAAGGTCTTCGCTCGTATGGGCACACAGCNNGTCGCTTCGCCAGGTAGGCCCATTTTCGAGTCAGTGACCCGGGCTTTCGGTGGAGGGCGCGGAGCTCAAGTGACGACTCGGCGATTCTTTGCGGATGGAAGGGTGGTCGGAGAGGTTGGGGTTGGATTTGTCGCCTAGTGGCTGTAAAGAATGCGCTATGAGAATGAAACGCAGACGGTTCCTTGGCGCTCTTGGAGTGGGTGGTCTCAGTGCAAATGGGGTAGGAACTCTGCTCGGCCAAGCCGAACCCGCGTCGCCAGTCGGTTCCTTGGTGCGCACGCCGTTGGTATTGATGGCGCCCCGGTCGGACGGGATTGAAGCGGTTTGGGCGGTCAGCCGGCTCTGCCGTGGCCAGCTGGAATGGGAGGCCGATAATGGCGCTCGCGGCGTGTCCGCCAGCGATGCCTTTGGTTTCGTTCCGCAGGGTGACGGAATCCTTCGCGTGCGCCTTTCCGGACTGAACCCAGGAGCGACGTACCGGGTGCGGTCGTTCACTGTGGCCGTCGGCGATGGCGAAACGGTNNCCCCCTTGGAAGACGTTTCGCACCCTCAATGCCGCGGCCGGTGGAACGCGCTTCGTGATGTGGAACGACACGCACAGCAACAACGAAACCATCCGCGCCCTGCACGCGGTCACGCCTCCCGCCGACTTCCTGCTCTGGAATGGCGACACGTGTAATGACTGGAAATCGAAGGACCTACTGGTGCCGACCTTGTTGCATCCGGGAGAGTGTGATGTCACCCAGCAACGCCCGCTTCTTCTGACCTGGGGGAATCACGATGTGCGCGGACCTTTTGCCTTTAAGATGCCAGGGCTGATCGCCAGTCCGGAGGGCCGTCCTTTTTATGCCTTTCGATCGGGCCCCGTTGCTGTGATCTGCCTGCATACGGGCGAGGACAAGCCAGACGACCATCCTAGCTTTCAGGGACGCGTCGCGTTCGACGCTTTACGTGCCGAGCAGGCAAAATGGCTAGCAGAGACCATTCGCCGACCGGAATTTCGCGACGCTCCTTACCGAATTGTATTCTGCCATATTCCCCTACGTTGGATCGATGAAAGCGTACAGGATTACGCAAACAAGGGATTTGACCGGCACAGCGGTCGGAGCCGTGCAGCGTGGCACGATTCGCTCGTGGCTTGGAAAGCTCAGGTGATTTTGTCGGGACACACGCATCAGGCGACGTGGATTCCTCCCTCAAGTGAGTTTCCTTATGGTCAACTCATTGGGGGCGGTCCCCGTCTGCAGCAGGCCACGTGGACTGAGGGAGTCGCTGACGCTACCCGGTTGGTCTTGAAAGTGAATGAGGTGTCGGGAGCCGTACGGCACGAGGTCACTTTTCAACCGCTGGTTTGATGCGTGTGAACGCCCTCCGCTAATCGGCGCTGGCGAGCTCCTGGTTGGATGAGTCTGGGAAGAAGCGGAGTTGGCTACTGGAGGTGCCGCGAGTCAGGCGCCCTCTGCGAATACATGCCAAACTTTGCCATCCTCCACGGCGGTACCCACAAATTCCCACCGTTCGCTGGGAATCTGCTTACCGGTCGAGACCACCAGGACCTTGCGCTGCACTTTCGGGAGCTGCAGATCCACGAGCGCGTAGGCGGTGAGTTGGCCGTTTTTTACGGACACCGATAGGAATTTGGCGCCAAACGGGATGGATACAAATTGGACGTTAAGCTGGACGAGCGGGAAACTAGCGATGGTCACGAGCGNNAGTAATTTGCCAAATCCTGGCGCCAGGGCAAGGAGGCAAAATGGCCTTCTGCGACGAGCGGAAGGCTTATCCCAGAGCGTGTAGTGTCGTTTATGTTACGCAAAAACCTAACGGCGAAAAAGTTTGGTCGCTATCTACCTTCCTCCGGAGGTACGAGCCCGCTCGCCTTGGTTACTCGAGTCGCCGCCGCTTAGGCTTTCATGGTGCGTTTTGGCCTATGCGAGATCTGGCCATGGAAGTCTTCTGGCAGTAGCGAGTGCATGCCAATTTCATTTGCGTATTTGGGGCCTTTTGCTCCTATCAGGGAGTATCTGCGTTTCATCCTGTGAAAATCGTCCGGCACGTTCTTCTCGTGGGTTTCGTTGCCTGTATGGTAGTGGGCTGCGCCAGCCGACCCGAAGGGATATCCCGTGAAAATTGGGGCCGACTCAGCTATCGGGAGAAATTGAAGGCTACGAATCGCGACGCGAGCAGTTGGCCTGGGAGTTGGACCACCGGTCTGTATGACGGCCTCAATTCTCGAAACCTAGAACAGCAAGAGGGCAACCTACGCACGCCGCACTGACGGTCGTTTCTGCCTTAAGGCAAACGCGGCTTTATCGCGGTGCCATCTTTGGCCACGGGATACACGGCCTGATGCTGCTCTAGTTGGGCCAGCATTGCTTTCATCATGGTTTTGAGCTGCGCGGGATCTTTCGACGACAAGTCATTTTGTTCGAAGGGATCAGCGGCGAGATTGAAGAGTTGGTAGTGGGCGTTCCCGGTGGTTTCCGTCGGAAGGTAGTGATAGATCACCTTCCATGCACCGTCGCGATAGCTCGTCCAATAGTCGCTGCGATGGGGCGCATGGGGGTAGTGCATCAAAAAGGCCTCCTCTCGTTGAGGATCGCGTTGCCCGGCGAGCAACGTATCCAACGACTTCCCATCCACCACATGCCCTTGAGGAACGGGGGTCTGGGCAAGTGTTAGGATCGTGGGAAAGAGATCCATCACGGCAGCTTGCTGGGTCTGGATCACGCCTGCGGGGATCGGTAAGCGTTTTTGGTTGGGATGAGCGGGATTGGGCTTTGCCCAGGCGGCAATAAACGGCACGCGCATCCCGCCTTCGTAGTGAGATCCCTTTTTGCCTCGCAGGGGAGCCGCCGACGCCACCGCATGTGGATCTCCCAGGGGTGCGTCCGAACCATTGTCTCCCAGGAAAAAAATCAGGGTGTTCTCGGCGATTCCGAGTGACTCCAAGTGATCGAGGAGGTCGCCGAGTGATTTATCCATGCCTTCCACCAGCGTGGCAAATGCCTGCGCCGGAGCTGGCTTGCCCGAGTGAGCGTAGTGGTCAGCGAAGCGTGGGTCAGATTCGAAGGGAGAGTGAACGGCGTAGTGGGCCAAATGCAGAAAAAACGGGCGCTTTTCCGCTGCGGCTTCCTTGAGCTGAGCCTTGGCCTCGAGTGTCAGCGCCTCGGTCAGGAAGAGGTCAGAGCCGTGGTACTTCACCAAATGGGGCACAGCATTCGCGACGCCTTTGCCGCGACGCGTAAAATTGTTTTTGGCAAAATAACTCCCCGGTGCACCAAAGGCGGCGCCAGCGATGTTCACCTGAAAGCCAATGCTCAGCGGATCTGCTCCGGGAGTGCCATTCGGGCCGAAGTGACCCTTGCCGATGTGAAGTGTTTGATAGCCTCCCTCCTTCAAGATAGCTGGAAGCGAAACCGCGCCCGGAGTCAGGCCTAACCAGTTCCAATCGGGTGCACCCTGCGGACCGGTATTGTCTTTCTCCGGATTGATCCAATTGGTGGTGCGATGACGTGCGGCATTCTGACCGGTCATCAAGGAAATGCGCGTCGGCGAGCACACGCTCATGGCGCAAAATTGATTGAAGCGAACTCCTCGCGCGGCGAGCCGCTCCATGTTCGGCGTACGGTAGTAGTCGTTGAGTGGATATCGTTTCGGCTTCCCCTCAGAATCGGTCAGAAAAGGAAGCGATGTGTCCATGATCCCCATGTCATCAATGAGAAAGACAACGATATTGGGGCGATCTCCCTGAGCCGACCATGCTAATGCGGGTAACAGTGCAGACAGGAGTAGGCAGAGGAGCG
>DKKJ01000373.1 GCA_002455175.1 Opitutaceae bacterium UBA6669
TGCCGCCGAGAGGTATGCCCAAATCAAACGCATGAGCGGCGAACACAACGTAGAGTGGCTGTGCGAGGCCCTGCTGGTCTCCAGCAGTGGATACTATGCCTGGCGCAAACGTTGCCGATGCCCAGGTCCGCGGGCGAAGGCCAACGCCGACTTAAAGCGACGTATCCGTGAGGAATACGAGCGTAGCGAACAAACCTATGGCAGTCCTCGGATGACTCGCGCCCTTGGACCTGGGATCGGGCGCAACCGAGTCGCCCGACTCATGCGCGAAGAGCAAATCCACGTTCGTCAGCGATCCAAGTTCCGCAAAGCCACGACCGATAGTCGGCATCAAGATCCGATCGCGCCCAACCGACTTCGCGAAACGACGGTTACCCGCTGTGACCAAGTTTGGGCTACCGACGCGACCGCCGTTTTGACAGGTGAGGGTTGGCTGTACGTGGTTGCGTTTATCGATCTGCACTCGCGCAGAATCGTTGGCTGGGCGATGCACGAGCACCTCGACGCGGCGCTGGTGACAAAGGCTCTGCTAATGGCACTTAAGCAAAGAAAACCACAACCTGAACTGATCGTTCACTCCGATCGCGGCACCCAGTTCGCCAGCGCCTTGTTTCGCAGCACCCTCGCCGCCAACCGATGCGTCGCCTCAAGTCNNCTGGAGCAGCCTCAAATACGAAGTCGTCTACCCGCGTCGCTTCCAAACCAAAGCCGAAGCTCGCACCGCGATCTTCCGATACATCGAAACGTTTTATAATCGTCGTCGACTGCACTCCAGTCTCGGCTATCAAAGCCCTGTCCAGTTCGAGTCACAGCAAAACTAAATAATCGACCCGAATCCGTGTCCGAAGAATCGGGGCAAGCCCAGAGGTTAGCCTGAGACAGCAAGGCGTCCTTGATCAGTTTCTTCAGCGATACTAAATCCGGAGATTCGCCCGTGGGTTGTTCGCAGAGGACGATCACATCTTCGCTGCCTACCTCGGGCCGAAATATACCCAAAGCCACGTTGCGGCCGGGGTGCACGCCGGACACCTGGTTGATGACGTATTCTAACTCGTGCGCGTAGTAATTTCGACCGTGCACAATAATGAGGTCGTTTTTTCGTCCGGTGACGTAGAGTTCGCCGTCGCGCAGAAATCCTAGATCGCCGGTGAAGTAGACGCCATCGCGCAGTTTCGATTGGGTTTGTTCTTCGAGTCGGTAATAGCCAGCGAATAAGAACTCCGAGCGGAGCGTGATCTCGCCGACCGTGTCCTCCGGGAGAGGGTCGCCAGAATTGTTCACGATACAAACCTCCATGCCCGCGATGGGACGTCCCGTGGAGAGCAATCGCTGACTCGGTGCTTCTTTTGCCGGAGCGACGACAAGACCGTCTCGACGAAGAATCTCAGGGTCCGCCGTCAGTTCATAATAGGGCTCACCGGGCGTCGTCTGAGTGACCGCAAACACGGATTCCGCCATGGCGTAGCAGACTTGGAGCTGCCGGGGTGTCACTCCGATGTCCGCAAAGCGATCAGCGAATAATTGAAAGGTCTCGGGTCTGCAGGGTTCGGAGCAATCGATCCAGGCACGCATGGAGGACACATCGAATTCCTTCGAGGGCCGCACCGTACGACGGAGGTGGTGGAAGGCAAAGTTAGGCTGCCAGCAGAGTGTACCGCGGTGGGTATAGATCGCTTGAAAAAGAAGCTTGGGGTTTACCACCCATTCCTGCGGGTCCATCATTACCACCGGCGTTCCCGTGAGCATCGGGAGAAGGAAGCACCCGATCAACCCCATGTCGTGATAGAGCGGAAGCCAGGAGACGATACAATCTGACGGGGAGAGTGCGAGAGCCTGAGCGTAGTACTCGACCTGTTGGATGACGGCGCGATGGGACAGAGCGACACCTTTTTTTAGTCCGGTCGTTCCTGAGCTGTGTTGGAGAAGGGCAATCTCTAACGAGCCTGCTGACTCGACTCGGAAATCACGGCCGTCACTGGCAAGGCAATCCTCCAGAGTGACAAGCTTGAGTCCGTCGGTGGAGAGGTGGTTTCGAAGGGCGGGTTGGACGTGACCTGCGGTGAGGAGGGTAGCAGGGGCAATCCGATCGAAGAGTTTTTGGTGAGAAACCCAATAAACCGCTGGATCTTGTTTCGAGGTGAGCGGCGGCATGAACGAAGGGATTCCACCGGCCTGCATGGCACCAATGAAGGCATAGAGGAGCTCAGGCGTGTGATCGAGGAGGATAAGAACCACTTCGCCTTTCTCGAGACCTCTTTTCTGTAGCGCAGTCGCGTACCGCCGCGACTGAAAGAGCAGCGTGGAATAGGAAATTGTTTGTTCTCTGCCCCCGCGGTTGAAATAGCAGAAGACGCTGTCTCGGCGTTCGCAGATGTCCTCAATCCGCGTTATGATGGAGGCGCACTCGCGGTGAGAGACAGGAGGGAGCATAAGGGGTGAGATCCTTTTTGTTGCTTTTGAATTTTGAACTCAACGTGTGAAGTGCACGGGAGAATCGCTAGTTCGAGACGGGGGGTGGTGAGGAGGACGACGCATGAGCTAGCAACGCTTTGATTTCTTCGAGCTGTTGNNCTCCCACGGGCCGTCGGCGGTTGCGACTAACTTCCAGTCACCGACACGAATTGCGCGGTTGCCCTCGTGCAGCCACCACAGGGACTCATGAATGTGAGTGAGGTCTTTTCTCAACGCGGGGACCACGCTCCGTGCGGGGGAGGGGGGAACGCTGACGCCTTTGACGGTTTCGAGCGGCTTCACACCGGCGAGTTCCAGGGTGGTGGGAAAAAGGTCCATGAGGTGAATGGGCGTGCGGCGTAGTTCGCC
>DKKJ01000056.1 GCA_002455175.1 Opitutaceae bacterium UBA6669
GCGGTGGGAAGTGGGGGAACAATCTTGCGCAGCATGGCCGATCGTCGTCCTCCCACGATTGTGTCGCAGCCAAGTTCTCTCACCCTCGAAGGAGGCGGACAGGCGGCCTTTCGAGTCGAAGCCTCCGGGTCGTTGCCACTTTCGTATCAGTGGTTCCGTGACGGACAGCCTATCGAGGGAGAAACCCAACGCTTCTTGGTGCTCTCCCACTTACAGCCAAGTTCGAGCCGATCCATCAGCGTGCGAGTAACGAATTCCGCGGGTTCCGCGATGAGTGCTGTCGCGTCGCTTGTGGTGACTGGTCCGTCCGCTCGAATTCTCGATGAGTCCTTTCGGCCTGATCCGCCTTTGACTACCGAGCCAACGGCTATTCTCGCACAGGCTGACGGCAAGATCCTCGTAGCTGGCGGGNNCCAATTGGTTCGCCTTCTTTCCAGTGGGAAGATCGATTCTTTGTTTGCTCAGGTCGAAGTTAGTGGGGTGAAGAAGATTATCTTGGATACGCGAGGCCGCATTTACATCGGAGGAGAGTTTACGCATGTAAATGGACGCGAACGTAAGGCAATTGCTCGATTGTCGCCGGATGGAGAAATCGATGGGACCTTTGTTCCATCAGCGGCGATGGATGCAACCGTGGTCACTGATATCGCAGTGCAATCGGATGAGAAGGTCGTTCTCGCTCACGGAATGCCCCGCCTGACGCGACTACACGATTCCGGAGTGGTTGATAGTTCTTTTGTCAGGTCTGTGCTGCCGTTGACNNCGCAGTGCGGCACGGTGGAGCGACCGCTAGGGCTCTCCGAGTACTCGCGGATCGGTCCGTCGCCTATGCCAGCGACACAATGAAGAGCGGACTCGCCTTCAATTTCACCCGTTTTCTCAGCCGCTTCTCTGCTGACGGCAGTGTAGAGCTCGAGACGCAGCTGCCTAACCTGAGGTCATCGGCTCCGTATCCTGGTGCCTGGGCGGATGTTTATTTCTACTCTGATGGTCGGGCGTTAGTGAGTAGTGACTTTACCACGGTGGATGGGTATCGGAGAGATGGATTGGCGCGTCTCACTCGTGAAGGCGTATTGGACCTTTCCTTTCACCCTGGAATCACTCCCAAGGAAGCGCTCACAAACATTTCCGTAGGTGTGGACGGAAAAATTTATGTAGCGGGAGCATTTGATGACTACGCAGGATTGCATCGTCCCCGATTGGCGCGCGTGAATCTCCTAGCGTCCGAAACGGTGCTGGCGCCCCTTGCGCAGGAGCTCATTCCAGAATTTGCCAGTATCAAAAAAGGTGAACATTTGGTTCTTAAAGCAGTAGCCGTCAGTGCGGGACCGGCAGTCTATCGTTGGTACAGAGGCAGAGCACCGGAGCAGGGAATCGCTTCACCGCTAGAGCTCGTGCTTTTGAAGGTAGGGGCTGAACCTTGGCTCGAAATTGATTCAAATCAGGACCCGCTTCTAGGTCCTCAAGATAGCACTTATTTTTACACCGTTGAAAACATGGGCGGTGTTTCGGTGAGTCCGATGGTGTCGTTTTCGCTGCTGCCTGCTGATCCGGAGGTTTTATCGCAGACGCATTTGGTTGCAGCTCAGAGCGGAAAGGATGTCTTTTTGCGAGGTAGTCTGAACGCAGGCGTCGGCCTATTTGAAACTGAATGGAGGATGAATGGAAATCTGGTCGCGACGCAGAACAATACAATCGAGCTGTTTATCCCCTCTATCATTCCCGCGCAGGCGGATACGTACACCTTCACTGTTCGTAATCTTCGAGGCGCTTTTGTCTCAAGTGCACCGATCGTTGTGACGGTCGACCAAGTCTCGCGATTTACTAACTTGAGCACGCGGGGCTGGGTAGGGAGCGGAGAACGAGCAATGATCGCTGGATTTGTCCTGCGCGGGGATTCGAGGCGAGCGTTGTTGCTACGCGGCGTAGGTCCCGGACTCGCACGTTTTGGTGTTTCCAATGTTTTGGCAGATCCCCATCTCACGTTGTTCAATGCTCGCGGAGCTGTCGTCTCCACCAACGATAATTGGGGCACGGAGATCTCTGCAGCGGAAATGGAGGAGACGGGCGCCTTCTGGCTCTCGCCCGGAAGCAAGGATGCCGCGCTTCGAATTACCTCTCTAGATCCAGGAAGTTATACGGTCATGCTTTCTGGGCTACCCGCGGGAGCTATCGGTGAGGGGATGATTGAGATCTACGAAAGTGACACGCTCACAGATCGCATGGTTAATCTCTCGACGCGGGTGATGATTTCAGGTGACGTCCCGATCGCGATTCCCGGGTTTGCAGTGCGCGGGACTGTTTCCAAAACGCTTTTAGTGCGAGCAATTGGTCCTGGCCTTTCGATCCACGGTGTAACTGAGCCGTTGGCTGATCCGCGTGTGACGTTGATGAGTGAAGCAGGTACTGTCCTTGCGAGCAATGACAACTGGTCTGTGGGAACGCAAACCAGTGCTCTCCGGAACGCATTCGTTTCCACGGGGGCATTTGCTCTCGACGAAAATTCGAAAGATGCAGCGCTCTTGATTACGGTGCCACCGGGTAATTACACCGCACATGTGCACGGGGCGGTGGGTATGACAGGTATCGTCTTGGTTGAAGTTTACGAGATCCCCTAATGCTCGCGAAGGGAGCAGTTCGAAGGAACTGCCCCTGCTTCACCGGCTCATGCCCTTGGCGCGGCACTACGCACGATCAAAACGCGAAGGTTGAGCGGAGAGTAAACACTCGTCCTTGTGGCGCCACCCATGCAGCGACGGAGCCATCGGGTTGGGCCATGACGGGGATCAGTTCGTCCTCATTGAGCACATCACGTACGTTCAACTGCATCGTCCACTGGACGCGATCATTCCACAGTTTTCTGGTGTAACCTACCCAGGCGTCGAACTTGAGATCGGAGGGACCTTTATAAGGATTCGCGAGATCAGGAAGCTCAAGCGTGCGTCCGTCGACTTGTACATCGATGATGGGATAACCGATTCCCACTTCGTCCTGCCAGCGTGCGGCACCACCGACACTCCAACCGCGTAGGGTGGACAGGCGGTTAAAGGTGTAGTTCGTGATGAGGTTCCAGCGCCATTCGCGAAGCTCGGATACCGCCTGACCTNNAGGTAGACGCGCACGCGCAGGGGTTGACCGGATTCGTCCGAGAGCAGATTCCCAGTAGCCCCCGTGGTCCATTCCGCCAGTCGTTCGGCGACATACGCCCGGGTTACCGGGGCGATGTTGGCGCGACTTGCTTTTTGTTGGCTGACGTTGAAGGCGATACGCCAATTGTTGGTAGGATTGTACGTGGACTCAAATTCGAAGCCCTTTGATTCCGTGCTCTGCGTGTCCGACATATTGCCCGGGCGCTGAAAGGTCACATTGACCCCGCTGACTTCCGTCGCGGTTTGGACTTCTCGCCAGTTCACGAGGCTCTTGACGGCCTCNNGTTTCATACCAATTGAATCGGGTTTGAAGTTTGCCGTCGAGGAAAGTGAGGCTGAAACCGCGATCCTCACTTTCGCCTCCGGGGGGAGCAATTGGGGTACCGTAGATATCGATACGCGCGTCTGCGGGTTGGAAGTTTTGAGACTTGCTGTAATGCACCGAGAAATCGATGCCACCGGGCAGACGCAGGAAGGGTGGCTTGTGAACTACAAAACCGCGGCTCCAAATGCTTTCTTCGAACACGGACCCTGGTGTGCCAGGTAAGCGGAAGGCGGGATGATTACGGTCGATAAAATTGTACTGATCGCGAACATCCTGGCCGCCGTTATTGCGGTAATCTTTTACTTTATCGTTTCTCCACCCAATCGTCGCGACGATCCACTCTTGCTGCAGCGGTCGGCCTTGGTAGATCACAGCTTGAGAGTCGATGACCTGTTTGGAGAGCGAAGCACCCGTTGTCGTTCGCAGGAAGGTTTCCTCATCGAGCACATTGGTCACGGAGACCTCCCGTGTTACGAACTGTCCCGACGTGCGATCCCAGTGCCAGCCGGTGACGGTCCCGGGCTGCAAGACGGATTGAATCCCTTGGAGGTTGATTCCTGAGGGACTGCTTAGTTGGGCCAGGCTGGGCCCGATGTAAACTGCGGTGCGGACCAGTCCGTCAACGGAGTTGATGTCGTCACGAGCGGTGGCCGGGCTGACGAAGGCGCGGGTGGCTGAGGTCCAAGCGAGATCTGCCGTGTTAGAACCGCTGAAGTTTTTTTCGTCGAGCTCATAGCGATTGACGTATCCGGTGAAATTGTGCCGACCTAGCCAGCGAAAGCGTTCGGTGTTACGAGCAAAATCAAGCTCGAGGTAGGCAGTGGCTCGTTCTGTGGTGCGCTCGGATTTATTGGTATTCCGCGTGTTATTCGCCGCTACGAAAGGACGGCCGAAGTTGGGATTGGGAGCGCCCCACGGCAGCGTCGTATTGACGTCGATGTTGATCTGGTAGCCGCGGCCACCCGGGAACATATCAAAGAAACTCCGCGTCATGGATTCCCGGCTGTAAGCGCCCTCTAGACCGAAGGAGCCAAGGGGATGTTTCCAGTTGTGGTCGTAACTAATATTGCCGACCTGAAAGTCTTCCCACTCTTTTTTGTTTGGGCCGTCGAGCAACTGTTCCCTCCAATTAAACAAGGAAAGATCGTTGATGGCGTCGTCCGCATAGAAGGAGCCGTGAGTTATGCCGAGGGCTCGTGCTGTAGCGGAGGGATACCATTGGTCGCCTTTGGTGATGGAAACGATGTTGGCTTGGTAAGCGAGGGATGGGTTGCCGCCAGGAGTGCGGGGCACCCCCACCAACGCATTCCACGCGTACATCATCCGCGCAGGAGTAGTTGCGTCGTTTGATTCATAGACTACCGCAGGTTGCTCGAACCACTCACCGGGCGCACGAAGGAGGTCCCGGTTGATCGTATTAAACTCAGCCGTCGCAGGACTGTGGGTGATTTTGTTGCNNACTAAGGTTATCACGCGGAGCATCCGAGCGCGGTCGGTTGGCATCGATGGCTCCCTTCTCAAAGCTCGCTCGCAGTACGCCGTCTTTAAACGGCATCACATGGACCGCGGCGTAAAGTCTGCGATCGCGTTCGTAGGCGAATTTTTGTTCGAATTGTTCTCGCTCGTTGAGACCGGCAATTCGCACCGCGAGACGCCCGGGAATGAGAAGCCGATCGACATCGAGCACCGTCCGCGTGGAGCCGTGATGATCGATCGACAGCTCCAGCGACGTGGCATTCTTCAACGTCGGCTGGAGGGATTGGCTATTGATAATTCCGCCTGGGCTACCCAACCCGAAAAGTGTGGCGTTAGGACCGCGATTGTTTTCCACGCGAGACGTGTTGTAGCTATCGAACACAATTGCGGTGGGAAAGTAGTCACGCGTGAGATCAGCGCGGGCTAGACCGCGAACGCGGTTATTGTTCTGCGGATTTCGGGTGACATCCGTGAAGATGGCCGGACTCCCGATGCTTGCACCGGAATAATTGCCTCCGGCACCACCTGCTTCGGTATTCCCAGTATAGACCAGAAGATCTACCGGGTCGGTGGCACCCACATCCTGCATGAATTCTTTAGTCACCACCGAGATCGGACTGGCGATGTCTTTCAGGTCTGTGCGGATACGTGTTCCGGCCAGGGACGACGTGGCAACGTAGCCCTTGTCCTGATCCGAGGAGACATTAAATGGAGAAAGCTCAATGATCTCCTCCGATGCAGGAGGAGGAGTCGCTTGGGCCCACAAGGAAAGCGAGCTTAAGGTGAAAAGTCCGGGAATGGATATCCTTCGGAAGAGGCGAGGGGAGTGATGTGCGCAGCCGGTGGCATACGGTAACAAGGACGGTTTCATGTGGCGTGTGGGATGTAGGCAGGTAGTTACAGGTGGGGTGCCTGCCTACCGGCAGTACAGCATGGCGGCAAAACCCCTGGCAACTCACATCTCATTCAAGCCGTTGAAAAGAGCGGATTCGCAAGGGTAATTTCGGGACCCATCAGTTTGTTTCTAAACTGTAACCAAGATATAACTACGAATTGATTTGTGGAGCAGGGGGGCGATTGCGACCTAGGGAAACGTTGCTGTCGGGCTCGGTTCAATCGGCAATCGTGGTTTCGCCTCCGAGGGCGTGCCAGCCGTCTTCCGATCGGCGATAACTACGCGGAGCTATCGGGGTAAACTCTTGGTTTGTCCAAGACTGCACCTCGACTTGAGCGGAGTCGCCATCCAGGGTGATGACATTGAATCCGTTGCGATCGCTGGGGCGAACCCGGCGCGAGATCGCGGTTCCAGCTTGGATAGAGAGGGCGCTACGACGAGTAGTGGGATAATAGGTACGTGTGTCTCCAGAATAGCCATGATGCAGGTGACCGGCAAGGAGAAGGTCGACGCGTTGCTCTTCCAGGACTTGCAACGCCATAGTGGCACGCCCTATGAGGTCGATACGAGCTTCGTTGGAACCTGCAGGAGGCGGGATAAAGGGATGATGAGTCACCACAATCTTTAGGGGTGCCTTCGAGGCCTTAAGGCGTTGTTTTAACGCTTCAATTTGCCCCAGGGAAATTCGCCCGCTTTTCCAGGTGAGCGACCGGGCGGTGTTGATACCAGCCACGAAAATTTCTTCGTCTTCAAAAACGGGTGCTAAGTCGCGTGAGATGTAACGGCGATAGCGTCNNGATTTCCTGGGACCACGATCTGCGGTATAGGTAGCGTATCGAGATAAGCGCGAGCGGCTTGGTACTGTCGACGTCGAGCTCGTTGAGTGAGGTCACCGCTGATCACCAGAAGAGAAGGCGGGCGGGCCAGGAGCTGTTTACGTAGGGCTTCTGCCAGTACAGCGGATTCCGTCCCGAAATGCAGATCGGATATATGTGCGATGGTTCTCACGTGTCGTCCGTGGTTTCTCTGGGAACCAGCACGCGTAACGATTTCGGGTGACTATGGAAACGGAGGGGGAAGGTGAAGTCGACGATCTCACCATCAACTGCGACAGGCGGGGCACTCCGCNNAGCGAACAGAAAGTGCATCGGCCGCGTCGAGCTTTCGGGTCAATGCCTGCCAAGCGAGCCTGAGGGCTGGCAGATGACGATGGACGTGTGCTGTGTAGAGACACAGTTCCCCGCTATCAAGACGCTCGCGCAAGTTGGGAGCCAGTACATGACCGGTGTAACGATTATTGGCGACGACGAGCAGCGGGGTAGCGATTGATTGAGGAGAATCGGGAGGAAGCGTGAGTCGCAGCCGCATGCGACGAAAGCGGAGGAAGGTCCGGACGGACGCTCGCAGCATGGCCCAGCCCTTGCGCATGCGCTTCCCGCGGAGGAGGAGGTTACGCTGCCTCACAGCTTCGGCGTAGCTCCCTAGTGAGCAGTTGTTGATAAAAATGTGAGCGTTGACGGAGGCGACGTCGACTGTCCGAGTAATACCCTGGGAAAGCGTGGTAAACGCGTCTTCTAGTTGAGGGGGAATCCTGAGGTCCTTGGCGAAGTGGTTGAGGGTTCCCAGGGGGAGTACTCCAAGTGAAAGTGGACGGTTCACCAGCGCGGCGGCGGCAGTCCGCACCGTCCCATCTCCGCCGCCAATGAAGAGCGTTTCGACTTAGGAGTCAGCCAGCACCCGATCCAGGGTTGTTTGAAGTTGTTCGGGGGCTACACTGTGAATAGTGGCGTCGATGCGCGCCTGCGCTGCTAACCTACTGATCGTCTCGACCCGTGCTCTCGGGGTAGAGTCAAGTCCGGCTTTTTCGTTGAGAAGGACGACGCATTTCATTCCTGTCGCGTTGCCGACCCCCTGGCAGACGGTTGGTTGCGGGAAATAGGGGAGGCAGCCTGAATCTTTTTTTCTTTCTCTGGGGAACAACTCAGGCGCGTTTGGGTTTGAGGGGAGAATGCTCCCGCAGATATCGCCCGCCCAAAGAGGTTCTCCCGGCCCTCACCCGGGACAAATCGCGCTGGCAGTGGGGATGGCGAGCGTGGGAATTGCCGGATTCCTCTGGATGGCCATTGGGGTGGAGGTGGGGACTTTTGCCGAATGGGACCGACGTTGGCTGCTTGCTGCCCGTGATTCGGATGATCTGAGGCGACCCTGGGGTTCGCCTGTCGTACTTGTACTTTCTACGGTCGTCACACAACTAGGCAGCGCGCTGATCGTGGTGAGCATGAGCGTAGTTGCCCTAGGTATTTGGATACGCCGAGGTTGGGGGCGATTTGCGTTCTGTTTCGCCTTGGCGGTCGCGGGTGGTTATGCCGTCGTCCTTGCGCTGAAAAACGTCTATTCCCGTCCCCGACCTGACGTGGTACCCCATTTGGTAGAGGTGAGCTCAACAAGTTTTCCCAGCCAACACAGCTTTGCAGCTGTGATGATCTTCTTGCTCTTTGCTGGGGTGCTGACGAATGAGCGGGGGCTCGGCTCCCGGCTCGCCGCGACCTTGTTGGCGTTACTCATCGGTGGCGCGGTGGCAGCGACGCGGGTCTATTTGGGCGTGCATTACCCGAGCGATGTCGTTGCGGGGGCCTGCGCGGGAGGAGCGTGGGCGGCGATGTGTTCAACGGTGCTGGTGCGTGTGCAAGCACGGACGATCAGTCAGCATCGTTGAGGAGATAGTCACTCGGCCTTGAGCCAATGAGTGACCAGGGGGCCTTCGGGACCGTGAAGAGGATCAGCAGAGGGTCCCGGAACATGGCGAATGCGTTCATCGGCCTGAGGTCTTTCGCCCGCTTCTCCGCGTAAGAGATCTGCTTGTTGGCCTTTTGGATATCCGCCTGCCACCTGAAAATCCCCGCTGCTGCCGAGGTTTTGATGACCCGTGCCGGCGGGAAGCACCAACATGTCGCCTGTCTCGACAGTCACTGTGATACCCGACTCGTGTCCAATGCGGAGCGAGGCGCGACCACGAAAGACGCCGAGGATCTCATGTGCCGTGCTATGGTAGTGAGGAAAGTCGTACACGCCCCAACGCCAAGCCGCTGCCCAACCGTGTTGCTGCCACGTCGTTTCAAACCAGCGAGCTCGAGCTTCGTCCGTTTGGCCCTGGCCGATCTTTTTGTAGACCAGAACAGGGAGGGCGGGATTGTTTGGAATCGCCCCGCCATCTTTAAGTAAAAAAGCTAAAACGTCGTCGGAGTGAGCCATCGTGAGTGAGGACGCGAGGGGTGCTAAGGAAGAGAGGTGGACGTCGCCGAGGCTAGACCCGGGTTTTTGCCGGCAGATCCTTCTAAGTCGTATGAACAGCTGCGTCTCAGCACAGATACGGTGGCAGTCAGGCCTTAACCAGTGTTGTGACTTTGAATGATCCAAGCGGCAGACTCCAACGTGACCCCCTNNAAGGACAAACGCTCTCAGAACCCCGAGCGTTTTTTCGCGCTCTGACTTAGAGAGCGGTTCGAGCAAGGTTTCGACCAGCGGCATCCCGCAGATGAAAGCGAAAGCCGCGTCTGTTGTCTCTCCGTAGAACAAGGGAGAGTAGGTGGGACTGAAGGTCGTTTGTCCGAAGCCAGCTGAAGAGAGGATGTGCCGGGTGTAATCGGGATCTGCCAGTCCGAGAGGACCCGGTGTTCCGGAGGGTGGTGTCGGTAATGTTCGGCCTGCGGCCAGTACCTTTCGAAGGTCGCGGATCCAAGCATTGTGTTCCAAGCCCTGCCAGACGATGGCGGTGAGTGTGCCTCCGACCTTGAGCGACCGCCGGAGATTTTTGAAGGCCTGGAGGGGATCGCTGAAAAACATCACACCAAATCGACTGATGACGGCGTCGTAGACTCCGGTCGGGAAGGCACCGACTTGAGCGTCGGCCTGTTCAAAGCGCACATTCAGCAGGCTTTCCTCGGTGGCGCGTTGGCGAGCTCGGGCTAACATGGCTCGAGAGAGATCCACACCAAGCGCAGATCCTCGCGGCACCTGCCAAGCGGCAGCACGTGTCGAGCCTCCACATCCGCATCCGACATCCAGTACGTGATCGGGTTCTCGCAGCTGAGCCGCTTGGAGCAGTGACACGGTGTAGGGAGCCAGCATTCGTTCGTAACGAGATTCGTTGACTACCCAGTAACTGCCTTCGTCACCGTCCCAGGCTGAAGCTTGATCGGTATTGATGATCGGTACGAGTGTCATGGAAAGAAGACGACATTCCCAGAAATAGAGAGTATGACGGCTTCGTGAAATTACAGAGGAAGGTCGGAACGAGAGGCAAGCGGTTCAACGCAACAGATTGAGAGATAGGTTCATTCTCTTTCGGACAACGGATTCGACCGTTGACGCCTTCGAGTTCCTGGCTGTCCAATGTCCGCTTTCCATTCACCCCCTTATTCTGATGCATACGTTGATGTCTCGATTGTTGGGCGCGGGCGTTCTGATCAGCGCCTTGATGCTGGCGGGCTGCGAAACAACCTCTTCCTCGTCCACCCCGGCGAGTGTGGGTACGGGCAAGAGTTTCAAAGGGCCGGTCGGTATCCAGCTTTACAGCCTCCGCGGCTTGTTCATGACCCAAGGACCGAAGGCCACTCTCGACAAGGTCAAGAGCTACGGTATTCGAGAAGTGGAGCTGGCCGGGACCTATAACCTGACTCCAGAGCAGTTCAAAGCGGAGCTGGACTCCCGCGGGCTTGTTCCGGTTTCCGGACACTATTCGTTCGCTCGCTTTCGGGATGATCCGGCGGGCATCGCTCGTGAAGCGAAAATCTTCGGTTTGAAGTACGTGGGATGTGCCTGGATACCGCACGAAGGGACTTTTGATGCCGCGGATGCGCGCGCGGCCGTGGCGGTCTTCAACAAGGCAGGAGAGCTTCTCGCGAAAGATGGCATTCGCGTTTTCTACCACTGCCACGGTTACGAATTTCAAAAGGGAGCCGCGGGTGAAGGGACGACCGCGATGGATATCTTGATTCGCGAAACCAATCCCAAGCACGTCAGCTTCCAGATGGACGTTCTCTGGGTGGTGCATCCAGGCGAGTCCCCTGAGGCATGGTTGGCCAAGTATCCCGGTCGCTGGGAGCTGATGCATTTGAAGGACTATCGCCGTGGACAACCCACAGGCATCCACACGGGAAAAACGGATGTGGATAATGACGTGACGCTCGGCACCGGGCAGATGAATTGGCCCAGTATCCTGGCTGCCGCCAAGAAGTCGGGCGTGAAGCACTACTTCATCGAAGATGAGTCCGCGGTCGCTGCGGACCAGATCACCGAAAGTCTGCGCTACCTCGAGCAGGTGAGCTGGTAGTCTTCCCCGTACTGTTGAATTTAGCCCGTCACGAAGGTGGCGGGCTTTTTTGTGGTGCGCCCGGCAG
>DKKJ01000361.1 GCA_002455175.1 Opitutaceae bacterium UBA6669
CGGTCGGGTAACCTCGGTTAACGCCCAGTGGAACCGTGCTGTCAGCGATGATTTAGGATGGACCGCACGGAATGAGATCCCGAAAGCGACGCTACAGAAGTATGGTTACGAAAACATGCACGAGTTTCGTAACTGGCGCTGGTTCAAAAAATATTCTGGCGGTCCTATCTCCGACCTAGGTGCGCATCAAATTGATGTCTTCAATTGGATGTTAGGTACCAATCCCGGTTCCGTGATGGCTGGTGGCGGGGGNNGTACGAATTTCCCACGCTCGAGGGGCCAGTTCGCGCCTTTTATCAGGTGTTGACCACCACCAGTGCTGGCGGCGGTTACCATGAGACCTTCATGGGTGATGAAGGTGCGCTCAAGATGTCGGAGAACCCCAAGTACACCAAGCTCTTCCGTGAAGCTCGGGCTCCTGAGTGGGAGCGTTATGTGACCGAGGGTTTACTCAAGAAGCCTGGCGCAGGAGAAGAGGGCGCGGTTGTCGCGAGCAAGCCTTGGGAGAAGGAGGTCAAACCAGTGTTTTCTATGGCTCCCCCCCGTGCTTCCGTGGTGGATGTTCGTGAAACCGCCGCGCTTTCGGCTTGGGACATTCCTGTCACTTTGGATAAGGCTATTCATCAGCCGCATCTGGAGAACTTCTTCTCGGCGATCCGTCATGGCACGCCTCTTTCGTGTCCGGGTGAACAAGGTTTCGCTTCTACGGTCACAGTTTTGAAGGTCAACGAAGCCGTTGAGTCTAGAAAGATGCTTACGTTCAAACCCGACGATTTCGTTGTCTAGAAGCCAGGTCTCTCGATCCTCTCTCCTCACTCTGTCAGTTCTTCATTTGTATGTTCAATCGACTCGTTCTCACTGCTCTTACGGTCGGCGCCCTCTCGACGGCTGCTGTTCATGCTCAGGACAAGGTGCCGCTGGCCCTTGACCTGCCTAAGCCCCTCTTTGTAGGTACGCCTCGTCCGATTTCCCTGCCCAACTTGGAAAAGCCCCGCACGGGTCCTCGTCCGGCACTGATGGTGCCCGCGGGTACCACGCTGATTTCCAAAGGTAAAAAGGTGACCGCTTCTGATGGCTTTCCCGTCATTGGCGAGTTGGACTACGTGACCGATGGTGAGAAAGGTGGCGCGGATGGTACGTTTGTGGAGTTTGGCCCCGGCGTTCAATGGGTGCAGATTGATCTTGGTTCGGCTTCGACGGTCGAAGCGATCTTGGTCTGGCATTTTCATTCCCAGGCTCGGGTTTATCATGATGTCGTGGTCCAGGTATCCGACGATCCAGAGTTCAAGAAAGGCGTGACCACCGTTTTCAATAACGATGACGATAACTCAGCGAAACTCGGGGCAGGTAAAGATCCTGCGTACATCGAGACGAATGAAGGCCGTCTGATTGATGCAAAAGGCGCGAAAGGCCGCTATGTCCGGTTGACCTCCGCTGGCAACACCAGTGATGAGCTCAATCACTACGTGGAAGTGGAAGTCTTCGGAAAGCAGTAGTCGAATCACGCATTTTCAGCAAGGTGCATGAAATGCGCCTTGCTGAGCGGTCGCTGGCCGCTCAACGTCGCGGGGTTTTCTGAGTGTTCCTCACCCCTTCACGGCTCCAGCACGTGCAACGGAATCATTGGATTCCGTTGTGCTCGTTTTAAAACCTCCGTCTTTGCGCTGAGCCGTTCTTGGGGAATCTAAAAGGCCTGCAACTACGATATCACACATCATCGAATGAGCTCCAACTATGACAAAGGCGATGCGATCGCCCCTAATGCCAAACGCCTCCTTTGGGCAGGCTTTGTGGCGATCCTTGCCGCGGGTGTCGGCTTTTCTATCCGCGGTGGAATCTTGGGCGACTGGGGTGCGCAATTTGGGTTTACGCAGAGTGACCTTGGGAAGATCACCGGCGGTGGTCTGACCGGGTTCGGCATCGTGATCTTACTCAGTTCGCTGATCGCGGACCGAGTGGGCTACGGTAAGCTGATGATCGTGGCCTTTGTGCTCCACTTCCTTTCTGCGGTAGTCACGTTGGCGGCAGCGCCGCTTTATAACGCTCGGGTTGCAGTTGATCCACATGCAGCCAAAGACATCGCTTTCCAGTGTCTCTTTTGGGGAATGTTCATGTTTGCGATTGGTAACGGCATTGTTGAAGCCGTGGTCAATCCTCTGGTGGCCACTCTCTTCCCGAAGAATCGTACCCATTATTTGAATATTCTTCACGCAGGTTGGCCTGGCGGTTTGATCATCGGTGGCTTGGCTTCAACCTTCATGGTGGGGAAGGTGGCTTGGGAAATCCAGATGTCCCTCTTCCTTATCCCGGTGGTGCTCTACGGTGTGATGTGCATTGGTCAGCATTTCCCGAAGTCAGAAGCGAGTCAGCATGGGGTGAGCTTTGGATCCATGCTCGCGGAAGNNAGTTGGGGACCGACTCCTGGATCAGCTCGATCACGGGAAGTATCATGGCTGATCCACAGAAGGGTTTGATGCTCTTCGTCTACACCTCGAGCTTGATGTTTGTTCTCCGTTTCTTCGCCGGCCCGATTGTCCATCGGATTTCGCCCTTGGGTCTTCTGTTTGTTAGCGGTATCCTTGGCGCAATCGGTCTGACGATGCTGGGTAATGCTCACTCGGTCGCGATGTGTGTGGTTGCAGCCACGGTCTATGCATTGGGTAAGACCTTCCTTTGGCCCACGATGCTCGGGGTTGTCTCCGACCTCTTTCCAAAAGGCGGTGCGATCACGATCGGTGCTATTGGCGGAGTAGGTATGCTTTCTGCCGGACTTCTAGGTGGTCCTGNNGGGATTGGACGGTGCGAAGAAGGCGGCGCTCTTGGCCAAGCCCGCAACCGCACTCACACCTCAGGAGGCGGTTGATCGTCCTCTCGTCGAAGCTGCCAATATGGAAGGTGGGCGGATGGCTCTAAAGGTGACGGCAGCGATCCCGCTGACCATGGCCGTCTTCTATCTATTGCTCATTCTTTACTTCAAGGCCAAAGGCGGTTATCGCCCTGCGCAGATCGTGGGATCGGGCGAGGGTGCTCGTGAGGTCAAAGCCTCGGGTTAACTTGTGGGGTNNGGGAGAGCGCGTTCTGATCGACGCGTTCGATGTTCCCGATGCGATGGTCATCGCGCTGGTACGCGCGGCTCGAGCCCGTGGAGCCTATCCCTATGTGCAGTTACACCGCGCACGAGTGACACGGGAGCTGATGCTGGGTGCCGAGGAGGATCAGTTTGAGCCACATGCTGAGGTAGNNATGGATGCCTACATTGCACTGCGAGGCTCCGATAACATTTTCGAAACCTCGGATGTTCCGACTGCGAAAGTCCAGTTGGTGAGCAAAATGATGAAGCCCGTGTTGGACCATCGCGTGAACGATACCAAGTGGGTAGTCTTGCGCTGGCCGACCTCCGCAATGGCACAGCAGGCGGGAATGAGCACTGAAGCCTTTGAAGATTTTTATTTCCGTGTCTGTACGCTTGATTATGCGCGCCTCACGCCAGGGATGAAAGCGTTGAAGGCTCTGATGGATAAAACGGATCGCGTGCACATCAAGGGGCCCGGGACCGACCTGACGTTTTCGATCAAGGGAATCGGCTCCCGCGAGTGTGGCGGACTGCGCAATATCCCCGATGGGGAAGTGTTCTCTTGTCCCGTGAAGGATTCGGTTGAGGGCGTCATTCAGTACAATGCACCCACGGTCTATCTCGGCACCTCCTTTGATAATATCCGACTGGTTTTCAAGAAGGGCAAGATTGTCGAGGCCACCGCGAATAACACCAAGCGGTTGAACGAGATTCTCGATAGCGATGACGGAGCGCGCTACATCGGTGAGTTCGCGATAGGCTTTAACCCGCACATTCTTCAGCCGATGCGGGATATCCTCTTCGACGAGAAGATCGCTGGCTCCTTCCACTTTACCCCGGGCCAGGCCTATGAAGGGGTGGGCAATGGAAATCGCTCTCAAGTTCACTGGGACATGGTGTGTATCCAACGTAAGGATTACGGCGGCGGTGAAATTTGGTTTGATGGGAAATTGATCCGCAAAGATGGCATCTTTGTCCCTAAGTCGCTTCACAAGTTAAATCCNNTACCTGTTGGGCGCTGGAAAGTGAATCGGGCGTGAGTCGTGCTGAGGGCGTGGTGATGTCTCCGGAAGTCTCACTCAAAGGCTTTGTCCAGTCGTTACCGAAAACGGAGACGCACTTACATGTCGAAGGTGCGCTTCCGTACGAGCTCTTGCACGCGTGGAAGCCGGAGAGTTATCCGGTCGTGCCGCTGTTCCACCAGCCTGGCCATCGCTTTGCTAGTTTTCCCGAGTTTGAGGAGACCCTTCTTGGGCATGCTCTGCCGTGGTTCACCACAGCGGAGCGTTATTTTGAGGCGACTCGAGTCCTCTTCGCCAAGCACGTCACCAGCAACGTGCGTTATGTGGAAACCAGTTTCCATCTGCCGGTCACACAGTTTATTGGTGTACCCGGACCGGAGATTATCGCTGCAATCAAGGCAGCCGCGCCCCCTGGTTTGGAAGTTCGCGTATTTGCAGGTATGTTACGCTCTAGCTATGAGGGGCCTCTCCGTGAGGCCATTGATGACCTGGAGAATTGGGATGACTTGTCGGGAGTCGACTTACATGGGTTTGAGATCGAACCCACACAGAGCTGGAGTGCTCCGGTTTGGTCTCGATTACGCGCAGCCGGGAAAGTGACGAAGTGTCATGCGGGCGAATTTGATGGAGCCCACCGAGTACGAGAGGCGATTGAAGCTTTAGGAGTCAGGCGCATTCAGCACGGAGTCCGTGCCGTGGAGGATCCTGCGGTAATGGCGTTGGCCCGCGACGAAGGCGTGACGTTTGATGTTTGTCCAATCAGCAATGTACGCTTGAAAGTGGTGCCTTCGATGGAGCTTCATCCTCTAAGGCGGCTGACCGAAGCAGGAGTTCGGTGTACTCTGAGTACGGATGATCCTTTGCTTTTCGATAACCGGGTGGGAGATGAATATATGGCGGTGGCGCGGGCAAACTCCTTCACTCGAAAAGAGCTGGCACAGTTGGCCAAAAATGGATGGGAAGTTGCGAGTGTTTCCACAGCGCTCCGACAGCATGCCTGCGATGAGATTGATCGGATCTTAAAGGCAACACCCGCATAGCATTTAATGCCGCGCCGCGTGTCTCAGCTGCGAGTGCGAGAGCAGACTTTCGCCCTANNTGGTTTCCGAACGAGCTAAGTCGGCAATGGTGCGTGCGACCTTGAGAATGCGGTCATAGGCTCGAGCCGAAAGATGCAGCTGTTCCATGGCGCTTTGCAGGACATCGCCAAGGCGATGGGAGAGGTCACAGAAGCGGCGGATCTGTCCATGACTCATCCGAGCGTTGCATGTCGTGTGAGTACCCTGAAATCGTCGGTGTTGAACGCATCGCGCCGCCTCCGTTCTTCGGCGAATCTCTGCAGAAGATTCTCCCGCGGTCTCATTGCGGAGTTCTGAAAGGGTAAGCGCGGGAGCTTCGATGTGCAGATCGATTCGGTCCAGGAGCGGACCGCTGATGCGGGCGCGATAACGCTGGACCTGCGCGGGCGTGCAGCGGCAATCGTGTTTGGCGTCGCCAAGGTATCCGCATGGGCACGGGTTCATTGCCGCAACGAGCATGAACGCGCAGGGAAGCGTGATTTTTCCGGCGCTGCGAGAGATGGTGACGACACCGTCTTCAAGAGGTTGCCGAAGCACTTCGAGGGCGGAGCGCTTAAACTCAGGTAGTTCGTCGAGAAAAAGAACGCCGTGATGAGCTAAGGAGATTTCTCCTGGCCCAGGAATGCTTCCGCCTCCGAGGAGGGCGATATCTGAAACCGTGTGGTGAGGGGAACGGACTGGCCGCTTCCCGAAATCGCTGGCCCCCCCGGTGAGGGTATTTCCAGCCGCAGAGTGGATGCTGAGAATTTCAAGTGACTCCTCTCTCGTAGGAGCCGGCATGATCGTTGGAATTCGTTTTGCGACCATGGACTTTCCGGAGCCGGGCGGGCCGAGCACTAGAAGGTTGTGATTTCCCGCGACAGGTACCTCTACCGCGCGACGAAGACTGAACTGTCCCTTGATTTCAGCAAAGTCACCGATGTCCCGATACGGGTCCGACGCAACCGGGTCGGGTGAGCTCCCCGGTGCGAGCGGTACGAGCGTAAGTTCGCCTTTAAGAAAACGATAGGCCTGATCGAGGGATGCGATGGCATATACCTCCACGCCTTCTACCAGGGCAGCTTCTCGAGCTGACATGGGCGGAAGGAGGATAGCGCGCTTTCCCAGTTGTCGGGCGAGACGACCCATGGCCAACGCCCCGCGAACCGGGCGCGTAGATCCTGAGAGACTAAGCTCCCCAGCAATGATCACGTCGTCCGTGGTTACTTTGTCGAGTTGCCCCGTCGCGATGAGAAGGCCCAAGGCGATAGGGAGGTCGTAACAAGGACCCTCCTTTCGGGTGTGACCCGGCGCGAGGTTGATCGTGGTTCGTGACCAGGGCATTTTGAATCCGCTATTGGCCACCGCGGAGGTCACTCGATCTCTCGACTCTTTAACCCCGGTATCGGGGAGTCCCACCATGACCAAGTCGGGCGCGCCTGCTTCCCCGGTATTGACCTCGACGTGCACCACTTCAGCGTCGATCCCCTGGAGGGCGGCGGAGATCAACGTCGCGAGCATATCCGGTGTGTAAGAGCCCCATTATTCATCTTCGTTTCTAAAATTTACTTGCGTTAATAAGGTGCAAGCTTTTTTGCTATCGAATAGCAATAATACTCTATATGGTGATTGGACTCACGGGTGGAATGGGGTGCGGGAAGTCGACAGTGGCGCGCCGCTTTGAAGACTTAGGCTTCCGACGGATGGATTCCGACGAAGTCGTTCGTGACCATATCATGGCCTCTCCCGGGGTGATTGCTGCCATAGCCCAGCGATTTGGTAGCGATGCGCTCCTGCCTAACGGTGAAGTAAACCGTTCATGGTTAGGTGATTTGGTTTTTAAGAATGCCGGACAACTCCTCTGGTTAGAAAATTTACTCCACCCCTTATTGTTCGCTCACTGGCGTCAATCGCTGCGTGAGTCGGAAACTGAGCGTTGGGTTTTTGAGGTCCCGCTCCTGTTCGAGAAACAGCTGGAGAATTGGTTTGATTTCACCCTCTGTGTGACCTCAACTCGGGCTCATCAACTGATTCGGCTCGAACAGCGCGGAATTACCCGAGCGCACGCCGAACTTCGTATCTCCAAGCAATTGCCCTTGGCCCGTAAAGTGGAACTTGCCGACTTTGTCATCGGTAACGATGGAACCCCCGATTTTCTGCGGCTCCAAGTAGACGCATGGGTGGGGTCCTTGCCTCCTTTGCGCTAACGGGTGCGCGGGGCGGAGGTGGGTTATTAGCTCCTTTCTTTAGCATCATCATGGAAAAAGCTTCCAAGTCTCGTGGCGCGGATTCCGCGGCGCAGAAACCGAAACGCACGCGAACCACGCGGACCACGACCCGTTCTACAACGGCGAAGAGTCGCTCGAAGGCTTCGAAGGCCGCCTCGGCTTCGACCGAGGAACTTCCGTTGGCGCCGGCCGCGACGGAAAGTACGCCCGAGGCCCGTCCCCCGGCGGAGGCTATGCCTGCGCCAACACCTGTTGCCGTGGAAGAGGCTCCCGCTCGGAGTGAGCCCAGGGAAACGAGAACGCGGGCTAAGGAAATCGAGCCATCGGGTCGTGACGTATTTGTCCCGTCTCGCCCCGCTTCGGACGCATCTTCACCCCGCGAGGAACGCGTCACGACTGACTCCCCGGCAACACCAGAACGAAGTGAAGGGGAGAATCGATCTGAGCGGGAACCGCGAACGGATGATGCTTCGCCGTCAGCTTCTTCTTCGTCGGGCGGAAATGGCGCACAGGCAGAAGAGACTTCGGCTCCTTCTCGGACAGAACCCTCTGGAGAGCACGGGGGCGGTCATCGTCAAGGAGGTGGCCATCATCCGCGAGAGTTCCGGGGACGGGACTATTGGAAGCAGCTGAAAAAAGAGAAGCGAGCCAAGCATGGGAAGCCTTGGCAGCAGGGTGGAGGTGAACGGGGACCGCCGCATCCACCCCAGCCCCCGCCGCCGTCACTGGCGCCTAAGTTGGGCGACCTTCCGGACCCGGCTCGTTTTGCCGACCTAACGGCACTCGATACTCTGGCAACCGAGTTGGCGGGAGGGGCCGGTGAACCTATCTCTCTCGATGCTGTTTACGCGTTGTCGCTGGCAGAGCTCAATCAATTCGCGCGCAATCTCGGCGCGGCTATCGAAGGACAGCAGCCACGACGGATCTTACTTGCGGAGGTGTTTAAGGCCGCGGTGGCTCAACATCGCCCAATTCGCGACNNCGGTTGGCTCGATTTGACGGACCGCGGGCATGGCTTTGTCGTTCACGATCACGTGAACTATCGCTTGTATCCAGAGGATGCTTACGTTCCCGAGTCCCTAATTAAACGTTATGGGTTGAAACGGGGACATCTCGTTGACGTTTTGGTGCAGGCTCCGGTCGGAGATGATCGCTGTCCGGCCGTGGTGCGAGTTGACCGTGTGATGGATGGTCCTCCAGAGGATGCTAATCTGGTCACTCCTTTTGAGGAGCTCGTGCCTTACTACCCCTTACAGCGGATACTCCTTGAGGCGCCTGAGGTGCAGAAAGACATCTCCATGCGGACGGTCGATCTGTTGACTCCGATTGGATTCGGGCAACGCGGGTTAATTGTCGCACCGCCTCGTACCGGGAAGACGGTGTTGCTGCAGAATATTGCAAATTCCATTTCTGAGAATTTTCCCGATGTGAAACTCATCCTGCTGCTGATCGACGAACGGCCG
>DKKJ01000136.1 GCA_002455175.1 Opitutaceae bacterium UBA6669
TCCTTCATCTCCCGTAGTTTCTCCAAGAATTTGGCGAATCGCTGCATGTAGTAGAGATCGATCCGCGCCACCTTATCCATCATATCAACCTGATTCCGATGATGCGACAGGTAGTGATGCCCTTCTGGGATGCCAATGTCAGGAAACGCCCGGTTGGCACCATCACCTGCAAGGAGGAAAGTAGCAACACGCGTGGNNAATCGTCCGCACGCTCGTCAGGTACTCATCGAGTTTATCCCGATCCTTGGCTCCCAGTTTACGCGTCAACGCGTGTGCATCATCCAGGACGAAATCGAGCAATGACTTCTGCGTCGCCTGGCGCAGTTCAAAATTACGCTGACGCTCGCCGGGCGCTCCGCTGCCGAACAGACGCTCGAACACCAACCGTGGATTCGATTCAGGCGTCATCGGCGTAGTGGGCGACCGCCAGGAAATATTGTACTGGTAAGCGCACGAGTAGCCCGTGTCGCAACTTCCCGACTTCCGAACGCTGTCGCACGAGAGTTCGAGCGACGAGAATCGCGTGAGATGCCCGATCTGTTGTGCCGCCACTTGATCGACGGAAATTCCCACGCGGATGTCAGCGCTATCGGTCTTCCGCGCCCGCATGCCGGTAAGAAACGTTGCATTCGCCCGGGCGTGATCTCCACCCCCGTCATTTCCTGCCGTCGCGTTCTTATGGTCCAATCCGCCGAGAACCTGAATGGCTCCCTTTAACCCCGTCAGCGGCTGCATGGTTTTGCCTAGTTGAAAGGATGCCCCCTTGCCCGATGGCCACCAATTCGCCTGGTGTGCTCCGTTAGGAAAATAGACAAAAGCGGTTCGCAACGGCATACCTGTCGGCGTCACCCCCAAGGGGCCACTCACCGGAGTTGAGGCCGCTCTCACGACAGGAGCGAGGGCCGATTCAAACACCGGCAAAGCAATACACGCTCCTAGACCACGGAGAAATTGACGTCGATTGAGTGAAAAGTGGCGCTCAGCACGGGCAGTTTGGGGGTCAATGACGTGAGGGCGGAGGGTCTTCATGGTAGTGTCAAGGGTCTCGGGCTGAGGAGGGACGTAAGCGAGNNGGGGGATGCGGCCTCTCGGCGCATCTTCTGAAAGGGAGCGGACTCAATAATTCCGTAGAGAAGTTCTGAAAACTTGCCGCCATTGGCTTCGAGGGCGGTCACAATTTGATCGACGGTTTCGACATCCCGGTAGTCGAGCCCTCGTCCGAGGGCATACATGAGGAACTTTTCCGTCATTCCGTGATACACATCCAACCGCCGCTCGGTTACGAGGATTCGCTTGAGCTCGCGGATATCCGTGAATGACTCGCCCGTGACCAACCGGCCGGACGCGTCGATCGGTTGTTTCGATTCAGTCTCCCGCCATCGACCCATCGCATCGAAGTTCTCCAGGGCGAAGCCAATAGGATCCATCCGGGCGTGACACGAGCTACACAACGGACTGGCCTGATGCTCCGTGAGCGCATCGCGGAGAGTCAACTCCTTACCATGTCCCTTTTTCGCCTCTTCAAGTGTGGGAATATCCGGGGGCGGGGGTGGCGGCGGGAGCCCCATCAGATTCTCCAAAACAAAAAGCCCCCGTTTTACCGGCGACGTCCGAGTAGGATTGGACGTCACGGCCAAAACCGAACCTTGGGTGAGAATACCGCCGCGAACGCTCCCTTCTGGTAACAGGACTTTGCGCAACTCCGCCCCATCCACTGGCGGCAGTTTGTAGTGCGCAGCCAACTTCGCATTCAAGAACGTATAGTCGCTATCAACCCACTCCAACACGCTACGATTCTCCCGGATCACATGTTCGAACGTGGCTTCGGTCTCCGCACGCAGCGCTTTGCGCACGCTGCCATCGAAGGCTGTTTTTGCGTCCACCTCGCGCTCCCCGGCCTCATTGAGAATAACCCGCGCATTAATGGAAACCGTCTCGATATCACGCGCCTGCAGCCATTGTCCCGCAAAGTTCCGAATGAAGCCCTTCGACTTAGGGTCCTTGAGCATACGCTCGACCTGAGCTCGCAGGTTCTCACGCAACGCACCCCGTCCCGCCAACGCAAAGAGCTCTTCGTCAGGCATGCTGGACCACAAAAAATACGACAGCCGAGTCGCCAATGCATACTCATCAATCCGCGGAAAGCGCGCATGCGTATCGTCGTTTTGCGGTTNNGTTCTTCGATACGAAAGACAAAGCGAGGCGAGGCCAGAACCGCCATCGCTGCTCGCGCGAAGCCATCTTCAAATCGTTTCCCTGGCTCATGTACGACACTTCGAGCGATCGCCGCCAACCGATCCACGGTGGCTTCGTCGACCGGGCGACGAAAGGCTCGGGTGGCAAATGTTCGCAATGAGTCGCGCAAATAAATCTCCTGCTCCGCAGCGGACTCAGGGGGGCTCGCTCGAGAGAAAAAGCGCCGATAGTTTTCGGTGGGAATCCACTTGTCCTTCGCCATCGGCCCCGTAACGAGCGCGGATCCAATCCGCACATCGACATAGGTCTCCCGGGTCGCGGAACCCGGCGCTTCCGGCAGCAATCGCAGAGTCAGTTCATGCTTCCCGCCGCCCCAAGTTTCGGTGCTCGTAAAGCGGATCGGCGCGCTCCCCCACTCCACGTCGTGCCGAGCTCGTTCCACTCCATCTACGAGGATCAGTAAGGTCGCTCGCGCCGAATCAAAATCGAACGAGCGGCGGATGAACGCTTCAATGTTAACCTCGTACTCTCCCGCCTCTTCGAGGGAAATTACCTGTGTCGCCGTACCGCCGGTCATCGCCCGTAAGTCCCCTCCCCCTTCGCCCGGCCCACGCTTGAAGTCACGAGCCGCGATCACCCTTCGACGGGGGGTGGTGGGCTGCCGGGGCACGGCGCGATCTACCACGGCCGTAGCGGCCTGAAGGTACTTCTCAAAGAGGAGGGGCGAGCTGGAGAGAACCTCTCCCAAATTATCGAAGCCATGCCCAGTATCGTCAGCCGGAAACTCCGCCTCACTGTCGTAATCGATCCCCATCAGCTCCCGAATCGTTTCCCGATACTCCACGCGATTTAATCGACGTACGGTCACACGGCCAGGATCAGGATCCGCAGGATTCAGCTCCAGGGCACTCGACTTGATCCAGCGCTCCACGACCGCGAGCTCCACCGGCGTCGGTCGCGGTTCGCCCTCCAAGGGCATGAGGCCCGCGCGAACATTCTTCAGCACCTTCAACCAAAGGTCATGACGGGAGAGGCGGTCGCTATCCGACGAAAACTCATCCAAACTTACCTTGCCCTTCTGGATTCCGTTCCCATGGCAATCGAAACAGTAACGATCCAAGATGGGCTCCACCTCTTTTTTATAATCCAACGCGGGCAATGAAGCGGAGCTTGTCGAAGGCGATTCACCCCGTAGCGCCGTCAGACAGGTCAACCCCGCGATCAGGAGACCGCCTCGCCATAGGGACTGCACCGGCACCATTCTAGAAAGAAAAACAAGAGCGGAATCAGACATGGGCGGGTGCCAAAAGTGAAGCCAAGCCGGGGCGGAATACAACCCTTCGCTCCCAGGTTTTTTCAATTACCGACGAGGAGGAATTCACGGCGGTTTTTCCAGTCCTCAACAGAGTGATCAAGCCACCTCCGCCTTCCTCATCCTAGGGATTTTCCTTAGAGCCAACGGGCCATGCGCCACGTGGGGTCTAGATTCCGACTTACCCAAGCCCCTCCTTCACAAGAGATACTAAATCCGTAGAAATCGGACCGAACTTCGACCTCGGGCCGTTTCCCTAAGGGATATCGTTCAAGTCCACCCTAGATAGGGCGATATAGACGTCAGGCTCGCACCTGTTTCCGCAAGGAAACGAGGCGCGGAGCGGCTTTCTACCGGCAGGGTCCAGACCTANNAGGGCACGGCACGGGTGTGTCCCCAGGAACTCCCGCCGTGACTCGTCATGCCTGGGAAGAACCACGACCACATGCCGTCCTCAATTTTTATCCTGCAGTTTGCAGAGCCCGTCGGGCTCGGGACCAGACAGCGCCTTGCGTAACATGAAAGCGCCGGCTCAACCCTCCGCCCATATCCTGGTGGTCGATGACGATTCGATCGTTCGAAACTACTTGGCGGCTGNNNGTCACCGCGGACGGCGAAAAACAACTTATCACCGACTCCCTTCACCAAGGAGTCTACGGTTTACACGAGAAACCCATCAGCGTCGCTCCTTTCGCCGCATCCGTCTGTAGCGCCGTTCGCCACACGCTCCGTCAACGCGCACTTCGCGCAGCCGAGTCCGCCATTCACGACGTCGCCTACCTACAACGCGCGTTGACGCGTATTCATTCTCCTCAGCTCAAAGACCGAGTCGACGTGTGCTTTTTTCCGAAACAGGAAGTGGGCGGGGATTTCGCCTCTGTTTTCCCCATCGGCGAAAATCAATTTTTCGTCATGGCGACGGACGTCTCGGGCCACGACCTGCGCC
>DKKJ01000217.1:0-2317 GCA_002455175.1 Opitutaceae bacterium UBA6669
ACAGGGGCGACCATGTATGAGCCCAGATGTTTTCCGACAGGATCGCGTGCCGTACGGATCAGCGAGTCGTGTAGCCGCCGTTCGCAAAGATAGTCTGACCGGTGATCCACCAGCCGTCGGTGGCCAAGAATTTCACGATAGGGGCAATATCGTTGATATCCGTGAGTTGGTTGCCCATGGCTTGGGATTTGTGGAATGCCACGCGCTCAGGTGTCTCCTCGCCGTAGAAGAACGGCGTGTCCATCGGGCCGGGACCGATGTTGTTCACCGAGATTCCGCGACCAGAGAATTCCTTGGCCGCAGCGCGTGTGAAGTGCTCCACGGGCGCTTTGCCACCGGCATAAGTGGAGTATCCATCGGTGAAGGCCGCCAAAAGTGAGGTGACGATCGTGATGATGCGCCCGTCGTCGTTCAGATGCCGACCGGCTTCTTTGATGAAGAAGTAAGCCGATTTGGCGTTGACCGCCAGCATCTCGTCGAACTCGGCCTCGGTTGTCTCGACGATGGGCTTGCGCAGGACCTTACCGACGGTGTTGATGGCGATGTCGATCCCGCCGAACTGCGCCTTGGCACCATCAAAGAGTGCTTCCATGTTCGAGGCGGAGGTCAGGTCGGCTTGGTAGAGCCAAGCCTTGGCTCCTGCCCCCTCAACGGCTTCTTTGGTCTCCTCTGCCGCCGCTCGTGAACCCTCGCTGTTGTAGTGGATTGCAATGGCTTTTGCGCCATTCTCCGCAAAGTCACGGGCGATGAGACCACCCAGGTTCTTTGCGCCTCCGGCGATCAGGACAACCTTTCCGTCGATTGAGTTCTTCATCGTTTTTCCTCTCCGCATGTGGATGTTCGAGAGGGTACACTGTCCACATATGATGACTAGTCATCAGAATTTGATAACAGTGGTCAGTATTAACGAACAAAATAACGTATGGATCGCATCGAAAGCCTTCGGATCTACATGCGCGTGGTCGACTGTCTGAGCTTCTCGCGCGCCGCTAACCAACTTCAGATCCCTCGTTCCACCGTCTCCACAGCGGTACGCGAGCTTGAGGAGCGGCTCGGCGCCCGCCTTCTCACGCGCTCGACGAGAAGCGTTGCCCCAACTCAGGATGGTGCCGCGTTCTACGAGCGGTGCGGGAGATTGCTCAGTGACTTCGACGAATTGGAATCGCTGTTCCAGGAGTCGTCCCAGCCCCTGAGCGGGTGCTTATCCGTTAGCGTTCCTTCGCGCATGGGAAGGCTCCTCTTCGCTCCGGCCCTTCCGGGACTCCTAGAGCGGTATCCGTGCCTGGAGGTGGTGCTAAGCTCCACAGACCGCGAAGTGGATCTGATTCAGGATGGGATTGATTGCGTCGTCCGGGTTGGCGACGTCACCGGGGGCAGCCTCGTCACAAGACCTCTGGGAGTGCTGGAGATGGCCAACTGTGCCGCGCCGGCGTACCTGGATCGGCATGGAACGCCCAACAGCGTCGATGAGCTTGAGCGCCACTTCGCCGTGCGCTACGCGTCGCCCACGACCTCCCGAGTGGAGTACTGGGATATTGAAACATCCGACGGTGTCGAAAAAATCCCACTGCGATCGCGAGCGACGGCGAACAATGCCGAGGCGCTGATCGCCTGCTGCCTTGCCGGTCTTGGGATGATTCAAGTGCCCGCCTACGACGTGCGCGAACACATTCGCGATGGAACATTGGTCGAAGTTCTGCCCAACGACAGGGCACCCTCAATGCCTCTCAACATCGTCTACCCACATCGGCGCCATCTGTCGCACCGGCTGAGAGTGTTCATGGACTGGACTGAGAATTTGCTCAGAGAAGCTGTCTCCTAACGTTTCCGCACGGCGAACTCCGATCCGTCGGGACTCCGCGCTGACCGTAATCACAGACCATGGCCATTGCCGACCATCAACAAGGAACCCGCCATGAACGACGACATCTCTCCCCGCAAGGAAACCGTGATGCAGGCGGCCGTCGCACGCGGGCTACTCGGTGAAAAACATCTGCTGGCGGCCTTCATCGACATGGACGGTATCGAAAAGACCGTGGCGAGCCTGCGNNGCCCAAGCCCGCCGAGCCGGTTTCTTGCCTCACGAGATCGTGCTCGACTCCCCCGCCAAGACGCTGGGGGAAATCGAACAGGCGTTGCGGCAAGGCACCGCGCTGAATATCGACAACTTCCAGGAACTGGAACGGGTGACGGCATTGATGGCCACCTTGGCGTCGAATTCCGAGATCGGCATTCGCATCAACCCACAGGTCGGGGTCGGCACCATCGCCGCCACCAGTACCGCCACCCGAACCTCGAAATTCGGCATCCCGCTGGA
>DKKJ01000217.1:2381-2515 GCA_002455175.1 Opitutaceae bacterium UBA6669
TACGCCGCGCTCCTACGCACCCATGCGCCGGCGCTGTTTTCGGGAGCCTATCGGGTGATAACCGAGTTCGGGCGGTCGGTCGTGGCCAAGAACGGCTTCATCGCCGCTCGTGTGGAGTACACCAAAACCAGTGG
>DKKJ01000267.1 GCA_002455175.1 Opitutaceae bacterium UBA6669
GCGGCCTGAGCAAAGAGACATGGTGAATTTGGGTTAGAGGGTTTCGGTCATCACCATGCGAATCATCACCTCAAACCCCAGTAAGCCCGGCTTGTTCCGATCGAAACGCTCGTTCTCGATCAAACCGATAAAGGGGGACTGACGTAGACGAGAAAGAAGCGAACGAACACGCTCCTCAGCGGACAAGGCAACACCCGCGTCCTTTTCCCGTTCAAGAATACGCCCACTTAGAATGAAGCGGGCCGGAGCCTGCGTTCCCGATCCTCCTGCCGGCTTAACAAACTGGAGTCGATCCATCCAAGCGTCCTCTACTTCCGCCAGTTTCCCCTGAAGATCAGCGAAAAAATGGCCCCAGTTGTTCCTGGTCGCACTCAGCTGTCGCAACTGCGCAACCTCTTGCTGCGTCTCCGAGATTCGCCGCAAGTTTTCGCGAAGGCGTCGCTGCCATTCGGTGCGTTCAGCAATCGCGTTTCCTTTCGTACCGATATGAGCACGCACCGCCCCCAAGCTGCGTTCGTACTGCCAAGCAGGAGGGAGTAACGAAGCCGCCACCAATGCCGCCGCTCCCAATCCCAGCCGAGTCCGTCGCTCGATCGTCAATCGATGTTTCCGGGCCGGCGGCAACCACGAGCAAATGACCTCCGGGCATCGCAAGCTCAAGTAGGCGGCTCCCCAAACGGTGGCCAGTCGCGCCCCGTTGAGAGCCGTTTCCACACGGCGCCGCGCCTCTTCAACTCCCGTACTCACGGAGGTCGTCAGTTCCCATCGAGTTACCGGCAAGCCCAAGCGCGACGCGATTNNGCTGCCGCCACCACTTACCACTAGGCGCGTGGGTGGTGGCGCTTCGCCCGGTTTCCTTTGGTTCACCAGAAATCGCGTCACTTCCAACTGAAGCCTTCCCGCCAAGATATCCTCCGCACGCTCTCCTGACCGTACAGCAGGAACGTCTGCAGTCTTTTGCAGCGAAAATGGCGAGGGCGCCACGATCGAGGGCATCAACGTCGAGGAGGTCGAGAGCGCTGTCGCTTCAGGCGGATGAGCAGCCTGACCGAACGCGGGCGTGTGCTGGATGGGCTCCGCCTCCGCAAGGGAAACTCCCTGCTCGTCAGCGATCGCCTTGGTCACCATGGCTCCCCCAAAAGGAAAACTTGCCCAAGCTCGGCGTCCACCTTCGTGCCAACAAATATGAGAGGTGCGACTTCCGACTTCTAAGAGGAGAGTCGATCCCGGAGTGATGTCGCTCAACGCGTGTCCCGCCCAAGACAGAGCCACCGAAGACGGCAGCACGCGGCCCACCCGAATACCCGCAGTCTCCAATTGCTGACAGCGCCGCTCCAAACTCTCCCGGGACCAGGAATAAACGAAGAGCGCCTTCCCATCACCCCGCTCAGCCGTGGAGACCAAATAGTCCCACACCACCTCTCCAGGCGCCTCACCCACCGCTTGCCGCGCTTCAAACTCGAAGACGTTGCGCTCATGCGACGTCGCAACGGTGGGCAGAGCCCGCACCTGCAGAGAAGGCAGGGGGTGCGATATCAGCAAGACGACAGGCTTTTTAATTGCCAGCCGCGTTCTCAGCCTGCTCCACGAGGACACAATTTGCTCTTCGGCGAGTTCCCCGTCCCGAGAAACTGGCGTCTCCTCCGAAGCAACCTCCAGCAGGCGCACGTTGCCCTTGGAATCGATAGCGGCACGTGCAGCGAGAAAGTGACTCGCTCCCCAATCGAGAATCAGCACCGTGTCGGACGTCATGCTTTGATTCGTAAAACAAACAGACTGCAAATCAAGCAATAATTGCAATCTAAAGGCATTATTTACTCAACCGTGTCCTCATCGCTGTCGCCTTCGCTGGGTTATAAAATCGCCGTGCTTGTATTTCTGGAGAACTCGCAAGGGGAACATCTTCTGCTCCTGCGGGCCAAGCCACCCAATCTCGGGGCCTGGAGCCCAATCGGCGGTAAACTGGAAACGAGCACGGGGGAATCGCCGTTTGAGTGTGCTGCTCGTGAGACCTTTGAAGAGACCGGCTTCCAAATCACTCCCGCCGACCTGCACCTTTTCGCCATGATCGCCGAGAAAGCCTACGAGGGACAATCCCACTGGCTTCTCTTCCTCTTTCGGTGTCGCCGACCTATGGATACACTACCTCCGGAGTTTGCCGAAGGAAAATTCGCTTTTTACCCTCGGAGTACCCTGGATAAGCTGAACCTTCCGGAGACGGATCGCACAGCGCTCTGGCCGACTTATGATCGCTATCGCGACCGGTTTGTGGCCCTGCGCGCCGACTGTGAACCGGGACGACCCGTTGACGTGGTGGTGGAACAGGTCTGCTAATTCCCTGCATCTGATTTGGCATTTTCCTTGGAGTTCTTTCCGGCCCGCTTGACGCGCGCCACTCCCTTCCCTGTCTTATTACCACCCCGCCCCTCTTTTACCTAGTAATTTATGGCTATTGTTACCGCTGACACCCTCAAGCCCAGCTATGATGCGATTGTTGTAGGCTCTGGAGCCGGAGGAGGACAAACCGCCTACACATTGACGCTGGAAGGTTTGAAGGTGCTCATGCTGGAGGCAGGTCGAAACTACGTTCCAGAAACGGAAACTCCGATGTTTCAGACCAATCGCGACGCCCCACNNCTTTTGGATTTCACGACTCCACGATCGACGGGGGATGGGAGGTTCCGGGCGAGCCGTACACGCAAGCTTCGGATGATCCAGCGAGAGAATTCCGGTGGTGGCGCGCCCGCATGCTCGGTGGCCGCACCAACCATTGGGGGCGATACTCGTTCCGAAACGGCCCCTACGACTTTAAGCCCAAGTCCCGTGATGGCTTGGGTTTCGACTGGCCACTTTCCTACGAGGATGTCGCTCCTTACTACGATAAGGTCGAAATGTTGATCGGAGTCTACGGCGACAACAACGGTCTCGAAAACACGCCTGATTCTCCGGACGGCTGCCTGCTCCCACCTCCGAAGCCCAGAATCAGCGATTTATTGATGCAAAACCGCGCCAAAGGCATGGGTATTCCCGTAGTCGCCGCCCACCGCGCCGTTCTCACCCAGCGTCTCGATTACAACCGGCTTCCTGCCAAGCTGCACCCTGGGAACGCCTTTGCTCAACGCATCGTTTCCGAAGCCATGCAAACCCGAGCGGCTTGCTTCTGGGCCACTCCCTGCGGACGCGGCTGCTCCATCCGCGCTACGTACCAATCCACGACCGTCCACATCCCTCCGGCCATGGCTTCCGGCAACCTCGATGTGTTGCCCAACGCCATGGTGCGCGAAGTCACGGTCAACGCTCAGGGCAAGGCAACGGGCATCACTATCATTGATAAAACCTCGGGCAAAGAGCGCCACGCGTCCGCCCGCGTCGTCGTACTGGCTGCCAGCGCGTGCGAAACCGTACGCATCCTTTTGAACTCCAGGAACGCCCAATTCCCTCAGGGAGTAGCCAACTCCAGCGGTTTGGTCGGTAAGTATATCATGGATACCGTGGGGAGCAGCCTGAGCGCGCAGATCCCGCTACTTGAGAGCCTCCCACCTTACAATGACGACGGTGCCGGTGGTGCACATATTTACGCGCCGTGGTGGCTCTATAAGGAGCAGTTGGCGGGCAAACTTAACTTCCCACGCGGGTACCACATCGAGTACGGCGGCGGTCGCGCGATGCCATCGGCCTCGACGGGTGCGAGCATGGAATGGCTGACGGGAGGAAGCTACGGACGGAAATTCAAGGAAGACGCCCGCCGTTATTACGGATCCTTCGTCAGCTTCTCTGGTCGCGGCGATATGATTCCTAACGAAAACTCCTTCTGCGAAATTGATCCTTCCAAGAAAGATGTCTGGGGAATTCCGGTTCTGCGCTTCCACTGGAAGTGGTCCGAACATGAAACCCGGCAGGCGGCGCACATGCAGCAAACGTTCGCCGATATCATCTCAGCGATGGGTGGGAAGGTACGCGGCAAACCTCAACTCGATGGAGCCAAAGCGATCGCTCAGGGCGGATTGATCATTCACGAAGTCGGCGGTGCCATCATGGGCGACAATCCCTCTAAGTCGGTCACCAATCAGTGGTGCCAGACGCACGACGTGAAGAACCTGTTCCTCACCGACGGCGCCCCTTTCCCCTCTAACGCGGACAAAAACCCGACTCAAACCATCATGGCCCTGGCTTGGCGGGCCTCCGACTACATCGTTTCTGAATTGAAGAAGGGAAATCTATGAGCGCTCCCGAACCCACCTCCTCCGGCCTCGGCTTGGAACGACGCATCGAACGCCGCGTAGCGATTCGCTGGATGCTAACGGCTGCGGCCAGCCTTCCGCTCGCACAAATCCGGCTGCGCGGGGACCCGTACGCTCCCATCGATACCAAGGGTTATGGCACAGATCCGGAACTGGCCAAAACGTATAATCCCGGAGACGTCTGGCCACTGACACTCTCCGTGGCCCAACGCAAAACAGCAACCGCACTTTGCGATGTGATCATCCCGGCTGATGCTGAATCTCCCTCCGCGTCCTCAGTCGGCGTGGTCGACTTTATCGACGAGTGGGTCAGCGCGCCTTATCCGCAGCAGCGTACCGACCGGCCGCTCATCCTCGAGGGATTGACCTGGATTGAAGAAGAGTCACAGAAACGCTTCTCGAAGGCCTTCCCCGACCTCTCCTCGGCCGAACAAAGCGCCATTTGCGACGACGTGTGTTTTGAACCGAACGCCAAAGCATCGCTCAAGAAAGCGGCTCGCTTCTTCGCGCGTTTTCGCGACCTCACCGCGGGCGGTTTCTACACCACACCCGAAGGCATGAATGATCTGAAGTACATCGGGAATACACCTCTCGCCACATTTGACGGTCCACCCCCAGAGGTCATTCGGCGGGTGGGACTGGCCTGATTGTCTCGATCAGACTCTACGCGCTCGCTTTAGCACCCGCAACTCCTGCCTTGGACGCCTCGCTCGCCAAGGCACCAGGAGACCGATACGTTGACGGATGCCGAGGATATGCGTCGCGGCATTTGTCATGCGTTTTGCCATCTGTAACGAGTTGTTTGAAGGTTGGGATTTTCGTCGCGTCGTCGAGGTTGTGTCGGAGGTCGGCTACGACGGGCTAGAACTCGCTCCCTTCACGTTGGCCGAAGACGTCGCTACGGTCAGCGCCGCCCAGCGTCGAGAACTGCGAAAGCTCGCAAACGATCATGGTCTCACACTGGTAGGTTTGCATTGGTTGCTAGCCAAGCCGGCAGGCCTACACCTTACTCATCCCGATCCTGCGGTGCGATCGCGGACTGTTACATACCTTCAACGCTTGATCGATCTGTGTGCTGACCTCGGTGGATCGGTGATGGTGTTCGGGTCTCCCCACCAACGCAGTCTGCTACCAGGAGTCAGTCACTCGGCAGGTTGGCAAGCAGCCTGCGAGGGATTCGCCGCCTGTGCGCCGTNNAGGAGTGACGCTTTGCCTGGAAGCACTGCCCGCCAATCTCACCTCCTTGCTGAACACGAACCGCGAGGTCATTGACATGGTTCGGGCCATCAATCACCCCGCCATTCAGATGATGGTCGACGTGAAGAGCATGTCCTCAGAATCTGTCCCGATCGCCGAGAACATCAAGGCCTGCCACGGGTGGTTTCACCATGTCCACGCCAACGATGCCAATGCTCAAGGCCCCGGCTTTGGACAGATCGATTTTCACCCCGTCCTTCACACTCTGCGCGAACTAGGCTACACGGGTTACGTTTCGGTAGAAGTGTTCGATTTCACGCCCGGCGCCGAGGTTACGGCCCGACGTAGCCTCGATTATCTCAAATCCGTTTTGTCCAAGGTTTCCGGATCTGAATCAACCGTCTAGCGGCGTTCGGACGCACGCCGTTCGGCGCGCTCCTGCATTCTCCTTATCGAGTCGAGCCACTGTGCAGCCTGCCTTTTGGCGGCAGGATTGACCTCTGAAGCGAGCATCTTTTCCAAGATAGGTTTCGCTTCCACCCAACGTCCATCCTCTAACATATCCTGCACCTCTTCCAGCTGGGTTTGCACCAAGATAATTTCTCGACGCCGACCCAACTCCAATCGCTCCATCACCGACGAGATTTTGGGAAGTGCACTATCGATTAAAGCCAGAGCCTCATCGAAAGAACGTTTCTCCATCAGCTGGGTTAGGCGGGATTCAAAATCGTCGCGCTCCCACGCCTCGGACAAACGCCGCGCATAACCCATCGTGGTCTGATCGGGACGCGGCTCCCACTCGAGCACACGGGCCAAACGCTCACGGGCCGGTCCCACCGCTTTCTCGCGGTAGTCGAGAGTCGCTAATCCCAATTGGATCATTGCATCCTGAGGAAAGAACTTCTCACCCTGGGTCATGAATTCCCTATCGCTCTCTTGTGCTTCCTTGATTCCCATAATCCCAGCTAGGGAATGGTAAGCAGGTTGAAAACGCGGATGAAGATTGATGGCCCGCTTGAAATCATTCGCCGCCGACGTCACGACCTCTTTGGGCACTGAATTGAACTTAGAATCGCCGTCCAGATAAGGGTTCAATTTCTCGAAGCCGACAAGGTAGTGAGCGAAAAAGCTCCTCGATCCTTGCTCAAGCGCTCCGGAAAACTCCTTGGCCGCCGCAGCAAAATCCTTCTTTGCGACNNCCCACGAGCTTCTAAAAGATCAATGGACGGCTTCCCTTGAGCCAAGGCCAATTCGAACCGTGCCGCCGCCTCCTCTTTTCGATCCAGCTTCATTAAGAGCGACCCCTTGGCAGTTTCTACCTCCGCGATGGTTGCCGCCTCGTGCTCGAATGAATTCTCCATACCCTTTCTCTCAAAGTTGCCGACCTGCTTTCGGTATTTTCCCGTTTTGAGGTAGGTCTTGAGGCGAGTATCCAGATCTTCATAAGTCCCTCCGAAAGCTTTTTGAAATGCGTCGTCAGGGTGCACCCCTTTCTTGAGGGAATTCAGGTACTCATTCAGAGCGGCAATTCCCCCACCGCCTTCGCCAAACATTAAGTAGTGAACAAATGCCCACGACTCCGCGTAAAAAACACCCGTACGCACGTCATCGTTATAGGTTAACGCGCCGCGATGAGTGGCACTCAGCGTCCGAAGAGGGATCCAACGATGTGTGGCAAGAAGACGTAGATGCCAAACGAGGGGTTCCCCGAGAATAAACTGGTCGGCTTGTACCTTAAAAGTGGAAAACAGCTCCGCCACGCCCTCACTCAGCCACGCCGGCAACTCGATACTCATACCACTGGTGTACCAGTGCACGGTCTCATGAAAGAGCGTAGTGATCACACTGTTATCTCCGGCCCAAGCATCTTCTGACATCGCGATGTGCGCGCGATCGATCCCTTGTGAAAAATAGCCACCTAGGTTTTGAGCTTTTTTCCCTTCTTTCGGCAAAAACGGCTCAAACGAGCGACGGTCGCGAAAGATGACCAGCGTCAGCGGCTGACGGGGTTGATCAATAGAAGGGAAAAACGTCCCCATCACGTCACAAAACTGCTCAAACTGCACCGCCCATTCTTGGGTGCGCTTGGCCGGAGCAGAAGAAAGCAACGTGACGTGCGGCGTTGTCACGCGCGTCCAGGTTTCCCCTCTTTTCTGCCCCCAAGCAGGGGTCAACCAACCACTCGCCAGCCAGCACGCAATGGCTGCGGATATGCAATAAAACTGAAAAGACATAAGCTCAACGTGACGACAGGCCATACCGCCCTGAAATGGAGCCGGGCGTCGTGGCACGGTGGGTGGGAAGGACCAAAAAGCTAACCAATGAATGGAATTTGTCGACACTTGTCCTTATCCTCATGGATAAGGCGCGGTAGCGAGGAAACGGACTTTGCTTCGGCAAAACACCTGTGTAGGTTCTACCAGTCCTGCTTCCGGCTTCTCGACGAAAGGCCTTGGCCTTTCCTAACAAACACTTGATTTCGCTCAATTCCGCCGGAAAATCTCCNNCCCTCTTCAACGCGTTTTCCTGTGAGCAAAAAACCGACCGCTATCGCCGATAAAAAAGACGCCGAGGGCGTCAAAGATCCCAACCGGTACCGCACGGCTCCGGTGAATGCCCAACTTACAGCTTCTCAGAAGCTTGAGTTTCTGCGGACCATGGTGCGCATCCGGCGTTTCGAGGAACGCAGCCTGCGGGCCTACCTGGCCAAAAAGATTGGTGGCTTTCTCCACCTCTACATTGGGCAAGAGGCCTTGGCTGTGGGGTGTTGCTCTTTGATGGGCAAGAACGACCACATTATCACTGCCTACCGTGACCACGGCCACGCCATCGCTGTCGGTATGGACACCAAGCCGCTGATGGCGGAGCTCTATGGCAAAGTGACCGGTTGCTCAAAGGGTAAAGGTGGATCGATGCACTACTTTGACCCTTCCCGCAATTACTGGGGTGGCCATGGCATCGTGGGAGGACAGATTCCCCTCGGTGTCGGCCTCGCTTACGGGNNTGAAGGGTGCGTCGATGGCGTTCATGGGTGATGGTGCCGTCAATCAGGGTGCCGTTCACGAAGCTTATAACTTGGCCGCTCTCTGGGATCTCCCCGTGGTTTTCGTAATCGAAAACAACGGTTACTCCATGGGAACCAGCCAAGCTCGCTCCTCCGCGGGCGATCTCGCCCGTCGCGCCGAAGGCTACCACATGGAGTGGGGCGTGGCTGACGGTCATGACATTTACGAAGTGCGCTCGGTGATGAACGATTTCCTTACCCGCGCGCGTGAGGAATCGAAACCTGCAGTCGTCGAGCTCAGGACCTACCGTTACCGCGGCCACTCCGTCGCGGATCCCGATAAGACCTACCGCGATAAGGCCGAGATCGAG